>CAZEJJ010000235.1:0-9656 GCA_964512185.1 uncultured Enterobacterales bacterium | reverse complement strand
CCGTCGCCGTCGTCGTCGTAGCAGTCGGTGCCCTCGTCGACGATGCCGTCGCAGTCCTCGTCCGTGCCGTCGCAGGTCTCTTCGGCGCCCGGGTGCAGCGCCGAGACCTCGTCGTCGCAGTCGCCGCCCGACTCGGCCCAGCCGTCACCGTCGTCGTCGTACCACTCGGTGGTCTCGTCCACCGTGCCGTCGCAGTCGTCATCGGCGCCGTCGGCGTCTTCGATGGCGCCCACGTAGATGCTGGCGTCGCTGTCGTCGCAGTCGCTGCCGCCCACGATGGTGGAGCTGTAGCCGTCGCCGTCCACGTCCACCAGGTCGAGCCCGTCGCAGTCCTGGTCGATGCCGTCGTAGGGGGTCTCGGGGGCGCCCGGGTAGATGGTGACGTCGGTGTCGTCGCAGTCGGTGCCGCGGCAGTCGGAGGAGTCCTCGTCGTAGCCGTCGTTGTCGGCGTCGCAGCAGACCGGGTCGCCCACGCAGTCGCTGTCGTCGCAGTCCACGTCGGTGTCGAGATCGTCGTCCAGACCGTTGTCGCAGTCCTCTGGGCAGCCGGTGCCCGCCGAGACATCGAAGCTCAGGGTGTAGTGACCGTCGCCCGAGCCGCAGTAGCCGCTGTAGTAGGAGCCCACGGTGTAGCCATAGGCCTCGATGATGATGTAGTAGGTGGACCCGGCGGTGGCGGGGAAGCTGACCGAGTCGTCGGCCGAGCCAGCGGCGGTGGAGCCCGACAGGCAGCCGGTCTGCGAGTCGCAGCTGGAGTCCAGCACGTAGATGTCGAGATCGCAGTCCATACCCGTGACCTCGAGGGTGACGGACCCGGAGTGGGTGGCCACGAACTCGTACACGTCTTCGCCCGCCTGCTGGTACAGGGGCGCGTAGGGCGTGCCGCAGGTGTAGGGGTAGGAGCTACCGCCCAGCAGGCTCGGGTCGCTGCCTGTGACCTGGTCGCTGATGTCCGATGAACAATTGAGCGTGTCGAGGATGGTGACGGAGCTCGGGCAGGACGCGCGGGCGCTCTGCGGCAGGCCCACCGAGGCCAGCAGGGCCAAGGCGGCGAGCGGCGGCAGGAATCGGGAGCCGCAGGGGGCGGGGAAGGGACGCGGCATGGGTGCCTCGGGATCGGCTCGTGGCCGGGATCGGGGTGCGTCTTGGGGCGCACCTGGACTCCAGGCCCGGGCGTGCGCGGGCATTCTATCAGGGGATCTCGGGGCCCGCCGGATGCTGTCCGCAACAGTCCGCAGAGATGGCGTATCCTAGGATTTCAACCAGAGGTGAAGCATGAGTGAATGCAGCTACGGGCTGGAGGCCCGCCTGGGCCGGGTGGACTTCGCGCAGGCCATCGAGCGGGTGACCGCGGCCTTGAAGGTGGAGGGCTTCGGTGTCCTGACGGAGATCGATGTCGAGGCCACCCTGAGGCAGAAGCTGGGCGTGCCGTTTCGTCCCTACGTGATCCTGGGCGCCTGCAACCCGCCGCTGGCCCACCGCGCGCTGCTGGCGGAGCCGGACATCGGCCTGCTGCTGCCCTGCAACGTGGTGGTCCGGCAGGAAGAGGAGGAGATCCTGGTGTCCTTCATCGACCCGCGCGCCATGTTCTCGGTGGTGGACAACCCCGGCATGAACGACCTGGTGGACGAGGTGCGCGGCAAGCTGCAGCGGGTGGCGGCGGCGCTGGGGTGAGCGCGGTTCTCGCCCTGTTCGCGAGAGCGAACATGCGGTAGGCTGCGATACGCTGTGTCCTCTGCCCCTCCCCGCCTGCTCGCGTCCCGCTGGAGCACCGGCCGCCTGCGCGGGCCGCTGGTGGCCTGCTGTCTGGGCCTGCTCTTCGTCCTGCTGGTGTGTGAGGTCTCGCTGAGGTTCACGAGCCGGATCTACTGGAGGTCCGACTGGACCACGCTGGGACCGCTGCGGCCGCTGCCCGAAGAGGCCCTTTCCTGTGCGGACTGCCCCAAGATCATGGTGTTGGGGGACTCCTACACGGATGGCCTGGGGGTCGCCGGGGGCAACGACTATCCCAGCGTCCTGCAGCAGCGCCTGCTGGAACAGAGGATGGGGAGCCCGGTGGTGGTGGCCAACCTGGGCATGTCCGCCGCCAATTCCTCCATCATCCGCGAGAACCTCATCGGCGGCCTGGAGCGCTTCTCGCTCGACCTGGTGGTGGTGCTCGCGGGCGGCTCCAACGCCCTCAACCTGTACCGCTACTACAGCTTTTGCTGGAGCGAGCGCGGCTGGTCCACCGTGGAGACGGCGCTCAACGAGCTGCGGGTCCTGCGGCTGCTGCGCTTCGCCTGGGCCACCAGCCGTCGTGCGCGCACCCCCGCTGTCACCTTCGATGCCCACAGCGAGATCGAGCTCGACTCCACGCTGGACCGCAGCCTGGCGTGGCTGGGGCCGCTGCCGGAGGCCGAAGGGAGCGCCGCCCAGGCCTGGGCCAGGGGTGTAGCGGCGCTTCGCCGCCAGGCCTACGAGCAGGCGCTGGGCCAGCTCCGGGCGGGCATGGATCCCTCGCGGCAGCCCCCCGCCCGGCTCCGCTGGGGCGAGGCCTTCGCCCTGCGCGCCCTCGGCCGCCTGCCGGAGGCGGAGAGCGCCTGGCACCAGGGTCTCGAGGAGCAGCACCTGGATCCGCTCATGTGGTACGGGCTGGGCGAGCTGGCCTTGCACCGGGGCCGGGTGGAAGAGGCCATCGAGCTCTTCAAGAGCGGCGTCGGGATGGACCCGAGCTACTCGGGCAACCACTGCGGGCTGGCCAACGCCAGCGCGCACCGCAGCGCGCACGGCGAGGCCCTGCTGGCGTCGCGTCGGGGCATCGAGGCGGATCCGGATGATCTGCGCTGCTATCCGGCCCTGGTGCACACCAGCCGCTTGTTGGGCACCCAGGGTGCCAGCTCCGACTTCCTGGCGGGCTTCGCGGACCGCAGCGAGCTCGCCGCGCGCCATGTGCCCCTGCTGGACGAGGAGCGTCGTGAGACCAGCGCCTGGATGCGCGGCGACCTGGAGGACATGGTGACCCGCTCTCGCGCCGCGGGTGCCCGGGTGCTGTTTCTGGAGTACCCCATCCAGAACGAGGCCAACGCCGTGTTGAGATCGGTGGCCCAGGATCGTGGGGTCGCGTTCCAGCCGGTGCTCGAGGTCTTCGAGGGGAAGCTCGCCGACGGCGTGCCGCACGAGCAGCTCTACCTGCCCGATCTGCACTGCTCGGTGGCCGGCAATGCCCTGCTGGCCGACATCGTCATGGACGCCATCCGCGCGCAGGAGCTGCTGCCGGGAGGGCCCGAGGCCTGGGCCCTGCGCGCTGCAGAGCCCGACCTGGCGACGGGAGGTTCTCCCGACGCCCCCTAGCGCTCCACCACCAGCCAGGCGGCCACGTCGGTGTGGGCCCAGCTGCTGGTGGCCTGGTAGTCGCTGCCGTCGCGTTCGACACGGTAGGTGATGCTCGCGTCTTCACCCGGGGTGACCAGCGCCGTGATGTCGTGCAGCTCCACCGGCACGTGCTTGCCGGGGCACCAGCCGCCGCGGCCGTACCACCAGGTGCCATACTGGTTGGGCACCGTGCCCTCGGCCACCTGCTCCAGGCAGCCCCAGGTGGAGCCGGCGTCGGGGAAGTCCACCACCACCTCCTCGTCGCTGGCTTCGTTCACCGTGAAGATGTGGTCCATGTCGCAGAACTCGGCGCAGTTGCCGGGGTCGGACATGCCGTGGCCGGTGATCACCGTGGCTAGCCCCACCTTGGTGGCGTCTGCGGGGATCTCCACCGTGGCGGGCTCGGTGTAGCTGTCGTTGCAGGTGCCGGTGAGGTCGCAGCCTGAGAACAGGTGGCTGATCTCCTCGGCCCGGGTGTCCTCACCGGCGTCGGAGAAGCGCAGGTCCACGTCCAGCGTGTAGGGGCCGGTGGTGTTGAAGCGGAACTTGTGGGCGCCGCCGTCCTTCAGCAGGGGCAGCAGGGGTGAGACGTCGTGCACCCAGCGACCTTCGCGGTGGTAGGTGGTGATCCAGCGCCCCAGCTCCGTGTCGCAGGCGCAGCTCAGGTCGTCGTAGCCGCTGCCGTCGGTGTTGCAGCTGTAGCTGGCCTCGGTGGCCTCACCCAGGGGCGTGTCGCAGCTGCCGGCCAGGGTGTCGGCGGCGATGGACTCTTCGTAGCCCTCGCAGGTCCACACGGCGCCGCTCTTGTCCTCGCAGCTCTCGGCGCTGCTGCACTCGCTGCCCTGGGCCTCGCCGTCGGCGTGGCACTCGCCCATCACGGCCTCGACGGCGGGCTGGCAGGCGGTGTCTGCGTAGGGGTTGTCCTCGGCGGGCATGTCGCAGACGTACAGGTAGGCCATGTAGTCCCAGGCGGGGCAGTAGCCGTACTCGCCCACGCCTCCGCAGCCCATGAAGGCGTCGATCTTGAGGGTGTCGTAGCCGGACAGGGTGCTGGCGTCGGGCAGCTCCACCTCGGCGTAGTCGCTGCCGCTGACGTAGCCATCGTCGAAGATGGTGACCACCAGGGCGTCGTCGGCCTCGAGCTCTGCCTCGCGCTCGGCCTCGTAGTTGTAGTAGGTGGCCTCGTTGGCCACCATGGACAGGTTGGGCTCGAACCAGCCGTAGCTGGAGTGGTAGCGGGTGGGGTCGGCGTAGGAGCCGATGTAGCGGATGCGCTGGAGGCGATCGATGCCCACGCCCCAGCCGGGGCTCCACATCAGGTCGTCCACCCAACCGGAGATGGTCTGGGCGCGCTGGGTGACGTAGTGCACTCGGCCTCCCCACCAGGCGCGGTCCTCTTCGGACATGGCTGCCAGCTCGCTGTCCACCTGGCCCTGCAGCAGATCCAGGCTGGCCTCGATGGCGTCGGTGCTGGTGGCGGTGGACATGAACAGCAGCTGCACGTTGCGGGGCAGGCGCTCGAAGAGCTCGTCCACGTCGCGCTCCCAGAGATCCGTAGGCCAGCCGCTGGCCTGGGAGGGGCCGTCCTGGACCAGCAGGATGACATCGCAGCCGGTCCAGCTCTCCTGCAGCGACCAGTCACCGCTGCGGGTGGTGACCGTGAAGTCGGCGGCGGTGGCGTACATGGCGGTGGATTCCTCCACCACCTGGAAGGCGCGGCGCTCCAGGCCCTGCTCGGCGCAGGGATCCGCCTGGGGGGCGGCGGTCTCCTGGGTGTCGGGGGGCTGGGTCTCGGCGGTCTCCTCGGGCTTGTCCGGGGTCTTGGGACAGGCCACGAGGGTCAGGGCGAGGAGGAACGTGGGGGCGGGGCGCATGGGGCTCTCCGGGCCGACAGTCGCGGGAGAGCTTAATCCCGGCTGGAGGCGGTCGGGCGGTGATCTGCGTGACCTATGCTCCCCCAAATGCAACGGGCGCTGAGCTAGGGCGGGTTCGCGGCGGGGTTCTGGTAGTCCACCTCGTACCTGCCGATGCTACCGATCACGGTGTAGATGTCGCCGTACCAGACGGCGTCGTAGACCACGTCCACCGCGCTGTCGCCGTCGATGGAGACGCTGCCGACCAAGTGGTCACCGCGGCCCTGGCTGTCCCAGAGCCACTCGCGGGCCTCGAGGCTGGCGGAGCCTTCGTAGAGGGACAGGTCGGTGGTGAGGGACAGGTCGGTGATCTCGATGACCCAGTCCCACTCGTGGGAGCCCTCGGCTTCGTTGAATCCATGCACCACGGACCAGGAGAGGTCCGCGCTGCCTTGCAGCCCCATGGGATCGCTCAGGGTGTGGCCCCCCGCGAAGCTGGCGCTGGCCTGGCTGGTGTCCTGCAGATCGATGCCGTCGGCCTCCACCGCCAGCTCCAGGGCGTCGTGCAGGGCACCCATGGTCTCGGCCACGTCCACCAGCTGATCTTCGGCGGTGAGTTCTGGCGGGCAGCCCGCCAGCACGGGCAGGGCGAGGAGCAGCAGGGAGCGGGTCATGGGGCCTCCTGCGGCCAGCTTAGCACCGCCGGGAAGTGGTCGCGCTCGGCGTCGGGGTGGGTGAGCATGGACGGGCCGTAGCCTGGGTTCTGCGGGGTTACCCTCAGAGTGAACCTGGCCAGGGAGCGCGAGGCATGGCTCGACAACGACGGCGCTTTGGCTGTCTCACGCGCCTCTGTGCGGGCCTGCTGGGGCTCGCCGCGTTGCTGGTGCTGGTGGGCCTGCTGCTGGCGCGCAGGCCCATGGCCAGCCTGGACAGCCTGGTGGTGCTCGACGAGCACCCGCTGCTGTTCATGGACTGGCAGGGCGGCTACGGCTGGCTGCCCACGGATGCTGAGCGCATGCTGGCCGTCTACGAGGCCCTGGGTGGCTCGCTGGAAGATCCCGCCTGCACGCTCTTCGTAGCCCACGAGGGGGGCGAGGCCGGCCTGTTCGGGCGCAACTTCGACTGGTACGACAGCCCGGCCCTGGTGCTGCGCGCGGACCCGCCGGACGGCTACGCCTCGCTGAGCATCATCGACATCGGCTACCTGGGCTTCAGCGCCCAGGACTTCGCGGCTCCCATCCCCCTCGCCAAGAAGCTGCGGCTGCTGGCCACCCCCCTGCTGCCCTTCGACGGCATGAACGAGCAGGGCCTGGCGGTGGGCATGGCCAAGGTGCCCCAGGCCGAGCCCCCCTTCGATCCAGCCCTGCCCAGCGTCCACCAGCTGGTGGCCATGCGGCTGGCTCTGGACCGGGCCCGCACCGTGGGAGAGGCGCTGGCCATCTGGCGACGGCACAACCTGGTGTTCTCACCCGGCCCACACGTGCACTTCTTGCTGGCCGACGCCGAGGGGCGCTCGGCGGTGGTGGAGTTCCTGGACGGCGAGATGGCGGTGATCTGGAACGAGGGGCCCTGGAGCGCGGCCACCAACTTCTGCATGACCCGCACTATGCAGCCCGACCACGGCCACGATCGCTTCGAGACCGCGCGCGCCACCCTGGGAGGGTCGGGAGGGGATCTGAGCCCGCGAGAGGCCATGGATCTGCTGGATCGCGCGCAGCTGTCCCACACCCAGTGGTCGGCGGTCTACGACCTGGGGGCGCGGGAGCTGAGCGTGGCCGTGGGCCGCGACTACCGCGACGTGCACCACTTCTTCGTGCCCGGCTACGGCGCCGGGCGCTGAGCCCCGAGCTGCTCGACGGCGGGCAGCGGGATTGCGCCGCCGCGGATCTCCAGCTCCACCGTGAGCTCTTCGCCGTCGCGCTGGATCTGCCAGCGGACCCGGTCCCGGCTGAGCATGCTCTCGAGCCCCAGCAGCAGGTCCAGGGAGCTGAGCAGCGGCTGATCGTCGATGAGCTGGTGGTGGTCGAGGGGATCGAAGCCCAGCTCGGCCATCAGGGCCTGCAGTCCGCTGTCCACCACGTAGACCCCGTCCTCGAAGCGCATGGCCAGCACCGAGCTGTAGCGGCCCAGGGCGTAGGGATCCGACAGGCGTTGCCAGAGGGTCTGGCGAGAGACGGCGGTGGCCGTGCCCCTGGCGTCGCGCTCCAGCACCAGGGGCGGCGCCTCCTGTTGAACGATGTTTGCCTGCAGGTGGAGCTGCTGGCCCTCGCGCAGCAGCAGCCAGCTGCAGGTGGTGTGGCCTTCGATGGCCTGGCGCGCCGCGTAGTAGCGCTCCGCGGTGCCCAGGGGGGCGCCGTTGACCGACCGCAGCAGGTCGCCGCGCTCGAAGCCCAGGTAGCGCAGCAGGTGCAGGCGGTTGCCCGGGCTGATGCGGTAGCCCTGGGCGGCGGGTCCCCGCGGGTGGGGGCGCACGGCCTCGTCGTGGGGGTCCAGGCCGTACAGGCAGTGGGGCAGCAGGGGCGCGGGCAGATCGATGGTGAAGGCGGGTGGGATGGTCGGCGGCGCTGGCGGAGCCGACAGCGGCTGCACCGGCGCCTCGATGGGCGCGCAGCCCAGCGCGGCGAGGAGGGTGGTGGCGAGGATGCTCATGGGTGCTCGCCTGGGGAGTGGTGGCTGGCGCGACCCGGGATCCATTGCGGTGCGCGGTGAGCCGTCCGGTGGATCGGGGCTCGCGAAGACGCCATGGCCGACCAGGCGATCGACGAAGCCATCGCGCAGCTCACCGTGGACAGGGTCCGACCGCCGGGGGGACCGCCCGCGGTGTCCCAGTCGAGGATCGCGTCCCAGCGCACCGGGGCGGGCAGCTGCGACGCTGTTAGGCTCTCACCCCCTTCCCGTGGAGCCCCGATGAACCTGCCAGCCGCCACCCCGGGCATGCTGCCCCTGGCCCTGGTGGCGTTCTTCTGGGCGCGGCACCTGCACCGCCGCTACCCCGAGGCCCGCTGGGCGCAGCCGCTGCAGTACGCCTCGGTGGTGCTGCCCTTGTTCTGCGGGGCGGCCAGCATGCTGCTGCTGTTGCGGGGCTTCTCGTCTGTCTCCAGCACCGCGGCGGAGCTGCGGGCCCAGGCCCTGGCCACCAACATCACGCTGTCCATGTACTTCACCGCAGCGGGCATCGTGATCACGGTGGCCATCCTGGTGACGCTCGGGGTCTACCACTCCCAGCTGTCCGCCGGCCGCTGGCGGGGTCCTCCCGGGGTGGGGGAGGCCCGGTGAGCGCCGCGCGCAACGCGGGCATCGACCGGCTGCGCGGGCTGGTGATGGTGCTGATGGTGCTGGATCACAGCCGCGCCTTCCTGGGTCGGGTCGGCGACCCCCTCGACCTCGTGTCCACCACCCCGGCCTGGTTCTTCACCCGTTGGATCACCCACCTGTGCGCGCCCACCTTCGTGCTGCTGGCGGGGGTCGGCGCCGCCCTGTATGCCCGGCGTGTCTCCGCGCCGGTGGCCAGCCGTTTCCTGTGGACCCGCGGCCTGTGGCTCATCCTGCTGGAGGTGACGGTGGTCAACGCCTGCTGGCAGTTCGGCTACCGCAGCGTCTCACTGCTGGTGATCTGGGCCCTGGGAGCCTCGATGGTGGGCTTGGCGCTGTTGGTGCGCGTCCACCGCCACGCACCGCTGGTGGCGGGGGTGGTGATCACCCTGGGGCACGACCTGCTGTCCGGCATCGCGCCCGCCGACCTGGGCGCGCTGGGGGTGCCCTTCGGGCTGCTGTTCTCTCAGGTGAGCTTCGAGCTGGGCTCGCTGCCGGTGGGGGCCTCCTACGCGGCGGTGCCCTGGCTGGGGGTGATGGCCCTGGGCTGGGCGGCGGCGCCGCTGCTGGTGGACGAACAGGGCAGGCTGCGCGGGCGCATCGCCTGGCTGGGGCTCGCGCTGGTGGGCGCCTTCCTGCTGCTGCGGCTCCCCGGGCTGTACGGTGAGCCGCAGCCCTGGGCGCTGCAGGAGCGGGGGGTGCTCTGGTCGGCCCTGTCGGTGCTGGACACCAGCAAGTACCCGCCCTCGCTGCAGTTTCTGCTGATGACCCTGGGCCCGGCCCTGCTGCTGCTGCCTCTGCTGGAGCGCCTCCGCGGTCCGCTGGCCCTGCTGCTGCGCCTGTTCGGCTCGGTGCCCATGTTCTTCTACCTGCTGCACATTCCCGTGGTGCACAGCCTGGCCCTGGCCTGGGCCTGGGTGCAGAGCGGCGCTTGGTCGGGCCTGGGTGTGCTGGCGCCCTCGCTGGGCCGCGCCTACCTGGGTTGGGTGCTGGTGCTGGCCCTGCTGTACCTGCCCTGCCGCGACTGGGCGGACCTCAAGCGCCGCCGCCGGGGCCAGCGCGGCTGGGGCTGGCTGCGGTATCTCTAGTGCCCGTGCCCAGAAGTACCTGCCCACCCTGCTGGGCGGCCAGATACTT
>CAZEJJ010000234.1:0-9693 GCA_964512185.1 uncultured Enterobacterales bacterium | reverse complement strand
GGCGTCGAGCCCACCACGATCAACGTCGAGAAGGGCAAGGGCCGCGCATCGTCGGACACCCTGTACACCGAAGGCCCCGACACCCCCGCCGACGACAAGTACCGCCAGATGGTCATCGCCCACGAGCTGGCCCACGCCATCTGGGGCCTGGCGGATCGCTACGAGGACGGCGCCCAGCAGGTCAAGAACCCCAACTACGACCCGGCCGTGGATCCGCCCGAAAAGGAATTCGTCCAGATCCGCTCCGAGGCCCGCAAGGACTCCAACGCCCAGCACGTCTCCCACGAGCAGGGCCTGATGGAGGACTTCAACGTGGCCTACATCGAGGGCAAGCAGACCCTGGACGTGGGCAAGAGCTGGGAGGACCTGGCGCAGCAGAACTGGAAGGGCCTGCAGACCATCTACGAAGAGTCCAACAAGGCCATGCCCGTCAAGCCCGACGGCAGCACGGACTGGGCCCAGGCCCTCAAGGAGATCAACCCCAGCCTGGCCAACAAGAGCGGCGCCTACCCCATGTCCCTCGATGCCGGCGTGGAGGTGATGCTGCCCAAGCTCACCGCCCCCGAAGGTTGGGGGGTGAGCGCCGGCAACCTCAAGCAGCTCGAATGGCACGTCGCCCAGGCCAGGCACGGCCAGGTGGACTTCGAGCTGGGCGATGGATCGGTGGCCGACCAGGTGGTGGCCGCCGAGAAGGCCAAGGCATTCGCCAAGCCCCAGCAGGCCTACTCCAAGGCCGCGGTGATCAAGGCCAAGGAGCACGGCTTCGATCTCGACGGCCTGTCTCCCTCGGCCATCGCGGCCGACCGCGGCCGCGGCAAGGTGGGCAAGAAGGCCAGCGCCGCCATCAGCGCCGCCGATGCAGGCACGGGCGCCAAGGCCGACGCAGAGCACGCCACGGCTGGTGGCAAGACCACCACCAAGCTGGCCCCCATGGCCGCCGCGGCCGACGAAGACGAATCCACGGCCACGGCCACGCCCGCCGCCCGACCCGCGGTGGCTCCCGACGACGACGACGACACCTGGTCGGACACCCCCAACTACAACAAGGTGCAGAAAGCCGGCATCTTCGGGGTGGAGATCGCGGCGGACGGCGCCATCCCCGCCGAGACCCAGCAGGCCCTGAGGGAGCTGGGCTACAGCGTCGCCAGCGACAAGACCATCCGCCGCAAGGCTGGCAGCGGCGACGAGATGGTGCCGCTGCACGTGGAAGATGGGCGCATCGTCCCGGGCCTGCGCAGCGCGCGCAAGACGCTGGCCGACCGGGTCGACGAGCTCATCGACGGCGGCACCAGCGGCGAGACCTGGAACAAGGCCAAGGCCCTCGAGGGGCAGAAGATCGCCATCGGCGACGAGTCGGTGGAGGTGGCGGCCGTAGTCCCCGTCCAGGTGACCGCCCTCAAGAACGCCCAGGGTGACGCGCTCACCCTGGCCGAAGCGCTGGGGCAGGAGAAATACACGCGCCTCAACCAGCTGGTGCGCCTGGCCCTGCGTGGCACCCCCGACGGCACCACGGTCATCGACGGCGACGAGGCCGCCGCAGGCGCCGCGGCGGGCAAGCGCAACAAGCTCGGCGATGGCGAGACCAACAAAGAACCCGTAGAGGTCGCCGGCCGCAAGATGGCGGTGGAAGACGTAGAGGAGCTGCTGCAGCGGCTGGCCAAGCACGAGATCAACCTGGTGGAGGGCACCACGCTGCTGCGCGCCTTCGGCTACCGCGACCAGGTGGAGGACGCCGGTGGGGGAGCGATCCACCACGTGATCCCCCTGTACATGGGCGGCGATCACACCCGCTCCAACCTGCTGGAGATGCCCGAAGACACCGTCTCCATCGGCGGGCGGCGCTCCAAGGC
This sequence comes from uncultured Enterobacterales bacterium, assembly GCA_964512185.1. Classification (GTDB taxonomy): domain Bacteria; phylum Myxococcota_A; class UBA796; order UBA796; family JAFGLY01; genus CAZEJJ01. The sequence continues at coordinate 7,843 of CAZEJJ010000234.1, read as the reverse complement.
CAAGCACCGCGCGGGCAAGCTGGAGCACGGCGATGTGGACGTGCACAAGGCCCTGCACAAGCTCTTCAACGAGCTGCGCACCACCCTGGACGACATCGCCGCCTCTCCCGGAGGGCTGCGCAGCGCTGCGCGCGCCCAAGGCGACACCGAGACCAAGCTGGCCTTGATCACCAAGGACGGCCGCATCGTCTACCACAACCCCGATGCGTTGCCGGAGCCCCTGTCCGAGTCCGCGGCACCCAGGCATGCAGCCCAGGCCCCCGATCTCGAACCTCAGGCCACCACCGCCGCTCCGACGCGTCGCAGTGAAGACGATGACGAGGGGCCCCCAGACCTCTCTGTGCGCCCCGGCTCCCCCGACGCGGGCGCCGCCGAGCCCGCCCCCCAGGTGGGGCTGTCCGAGCCCAAGGGCCGCGAGGGCCGCGAGAAGATCCGCGGCACCGATCTGTACGACACCGAGGACGGCGTACAGAAAGCCGCCCGCGCCGCCCGCCGCGACGAAGACGTCACCTTCAACTTCCCCGACGGCATGCCCGAGGCCGACCGCAAGGCGTTTGTGGGCGCCGTGATGGCCCGCCTGGGCGTCGAGGTGGACGACCCCGAGTTCGAGGAGTTCACCAACTTCGGCGACAAGAAGATCACCCTGCAGGCCAAGACCAAGCAGCTGGAAGACGTGCTCTGGGACGGCGCCGAGGGCGGCGTCGCGCGTGACCTGCAGGGCAGCACCCACCGCTTCACGGCGCTGATGCACATCGTCGAGTCCGGCGACATGGGCAAGCTCAAGCTGAGCGACGTGGCGGGCGCCCAGGGCGAGACCGTAGGGCAGCTCTACGAGCTGTGGCGCTCGGGCAAGATCGGCGCCCAGAACGCGCCGGACTGCTTCGAGCCCGCCAAGGCCCGCGAGATCGTCGATTCCATCCGCAAGAACGGGTACATCACCGACGAGTCCCAGGCCGGCGACCTCATCGATCCCGCCGCCCGCGGCGAGATCCACGGCATCAACGTGCTGCCCGAGGCCGACAGCTACCAGGACGTGGCCATCGACCACAAGGTGCGCGGCTGGCAGGAGTTCGTGCTCGACGGCAAGGCTGCCATGGGCCGCGACGAGTGGGAGGCCCGCAAGGCCTCGGATGTGGGTGGCCCGTCGTCGCTGGCGCCCCAGGCTCCGGACATGGCGCTCCCACCCAGGGCCCCCGGACCCGAAGCCTACGAGCACGAGCCCGCCCCCACCCGTATCCGCGAGGTGCTCTCCGACGACGACGCCCAGGCCCTGGCGGCCCGCGATCCAGCCGCGGCGCTGGCGGTCTTCGAAGATCCCGGCAAGCGCCGCGCCATCGACCAGGGCATCGCCGCCCAGGACAGCCACGAGCAGCGCCTCAAGCTGGCGGGTGAGCTGCTCGACAGCTTCGGCGGCGACTTCGCCGCGGCCTACACCACCTTCGCCAGGGGCGGCAACCACGCGGTGGTGGACGCCCTCGACCAGCAGCGCAACCTGGCGGTGCGGGCGCTGATCTCCGACGCCGAGGATCTCTTCCCGGGCCTGTCCATCAAGACCTCGCACCTGGACATCGACAAGCCCGATCTCACCCTGAGCTTCTCCGGACCCGCGGCCGAGGCCGCCCGCGCCTACCTGGAGACCTCCGCCAGCATCTCCCTGGACGGCTCCCTGGCCGAGTCGCTGGGCATCCGCTTCGAGGGCGGCCCCACCCGCGCAGCGCCGGCGGTCCAGGAGCCCGCCGAGGAGCCCGACCTCGACCGCGCCCGCCGGGGCCGGGATCCCACCCCCGCGCAGATCGCCGACTTCCAGGAGAAGAACCTCAACTACGACACCTATGTGCGCGACACCGACAGGCTCCTGGCCGAGCGCCCCGAGCTGCGCGCGCTGGTGGCCGAGCATGGCCTCACCCACGAAGAAGCCGTGGCCATGTACGCCTACAGCCGCAACGACTACTCCGACATCAACATGGTCCTGCGGGGCGAGGCCCCCGACCTGGCAGGAGACTTCGGCGGGCAGATCGCCGTCACCAGCTCGGCCCTCGAGAAGCTCCCCGACTTCCGCGGGGTGGTGTTCCGCCGCTGCAAGGACGGCGAGTGGACCGATGTCTACCAGCCCGGGGCCACCGTCACCGAGCGCGCCTACACCAGCACCTCCATGGAGTACGACACCCAGCTCGGAGCCCCGGGCGCGGGTCGGGTGGAGTTCGTCATCGGCTCGCGCACCGGCAAGGACATCACGCAGCTGTCCGGCAAAGGCGAGCTCGAGAACGAGGTGCTCTTCAAGCCGGGCGTCGAGTTCAAGGTGCGCAAGCGCTTCGTGGAAGACGACGGCACCGTGGTCATCGAGATGGACGAGCTGCGCGCCGACGAGCGGCGCGGCGCCCAGACCCCGGACATGGCCCCCGCGCCCTTCATGGCTCCGGGCGCCCCGGCCCCCGCCGCGCCCGAGGTGCCGCCCGCCACCGCCCGCCGCAGCCCCCAGGACGAGCTCAGCCACCTGCAGCAGCAGAAGCGCCGGGTGACCGCGGATCTCGACGGCGGCTCCGACGACAGCTGGCGCTCCCTGGTGGACCAGGACACCGACCAGGTGCGGCTCATCGCCCCCGGTGAGCTCACCCGCCTGCTGGCCCACGAGCGGGTGATCTCCCTGGGCGCCATGCAGGCCATGACCGACCCCGACAAGGCCGTGTCCAAGCACGGCGCCATGATCGACTACCTGCGCTCGGTCTACAACTGCCGCAAGTCAGAGGGCGAGTTCCGCCCCACGCGGGACGACGACGGCCAGCTGCAGGTCAAGCAGAACATCCAGCCGCAGATGCGGGACAACCCGGTCTTCCCCACCTCGGCGTTCGGACCCTCCACCCACGGCTACGCCGACGAGCTGCTGGCTGGGGATCGCTTCATGATCCGCCTCAAGCCCGAGGCCTACGCCCGCCTGAACGCCACCCCCAACAAGTCCATCGTCGAGTCCGAGTACTGCATCGCCAACCAGTACAGCATCGACGACATCGACTACATCGCCGACGTGGCCAACAACCGCTACCTCTACACCAGCGACGGCGGCTACTCCGAAGAGGGCGAGCAGCGCAGGAGCCAGGCCAAGGCCAGCGTCTCCGACGACGAGTACGCCCAGTACAAGGCGGTGGGCGACATCATCGACGACCTGGGGCGCCTGAACGGCGCCAGCCCCGAGGACTTCGAGGTGGGCATCCAGGATCTGCGCAGCCGGGTGGACACGCTGCGCGAAGAGGGCGCGCCCCCCGTGCCACGCCCGGGCGGCGATCGAGACGACGCCCTCGAGCTGGCCGCCGACGCCGCCGTGGCCATGGCCCGCCCTCCGGGCAGGCCGCCGGCTCCGCCAGCTCCCGACGGCGGTGGCGTGGCGCCGCCCGCGCCCGCACCCAAGAGGGCCAAGACCCTCGACCTGGACGAGGCCGACCAGGGCGCGCTGCTCAAGGCGGGGCTCTCCAAGAAGGAGGCCCGCCGCATCCGCGCCCTGCGCGAGCAGAACGACGGCGTGTTCGACTTCAAGCTGTTCGCCTCGCTCAACGCCGACCACGACGTGGCGGTGCTGGCCAAGGCCGCCAAGCTCTCCGGCCGCGAGCAGGAGGCCGTCAAGGCGGTGCTCAAGGCCGGCGAGAGCGAGGCCGAGGCCGCCCAGCGCATCGGCCTCGATCCGCGGCCCTTCGGCACGCGCGTCGAAGTGGAGGGGGTGGCCGAGCTGCACAACCACTTCAAGGGGATCCTGAAGGCCGAGGACTTCCCCGCCCTGGTCTTCCCTGATCTCGAGCACCAGCCCGAGCTGGCGGCCACCAAGACCCTGGAGCTGCTGCGCGACAGCTTCAACGATCCCGATCCCGAGGCCGAGCACAACGAGCCCCACAAGCAGCCGGCCACGGACCTGATCCGCGCCATGCTCAACGACCCGGCCGCCGACGCCGATCCCATGGCGGCCCTGCACCGGGTCATGACCGCCAGCAACGAGATGCCCTTCGACTTCACCTACGACGCGCGGGGCGTGCTGATCGACAAGGTCAAGGGCGACGGCCGCGCCGAGCAGTTCGTGCGCGACACCCTGCTGGAGCTCAGGGCCCAGGGGGTCACCTACGCCGAGCTGCAGGGCAAGATCTCCACCGCCGGCATGAGCCAGGAGGACTTCGCCGACCTGGGCGACGAGCTGGGCGTCAAGGTGCGCATGCTGCCGCAGCTGCTCACCCACCAGTTCGCCGAGGGCGGCCAAGGCTTCGAGGACGACAAGCTGCGCGCGCTGCTGTTCGGCCCCGGCCACAGGCCCGGCGACAAGGTGCCCGACATGGTGGGCGGGGTGGACATCTGCGGCCCCGAGGCCGGGCGCTGGAACGAGCAGGGCATGGACTTCATGGAGCAGGCCTTCAAGATCCTGCAGTCCGAAGCCGAGCTCTCCGGCCGCCGCCTGGTGCTGCGCCCCCACGTGGGCGAGGGCTACTCGGGCACCGAGGCCCAGCGCCGCCTGGGGGTCGAGGGCGACGCGCGGCAGGGCGAGGTGGCCCAGCAGAACCTGGGGCTCTTGCTCACGCGCCTCGAGCAGATGAAGGACGCGGGCACCTACGAACCACCGCCCGCCGGGGCGGTGGAGATCCGCCTGGGCCACGTCACCCAGGCCACCGAGGAGCAGATCCGGCTCATGGCGGATCTCGGCGTCATCGCCGAGGTGAACATCGGCTCCAACCTGGTCACCGGCGCCCTGGGCCGCCCCGGCGATCCCGGCGGCACCCGCCTCGACGAGCACCCCCTGCTCACGCTGCTGTACCACGACGTGAAGACCGTGCTCTCCACCGACGCCCAGGGCGTCATGTCCACCGACATCTCCAAGGAGTACGGCTTCGCCTCCGACATCCTGGCGCGCTTCGTGAACGGCGAGACGGGCATCACGGTGCCCGATCCCGACGATCCCACCGGCAAGAGCCGCAAGATCCTGCGCTGGGGCGAGCTGAGCGAGGAGCAGCAGGCCCGCTTCGAGGTGGCCCACCTGGCCAGCATGGCCCAGGACGAGGCCAGCAAGGGCCGGGCCCCGATGCGTCGGCCCGCGGACGAGGACGCTGGGCCGTCCTCTCCCCCCAGGAGCCCGGGTGGCGGGCACGAAGCGAGCCCAGGGGCCGCTGGACCCTCGGGCCCGGAGCTGGACGCGGAGCAGGACCTGCCCGAGAGCAAGCTGAAGAAAGGCTGGATCGCCAAGATCTGGGACCAGCTCAGCGGCGCGTTCCGGTGGGCAAAGCAGGCCGTGAGCCTCTCGTCCCAGCGCGATCGCGAGCCCTCCAAGGCCGGCGCCAGCCCGGACAACGCCAGCACCGGGCCTGACCGGACGGCGCCTGAGCCCGGCCGGCCGGTGACCCAGCCCAAGCAGGGCGAGACCCCGCTCATCGGCCTGCACACCAATTTCTTCGACCCGGAGTCCTCGGCCGACGAGCTGACCGCCCAGCTCAGCCAGCAGGGCGTGCCGCGGCAGCAGCGGCTCTCGCCCGAGGAGCGGGAGGCGGAGTCGGCCTTCGCCGGCTGGGTGCAGGCCAACCCGCGCCTGGCCAAGGAGCGCGCGCTCCTGCTGGCGCAGGGCATCGGCAACGCTGACCAGCCGATCTTCGAGGTCGACGCCATGAAGCGGCTGATGCCGGACTATGGCCCCGACAGCAAGCCGGCCGACGAGGCGGAGCGGAAGTTCCGGCTCGAACAGAACCACGCGCTGCACCCCAGCGCGGTGGCCGTGGCGCGGCTCGCGTTCACGGCGCGGCTGGATGAGCTGGCGGCGCTGCCCGACGAGGACCCGCGCAAGCAGATCCTCATCACCAACGGCGGCTGCGGCGCGGGCAAGAGCGTGCTCACCCAGGCGGTCAAGGACGGCATGGGCGACGAGGCCACCTTCGGCGCCGTGTGGGACGCCGCGGGCGAGGGTGACGCGCTGGAGAACGCCTGGATCCTGAAGGCGGCCCAGGCCCGTGGGCTCAAGGTGGTCGTGGGCTACGCCGAGGCCGACCCCATCACGCGCTACAAGGGGGTGCTGGAGCGCGCGGCCAGCAAGGGCCGGGTGGTGGACGTGCTGACCTTCATCAACTCCTACTGCGACGGCGCCACCGAGGTGCGGCGCTTCATGGAGTCGGAGGAGTACCAGCGGGCCGTCGCAGAGGACCAGGCGGTCGCATTCGGCGTCGCGCCGGGCGAGGTCAACCGGGCCGCGTTCACCGACAAGAGCCAGAAGATCTTCCCCGACATGCGGCAGCTCAATCCGGACGGCCCCATGGAGGCCCAGCACCTCGGCGCAGCCCCGGACAAGCAGGCCGCGCTGGAGGCCTCGCTTCAGATCCTCGAGGACTACGTGGAGGATGAGCGGGCGGCCGGGCGGGACCCCACCATCGTGGCCCGCGGAGCGCTGGAGAACGCGCTCAAGTTCCTGGATGACCAGCCACCCGAGATCCAGGAGGCTATCCTCGAGTCATACCGGCGGATCTTCGGACGGAGCCCTTCATGAGCAAGCCCAAGCGCGATCCCACAGCCCTCGAGCAGGTGGCCCAGGAGACGATGGAGAAGCTGATCCGCCACATGCAGGCCGACACCGAAGAAGAAGACGCCAAGCGTGAGGCCGAGCGTGACGCCCGCGTGAGGGCGCTCCTCGAGCAGTTCGAGGAGGATGGCAACATCCCCCCGCGCGTGGGTCGTCCGAAGGAGTCCGCCTGAGGCGGTCGGCCGACGACCAGCAGGCGCTGGCTGAGCAGGGAGGCCCCATGGCCGAAGAAGAGCCCGAGGACACCGAGGAGGAGCCGGAGGAGCGGACCCCAGCTCCCCGCCGGGAGCGCCCGCCGCGCCTCACCCCCGAGCAGCGCGAGCAGGCCATCGAGCGGGCCAGGCGCCTGATGCCCGACGCCGAGCCTGTGCCAGAAGAGGAGCTGAACGACCTCTTCTTCAACCTGCGCTGACACCAGCCCCTCACCACCCCAGCGCCAGCGCCTCGCTGCCGAGTCGCAGGGCGGCCACCAGGATCAGCGCGGCCAGCAGCAGACGCAGGGTGCGCACCGGCAGGCGCTTGCTCACGCAGGCACCCAGGCGCGCCGCAGGCAGCACCGCCAGCACCACCGGGATGGTCAGCAGCCACTCGATCTGCCCTGTGAGCGCCTTCGCGGCGACGCCGGCGGCGGAGGAAGCCGCCACGATGCCCAGGTTGCTGCCGATGGCGATGCGGGTGGGCACCTTGACCACCGCGATCATCATCGGGATGAGCAGGAAGGAGCCCCCCTGGCCCACCATGCCGCCCAGCAGCCCCACCGCGGCCGCCACCGCCGCGGCCCGGGGCCGGCTGAAGCTGAGCTGATCCACCTCGGGCGCCTCCAGGTCGTCCCGCTGAGGGCGGAACATCAGCAGCGCCGCCACCAGGGCCAGGGCGGCGAAGACCAGCAGCAGCGCCTCGCCGGAGAGCCAGGCGGAGAGCGCCCCGCCCAGCGCCGCGGCCAGGAAGATGCTCACCCCCATCACCCACACCAGCGGCCCGGAGACGAAGCGGTAGCGCCGGTGGGAGAGGGCGCCAGCCAGGCAGCCCAGCAGGCTCTGCACGATGGTCAGCCCCGCCACCGTGTGCATGGACAGGGGCTGCATGCCCAGCCAGCGCGGCCCGAACAGCAGCAGCGGCGCCATGATGATGCCGCCACCGATGCCCAACAGCCCCGAGAGGAAGCCGGAGAGCAAGGCCAGCAGGCCGATGGCGAGCAGCAGCTCCACCGGGCTAGGAGCCCTCGGGAAAGAGGCGGCAGACCTGCCGCCGGTTCATGTCGTAGCGACAATGCGAAGCATTGGGGCGAAAGCCGCCGCCGCAGGCGGTGGACCG
>CAZEJJ010000233.1:0-9762 GCA_964512185.1 uncultured Enterobacterales bacterium | reverse complement strand
CTCGGAGGGCCCCGGAGGCGTCACAACCAGGGGGAGACCGGAGGTCTCGGGCCACCTGTGACGCCTCCGGTCGGTGACCAAGTTTTACTTCGGTCCAGCCCCTCCGCGGCCGATACGCATCACCTGACGCTATGGTTCCGACCCTCCTGACCTGCGATACCGGCGGGGCCAGCTGGCCCGTCACCTTGGCACGCCTGCTGCGGGCGGCCGAGGACTGGCTGGTGGCTCGCGTGCTGCACTACGCCCACTGCCGGGGCTACACGAGATACGCACCGACACTGGAAGCCGACTGGCGCCAGTTCATCCAGGGGATCACCCGCTCGGTGATGGCGGGCCTGCGCTTCCATGACGGCGCGGTGGAGCTGAGCCCGCACCTGGACCTCGAGAACGATCCCAGCCTCGTGTTCGGCATCGAAGAGGCCCGCCGCCATCGCGAGCGCGGCGTGGACCTGCCCATGTTCATGGGGCTGTTCAAGTACTACCGCCAGGCCTACCTCGACCTGGTGGATCGCCACTTCGAAGGCTCCCTCGACCACGACGAGGCGCGCACCTCCCTGGAGCGCCTGTTCGACCGCATCGAGATCGGCTTCTGCCAGGAGTGGACAGACCGCAGCCAGCCCGAGGTGGTGGAAGCCCTGCAGGCCCACAGCCGCGAGCTGGTCAACGAGAAGAACGCCTACCTCACCATCTTCGAGAGCCTGTCCAGCCCGGCATTCCTGCTGGACTCGGAGTGCCGGGTGCGCAACCTCAACAGCGAGGCCATCCGGCTGGTGGCCGACGTGGACCGTCCAGCCCAGCCGCGCGGATCCGCCGAGGATGTGCCCACCGAGATCCGCCGCCGGCCCAGGGCCGACAGCCACGTGGGATCCCACGCGCGCGAGCTGGTGCCCTTCCTGCCCCCCATCGACGGCCTGCTGACGGGCGGCCCGGACAAAGACGCCATGCTCGAGCTGCGCGGAAAGGTCGCGGGGGAACTGCGGGACTTCGAGGTCACCATCTCCCCCATGCGAGATGTGAGCCAGAAGTTCCAGGGGGCCGTGGTGGTCTTCCAAGACATGACCGAGCGCCACGAGCTGGAGAGCCACCTGCGCTTCATGGCCACCACCGACGCGCTCACCGGCGTGGCCAACCGCCGCAGCCTGCTGCGCCGCGCGGAGCACGAGTTCGATCGCGCCCGGCGCTACGTTCGCCCCCTCTCCATGCTCATGCTCGACCTGGATCACTTCAAGCTGGTGAACGACACCTGGGGCCACTTCGCGGGCGACGAGGCCCTCAAGGCCCTCTGCCGAACCTGTGTGGGAGCCCTGCGCTCCACCGACAGCTTCGGGCGGCTCGGCGGAGAAGAGTTCGCCGTTCTTATGCCGGAGACCGGCACCCGGCAGGCCTGCGAGGCGGCGGAGCGCTTCCGGCAGCTGGTGGAGGGCCTGAGCGTGAACTGGCATGGCGCCATCATCAGGCTCACGGTGAGCATCGGCGCAGCCACCCTGGAGCCCGCTGATGCCGACATCTTCGCCCTGATGCGGCGGGCCGACCTGGCGCTGTACACGGCCAAGGACGTGGGTCGGAATCGCGTGGTGCTCTGCACGGACACCCGCGAAGCCGCCGACGTGGCCGGCGAGCAGGTGGACTACGTGGTGGACCAGGTCTGACGCGACGGTCACAGCAGGCGACTGAACAGGCCGCGCTGCGGCGGCGAGCTGCTGGACGGATGTCGTGTCGCAGTAGATTCGGGGTGCTGTCGCCTGCTGTCAGCCAGGCTGGTCGCAGTCCAGCTCCACCGCCGGGAACAGCCCGGCGAAGCTCTCCTGGCCAGAGAAGCGACCGAGCACCCACTCGTCGAAGGCGCCCGCCAGGCGCAGTCCCTCGACCCGGTCTCCCTGGTAGATGAGAAACTCCACCTCCTCGGGCATATCGAAGGTGGGTACGGGCAGCGACATGCTGGTGGCGGGCGACAGGGCCCGGCAGCTTCCCAGAGGCCGGCGGGTGGCGCGGGGCAGGCGGTCGCCGCTCCAGCCCGTGCCGCAGCAGCCGAAGTCGAACGCACCGCCCCCCTCGGACCTGATGCTGACGGTGTCCGACTCCAGCACCAGCTCCACGGGCTGGGGCCCCTCCCGGTACATCCAGCGCCCCGGCGCCTCCTGCTGCAGGCGCAGCAGGCAGGCGCAGTCCTGGCGGCTGTCGTCGTACAGGGACCGGTAGCAGGCCACCATGGAGTCCCCGCTGGCGGCCAGGGTGAGCGTCGCGGTCTCGTGGCCGTAGCGGCCCGAGGGATCGACAGCGGCCAGCACAGGATCCTGCTCCTCGCTGCAGCCGCGCAGGGAGCAGCCCGCTGCGAAGACCAACCAGGGCGCGAGCTTCACCCGGGGATGCCCTCGCTGCGCAGCCAGGCCTCGGCCAGGGGCCCCGGGTCATAGCCGGTCTCCGACTCGATGTGGTCCAGCAGGTCCTGCATACCCGCCGCCTGCCCCACCCAGGCCTGGAAGAAGCTGCCGAGGGCGGCGTCCAGGGCGTCCACGCCCACCTGCTCGGCGAGAGCCCGGTAGAAGAACGCGCCCTTGTAGTATGGCAGCAGGGAGAAGATGCCGTCGTCCAGGATGTCCAGCTCGTCGCAGGAGTCGGGCCAGGCGAGCTGCTCGGCGTTGGCCACGGCGTAGTCCAGGTAGCCCTGGTACTCGGACCAGGCCTCCGCCGCCGCTTCGGCGCCCACCACCTCCTCGATGGCCCGCGCCGCCAGGTAGGTGACGGTGCCCTCGGACAGCACGAAGTCCTCCCAGCAGCGGAGGCGCACCCCGTCGCCATACCAGCCGTGGGCCGCCTCGTGGATGTGGGTGATGCGATCGCCCATGGCCGGCCCCGCGATGTGGGAGAAGGGATGGTGCTCCATGCCGCCGTAGGCCCCGCCTCCCCAGCTCACGTCCACCGAGCCGGTGACCTCGCCGAAGGGATAGGGCCCCAGGGTCTCCTCGAACCACTGGTACGCGGCGGTGAGGTGCTCGGTGCCGGTGATGGTGGAGCTCTCGTGGCCGGCCCGGTACCAGGCCTGCACCGCCAGCCCGCTGCTGGTGCTGCCCAGGTCCAGCAGCGTGTACTCCCCCACAGCCCAGGCCAGCTGGTACGAGGGCGCGTCGCCCGGGATGGTCTCGGGGAAGACCGCGGTCTCGCCGTCGGCCAGGCCCTCGAGCTGCAGCGCGAAGGTGCCGCCCTGGGTGGGATGAGGATGACAGGGAAACAGGTTCCCGCAGTAGTAGGGCCAGGTGAGGGTGGACCCGCTGTCCATCCAGCCCTCGAAGGTCTCCTGGGCCTGGAAGCCGTACTCCACGATGACCTGGGCATCGTCGCCCCCAGCGGGCAGGCCCAGGTCGAGCCGCCCCTCCGACAGCTCCCATCGCAGCTCGCCCTGGGGTGCGTAGACGTCCAGCAGCTCCAGACCCTGCACGTCCACGGACAGGCCCGTGCTCTCGGCCGCGGCCACGGTGAGGGTGGCGACACCCGTCAGGTCGGACAGGTCCACCGCGAGATCCGTGTGCAGCAGGTCCCGCTCCCAGTCCTCCGACGCAGCGGGGGGCTCCCAGGGAGCCTCGCCGCTGTCGTCGGCCAGCCCAGGACAGCCGGCGACCAGCACCAGGCCCAGAGCTGCAAGAGAAGGGGCGAGGAGGGTCCTCTGTGCCATGATCAGCTCCCTGCAGCGACCGCGGGCAACATCCCAGGCCGCAGGGTGGTTAGGTAACGCGAGATCCACGAGACGATCCCTCCATGAAGATCACGCTCTCCCGCTGGCTTGTCCCGATCCTGGCCTCGCTGGTGGTGCTGGGGGCCTGGCTGCTGCAGGCCTCCTGGGTGTACTGGGACATGGGGCCCCCCGACTCGGACGAGTGGCACCAGCTCACCAAGTCCTGGGCCTACTGGCGCGGCTGGGAGGGGCACGGCTTGCAGGGCGTGCTCCACCGCCTGCACATCACCCAGACCACCTTCCCTCCCCTGGCCCACCTGGCGGCGCTGCCCTGGTACGCCTGGGCCAAGGGCTTCTCGGTGGACGCGGCCCTGCTGTCCCTCGGCCCCTGGCTCGCCCTGTTGGGAATGGCCTGCTACGGCATGGGCCGCAGCCTGGCCGACGAGGGCGCCGGGCTCACCGCGGCCATCATGGCCCTGTCCGCCCCCCTGATCATCTGCCTGTCGCGCAAGTTCCTGCTGGACCTGCCCCTGACCGCCATGGTGGCCTGCTCCCTGTGGGCCCTGCTGCGCTCCAAGGGCCTCACCCGGCCGCTGCCGGCCTTCGTGGCCGGGCTCTGCTTCGCGCTGGCCCTGCTGGCCAAGTTCATAGCCGGGGTCTACCTGCTGGGGGCCTTCGCCTGGCTGGCGGTCCCCCACCTGGTCTCCGTGTTCCGGCGCTGGCCACTGCGCGCCGGGCTGACCAGCGCGGCCCTGCTGTCGCTGGGGGCCGTCCTGTTCCTGGTGGAGCAGGGCACCCTGGCCACCTGGTGGCAGACCTTCCCCGAGGGGCAGCAGATCCCCGTGCTGCGCTGGTTCACCATCGCCGGCGTCCCTCCACAGCTGTCCATCAGCTGGCACCTGGTGGGGCTCGCCTCGGTGGGGCTGCTGGCGGCCGCCTTCAAGATGGAAGACCCGACCCTGCGCGCCCTGCTGGCCCTGCTGGCCGCCGCCGCGGGCGCCACCTGGCTGGCCGGCTGCTGGTACGTGCCCCACCTGCCCCGGGTCATCAAGGGCGTGGCGGGCTTCACGGCCGAAGGCGGCGCTGGCGAAGGCGATCCCACGGCACAGAGCCTGGGAGGCTGGCTGTACTACCCCTGGGTGCTGGCCAACTCCCTGCCCCGAGCCTGGTACGCCCTGCTGGTGGTGGGCATCGGCGCCACCCTGGCGCGGCGCGATCTGCGCCGCAAGGCGGGCCCCCTGCTGGGCTCGCTGCTGCTGGCCTGGCTGCTCATCACCCTGTCCACCAACAAGGAAGCCCGCTACACTCTGGCGCTCACTCCCGTGGTGGTGGGGCTGGCCATCGGGTGGACCGCCCTGCTGCCAGCCCTGCCGCGGCGCCTGGTCCGAGGCACCGCGGCCACGGTGGGCCTGGTGCTGAGCTGCTCCTGGGTAGCGGTGGAGATGGGCTGGTGGGCACCCGGAGCCCACATGGTCTGGCAGGACGATCGCATCGCCTCCTCCGCCATGCACACCCCCATGGACCGCACGCTGCCCGAAGATCTCGGCCCGCTGGACCTGCTGCTGCCGCCACCTTTCTACGCTGTGGTCCCCCTGCCCCGCACCATGCCCTTCGATGACAACGAGCTTCCCTTTCGTAACTTCGGGCCCTAAAGGCTCAGCGCGGGAACAGCTCCACCGCCTGGGGCGCGGCCAGGCTCTGCACCTCGGCGACGCTGCCGCGCATGGCGCGCACGGAGCGATCCACCGGGCAGAGAGCCCAGCCCGACCCCTCGCTCACGAGATCGCTGGCGTCGCGCGGGCAGATGACCGCCACCTCAGCGCTCTCGCCGGCGCCCGGGTTGGGCGGCATGGGCACCAGCAGCTCCCCGGTTCGCTGATAGTACCGCGTCAGCCAGCCGCTGGTGTAGCCCAGCTCGTACTCCAGGCGCGAGCTGGCCCGCTGCTCGCCCGCCAGGAGATCGGCCCCCAGCCCCGCCCACTCCGGCAGCACACAGAGGCCGGCCCAGGCCAGCCAGGCCGCGAGTGGCGAGACCGCGGACAGGCGGCTCACCGCGCGGCCCTCCTGCCCTTGGCCGCCAGCGCGGGCTCCAGCCGCCCCTCGGCCAGGAATGCCTCGAGCGCCGGAAGATCGGGGAGGATGAAGTCGGCATAGGCCCGGATCACCCAGTTGGGGGCCATGGGAGTGATGGCCAGCACGAGGGCACCCGCCTTGTGGGCCAGGTACATCTCGATGGCGGTGCCCATGGACGCCTGGGGCAGCCAGCAGATCACCAGGTCGGACCCCGCACAGCGCGCGTCTCCCTCGGCCAGCGTGGCCCGGATCTCGGGCAGCTGGTAGTCGATGCCCGCTGGATGGGCCGCGAAGTGATCGTAGACCTGGGCCGCGGGGGTGTGGCGCGCCAGCATGGGCATGACCACCGCCCGCCAGTCCTGCTGGTGGATCGTGGCCTGCTGCAGCGAGCCCTGGATGATGCCTGCCAGGAAGACCTTCACACCGCTCACTCGACGGTGACGTCGCCAGCGGTGCCTGGCACGTGCACGGTGTAGTGGCCAGCCGGCACCTCCTGCAGCTGGTAGACCAGGGTGAAGCCGCAGGTGCCGTCGCAAGGCTCGCCCATGTCTTCGTAGGACACGTTGATCTCGTCCTTCTTCATGGCAGCCCGCACGGCCAGCTGGGCGCAGGCCTGGACCACGAAGCCGGCGTGGCGCACCGCCAGCTCGCCCTCGCCGATGTCGGTCAGCACCAGCTGGGCAGGCTCCTTGCTGGTCTTGTCCACGCACTCGATGCGCTCGATGACCAGCTCCAATGCGACGCCCGGGTCGGTGTCGGCATCGGTGTCGGCGTCCGCGTCTCCATCGGCGTCGGCGTCCGCGTCGGCGTCGGTGTCGGTGTCGGTGTCCGTGTCAGCGTCGGTGTCGGTGTCGGTGTCGCATTCGCTCTCGCACTCGGAGTCCTTGGGATCGTCGGGATCGCCACAGCTGGCCAGACCGCCGAGGGCCAGGACCAGGGACAGCGCGATGAAGGTGCTCGCTCGATGCAGGGTCATGCTCTCCTCCAGGGTCCGCGCGGACAGCCAAGACCACCCGCATCAGACGAGCATTCCGCAAGCCAGGAGCGCAGGCAAGCGCTGGAGGCCCATTTTTTTTCGGGCAGGAATGCCAAATGGCGCAGAATCAGGTTTCCGAAGTCATTCTGGGCGCTCTCGCCCTAGCCGGGCCCTTCGCGTGGCGCGCCGCGCGCGACGTCCCAATAGGGGGAGATGCGTCGCAGGCGCTCGATGATGTCGGGCAGCACCTGCAGTACATGCTGCACCTCCTGCCGAGTGTTGTAGCGGCTCAGGCTCAGCCGCACCGAGCCGTGGGCTGCGGTGTGGGGCACGTTCATGGCCATGAGCACGTGGGAGGGCTCCAACGAGCCAGAGGTGCAGGCGGAGCCGCTGGAGGCGCAGATGCCGTGCCGATCCAGCTCGAAGAGGATGGACTCGCCCTCGACGTAGTGGAATGAGATGTTGAGGGTGTTGGGCAGGCGCTCGGCTCCCGCCCCGTTGATGATGGAGTAGGGAATGCGCTGCAGCAGCTCGCGCTCCAGCTCATCGCGCAGCGCTCGCACCCGCTCCTCGTCGGGCATGGCCTGCACGGCCAGCTCGCAGGCGCGCCCCAGCGCGGCGATGCCCGCTACGTTCTCGGTCCCAGCTCGCCTGCCACGCTCCTGGTGCCCGCCCACCATGAAGGTGGCCACCCGGCTGCCGCGCCGCAGGTAGAGCACCCCCACCCCCTTGGGCGCGTGCAGCTTGTGACCCGAGAAGCTGAGCAGGTCCACGTGCTGCAGCTCACCCTCGAGCTCGAGGGGCAGCTTGCCTGCGGTCTGGGTGGCATCGGTGTGGAACAGGATGCCGGGATCGGTCTCCTTGGTGATGCGCGCCAGCTCGGCCACCGGGAAGAGCACGCCCGTCTCGTTGTTGCCGTGCATGATCGACACCACCAGGGTGTGACCCGGGCGCAACGCGCGCACGAAGGCGCCCATGTCGAGCTGACCCCGCTCGTCCACGGGCACGAAGCTGACCTGATAGCCCTCGCGCTGCATGGCCTTGGCCAGCTCGAGCACGGCGGGGTGCTCCACAGTGCTGGTGACGATGTGCTTGCGGCCGGGGTTGGCGCGGGCGGCTCCCCGCAGCGCCATGTTGTTGCTCTCGGTGCCGCAGGAGGTGAACACCACCTCGTCGGGCAGCACATCGCCGAGCATGCTGGCGATGCTGGACCGCGCGGCGGCGACGGCGTCGGCAGGCCCTCGGGCCCGCTCGTACATGGAGCTGGGGTTGTAGAACTCCCCGGTCAGGAAGGGCACCATGGTCTCGAAGACCTCGGGGGCCACCGCGGTGGTGGCGTTGTTGTCCATGTACACGGTCTTCATGACGCACTCTCCTGTGGCGCGAGCCCGGCCCTGCAGAGGCTCAGACCGCGATCACCCTGGCCTTCTCGTCCACCTGCTCCTTGATGGACCGCTCCACCAGCAGCTTGAGGGTCTGACCGGCGCCCACGCAGCTGGAGCAGGCCCCGGCCAGACGCACGTAGACGGTGCGGTCCTTGATGTCGATGAGCTCCAGGTCCCCGCCATCCTGCTTGAGCATGGGGCGCACGTAGCCGTCGAGCACCTGCTCCACCCTCTTCATGAACTGGAACGAGGACAGCACGGCGGGCGCGGCGGGCTCCGCGGGAGCATGAGCGACAGCGGACTCGGCGCCGGCACCGCTACCCCACACCTGGTCGAGCAGGTCCTGCAGCCCTCCGGGTTGGTGGTGGCAGGTCATACAGGCGCCGCCCGCCTTGGTGGCGGCGGTGAGCTCGGCGATGCTCTTGAGGCCCAGCTCCTTGATCTTGCGCAGCAGGTAGGGCTCGGTGAGGCCGAAGCACTTGCAGACCAGGCGACCCTCTTCGGTCTCCTCAGGCAGGATGTCCACCCCCAGGGCCTCCAGGTCAACGCCGCGCTTCTGGGCCCAGTTGAACACCGCCGCAGCCAGGGCCTCGGCCCCCATGACAGAGCAGTGGATCTTCTGATCGGGCAGGCCCTCGAGGAACTGCACGATGTCGTCGTTGCTGATCTCCAGGGCCTTGATGGGCGTGAAGTCACCCTGTTCGATGATGGTGCACAGCGCCTCGGAGGCGGCGATGGCCGAGGTACAGCCGAAGGTGAGGTAGCGGGCCTCGGTGATCACATCCTGCAGCGGATCGCAGTGGTGCTGCTGCACCTTGAAGGTGAACCTGAGGGCATCGCCGCAGGCGATTGAGCCGTGCTCGCCGAGACCATCGGGATCGTCCACCTCGCCCAGGTGGCTGCCGGGCTTGCCCTGAACGGCGTCCATGAACAGCTGCTTGGTCTTCTCGCTGTAGTTCCAGGCCATCGATTCCTCCGCCGAGACAGGGCCGCGAGTGGCGTGGAAAATAGCCGCTGTGGCGCGGGAGACAAGGGCGTGGACTGGAACAGTCCGTCGGACTGCCGATGAGCATCCTGGAGAGCTTCAGCCATGACCAGGATCGCTGGTATGTTCGCTGGCACGGGACCCATCACGATGTCCCTGCCGGCGTCCCTTCGCGCGCGGGCCCGAGAGCCCTCGATCAGCACTTCATCCGGCGCCGCCTTCGCCGACAACAACGAGGTCTACCGCCGTGTTCGGGACCTGCAGGCCGCCCTGGACACAGCCCGAGGCACCCTGGGGTCCGTGGGGGTGGGACGAATGGCCGGCTCGCGGCCGGTGTTCACCTCCGAGGATCCGCTGGCCATCGACCCCACACCGGCGGTCTCCAGCCTGGACTCTTCCGAGGAGCTGAACACGGCGCCGTATTCCTTCTCGCCCTTCGGCCCCTCCTGGGATGGGGGCTCCAGCTCGCTGGTGACGGTGGGTGGAACCTACGATGGCGATCAGGGCGACGATCTGCTCAAGTTCAAGGCCACCCGGGATCGCACCGTGGGCGGCAGCCGCAACATCCGCATCAAGGTCTACGACCAGGGCGGCACCAACTTCCTGCAGAACCTCAACTGGAGCAGTTGGACCCCCGCCGACACCCCCAAGACCCTGAACAACGGCCTGACGG
>CAZEJJ010000232.1:0-9926 GCA_964512185.1 uncultured Enterobacterales bacterium | reverse complement strand
CCTGTTCTGTCGCCTGCTCTGAGGCTTGACGCCGTCCCAGTCTTCATGTGCCCGCCGCGATCTGTCCAGGGTGTGGCCGTGCAGGCAAGCTGTCAGTGGGGGCGGTGTCGACAATGGACGAATATGGATGGATATCGACCACTACCGCTCCCCGACCCCCTCGAAGTTGCAGTTGAGCAGGTTGCAGGGACGCTTGCACTGGGCCACCTGCCACCTGCGGTGCAGGGCCCGCGGGTGGATCCAGGCCCGCTCGGGCGGCTGGCCGGTGGTGATGTCGCCGATTGGATCGAGCATGAAGCACAGCCGCAGCTTGCCCTGGGCGTCGACGGCCAGGTCGGAGTGGCCGGCCCTGCAGGCCAGCCCGTTGTGCTGGTCGGGGGCGCGGAAGTACCGCCGGATGCCCTCGAGCTGGGCGATGGGGTTGCACACCGGGCCCCACTGCTCGCGCACGGAGATCAGCAGGTCCAGGGCGCGCTCCAGCTCGGCCATGTCCTGGGGCCAGAGCTCGGATCGCTGGTACCAGCCGGGATCGTAGGGCTCGTCGAAGGTCTGGTACAGGGGCTGGATCACCAGCTGCAGCTCCCGCTCGCGGACGAATTGCAGCAGCCGGGGCAGCTGGGCGGCGTTGCGGCCGTGCAGGATGGTGGCCACGATGACCTGGGGCCCGTCGTGGGCGCGCAGGTGCTCGATGCCCTGCACGGCTCGCTGAAAGGCGCCCTCGCGGCCGCGGGTGTGGTCCACCAGCTCCGGGTCCATGCCGTCGAGGGAGACGTAGACGATGGAGACACCGCTGGCGGCGATGCTGGCGGCGCGCCGCTCGCTGAGCAGCCAGCCGTTGGTGTTGAAGGTGGTGGTGAAGCCCTTGGCCACGGCGTGGGCGATGAGCTGCTCCAGGTCGCGCCGCAGCAGGGGCTCGCCCCCCGCGAAGTTGATGCCCGCCTGGCTCAGCCAGCCCGCCAGGTCGTCGAAGAAGGCCAGCCAGGTGGCGGTGGGCAGATCGGTGGTTTTCTTGTTGTGGATGGCGCAGTGCAGGCAGGGGAGGTTGCAGCGGTCGGTGACCGAGACGTGCACCTGGGTGGGTGGGCCCGGGGCGGGGCGCAGCCGGGCCAGCTCGATGGCCTGCTGCAGGCGTGCGCTGAGCGGGCTCATGGGTGGTCCCCCGCGGCCCAGTGTCGGTGCCGGGCGATCTCCAGCGGCGTGATGCCGGTGTAGTTGGCGGAGCGCGGGATGAAGCAGCGGTCGCAGAGGGGCAGCTGGCTGTAGTCGCCCCGCGCCACGGCCTGGCGGCGCGCCTCGGCCCTGGGACCCCACCACAGCTCGCTGAAGGGGGCGTCGCGCAGGTTGCCCAGGCTCATGCTGGCGCCGGAGTCGCGCGTGCAGACGGTGAGCTCGCCGCTCCAGCGGATCACCGGGCTCTTCCAGAACCCCGAGCAGGGGTTGGCGTTGCCGGCGGCCAGCTGGACCGGTGCTGAGCCCTCTTCCAGGGGGAGGTCCAGGCCCATGGCCTGCACGGCGCGGCGGAAGACCGCGTTCTGGCGGGCCTGTTCCTGGGGCGTGGGGCAGTCCAGCAGGCGGTAGAAGATGGCGGCCTCGTGGCCCCCACCGGAGGGCACCTGGCCCGCCGCCACCTGCACGCTGAGCCCGGCCTTGCCGAGGCTGCGCCGCCAGCGGCGCTGGAAGGCGGCGGCTTCTTTTTCGTTGCGTTCGCAGAGGATGAACTGCAGCACCAGGCGCGGCCAGGTGGCCGCCAGCTTACCCTTGCGGGCGATGAAGCGCTCGATGTTGGCCTGGACGGCGGGCAGGTGGTCGCGGCCCTTGATGCGGCGGTAGGTGGCGCGCCGCGCGGCGTCCACCGTGAAGTGCCACACCTGGGGGGTGCCCGCCTGGTTCAGGGCAACATCCACCAGCGCCTCGCTCAGGGCCACGGCGTTGCTGTGCACCTCGATCTTTCCGAAGACGCCCTGCTGCTCGTTCAGGCGCAGCAGCATGGGGTAGAGGCTGTCGAAGTGCGGATGGAGCAGGGGATCCCCGAGCCAGAACAGGATCAAGGTGTCGAAGCGGGCAGCGCTGCGACCCAGGTCGGCGAGCAGGGAGCTGGCCAGCTCCAGGTCGAGGAAGGGGCCGCCGTACACGGGCTCGGCCGCCAGCTTGGAGGCCTGCTCGCGATCGCAGTGCACGCAGGCGAGGTTGCAGCTGCCGGTGGTCTCGAGCACCAGGTAGCTGCCCGGGAGGGCCGGTGGCGGCGTGCTGGCCTGCATTGTGTGAGCCTAGCCCGGCGTCAAGGCACCTGCCCGTGCTTTCGCCCGGATGGTGAACAAGGGGGGGTGAGCTCAGGGACGCCGCAGCCAGCGCCCGGCGCGGGACTCGAGGTGCAAGGCCAGGCGGGCGCTGAGCGGGCGGGCGAGGGTCTCGGCGGTGGTCAGCAGGCGCTCTACGCGGCCCTCGCCCCGCAGGGTGGCCTGATGGGGTTCGCCGGCCAGGATCCACTCGCGCTCCTCGGGTTCGGCCATGGACAGCAGCCCCAGGCTGCCGTGCACCGCCGCGCGCTCGGGCCCCATGATGCGGTGGAAGAGCCTGCGCGACCGGGCCACGTGGTAGGCGGAGGTGACCACCAGGACGCGCTGGACGCCGTGCACGCCCGCCAGTTGGCGCATGTGCAGCGCCTCGTCCACCGTGGAGTAGGACAGCTGCCGGCGCCGGATGCGCGCCATGGGCACCCCCAGCTCCAGCAACAGGTCGGCCATGATCTCGCAGCCGGGCCGGATCTGCCGCTTGAGCCGCGCCTCGAGGCTGTAGATGGGCAGCACCCCGGCGCGAGCTGCGGCGCTGGCGGCGGCGGCCCTGGCGCGCAGCTCCCGCAGGGCGCGCTCCGGCTCACTTCCCAGGCCCTTGCCCAGCACCAGCACCGCGTCGAAGGGGGGCGCCGCGGGGCTCACGTGCGGATCTCCAGCACGTCCTTGTCGTGCAGCTCGTGGGTGCGATGCACGGTCTGGCCGTCGTAGACGCCGGTGCCCCAGATGCGCGCGCTCTTGAGGCTCCGCGCCAGGTCCTTGTGGATGCGCTGCGCGAGCTCGCCCACGGTGGCCCCACGGCGCAGGGCGAAGGGGCGCTCGAGATCGGGGGGTTTGCCAGGTTGCTTGGTGTAGACCCTGATGAGGTCCAGCGCCTCGAAGCAGCGCCGCGGCAGCCGGTCGAGCCCTGTCCCGGTGGTGGCGGACACCAGCACCTGGGGCCAGTCCTGCTCCAGCAGCTCCTGCATGATCTCCAGGTTCTCTTCGGTCTCGGGGAGATCCGCGCCGGTGATGACCATCAGGGTGGGCAGGGCGGTCCAGGCGAAGTCGAGATCCTGGGGGGGATCCTGGTCCAGCGGGTGGAGCAGGATGCGCTTCTCGGTGAGCATCTGCTCCACCAGCTCGAGCCCGCTCAGGGGCCGGGCCCCAGCCAGCACCAGCCACACCAGGTCAGCGCGGCGCAGGATGTCGAAGAGCCAGTGCTCGTTGTAGTCCGCAGTGACCGGCGGCATGTCCACCAGCTGGAAGGCGATGTCCTCGAAGGCCATCATGCCCGGGCTGGGCTTGCGGGTGCTCCCCGGGTAGGGCGCCACCTCGACCCTGGCGTTGGTGAGGGCCCGCACCAGGGACGACTTGCCGCCGTTGGGGGGGCCCACCAGCACGATCTGTCCGGCTCCCTCGGGGGGCACCGCCATGCTGTGGCTGGCGCGGGCGGATCTCTTGGCGGGCATGCGCCGCAGCTTGGACAGGCGCGCCTTGAGATCTCCCTGCAGCTTGTCGGTGCCCTTGTGCTTGGGGATGATGCGCAGCATCTCTTCCAGGGCGGCGATCTTCTCCTGCACCTCGGCGGCCTGGCGATAGCGGCGCTCGACCTCGTGGTAGGTGGGGGGCAGGTTGGCGGGCATGGGGGCGGGCCTGGGGATCCTCTTCCCTGTTGCCGTATCCCGGGCGGGGGGTGGCTCCCACAGCAGGCCGGATCAGGGATCTACCCGCTCCACGCGCAGCCCCGCCGAACCCCTGGCCAGGCGCAGCTGGACCAGGTCTCCCGCCTGTAGATCTTCACCGCTGCGCACAGCCCGCCCCTGCTTGAGGGCGATGGCGTAGCCCCTGTCCAGCACGGCCAGGGGGGACAGGGCGTGCAGCCGGCCCGCCAGGGACTCCACCGCGCCGCGGCGCCTCTCGAGCTGCCGCGAGGCGGCCGCGCGCAGCAGCCGATCCAGCTCGTCGGCCCGCAGGCGGGCTTCTACCAGGCGGCGGCGTGGATCTCGCAGCTGCAGCGCCTGCAGGCGGCCGCGGTGCTGCTGCACGCTGCGACGCGCCCCCAGCAGCAGGCGCCGCTGCAGCTCGCGCACGAAGGCCTCGAGGGCGGCCCGCTCGGGCACCACCAGCTCGGCGGCGTGGGAGGGGGTGGCCGCGCGCAGATCCGCGGCCAGGTCGCAGAGGCTGACGTCGGTCTCGTGGCCCACCGCTGACACCACCGGCACGGCGCAGGCGGCCACGGCGCGCACCAGGGGCTCCTCGTTGAAGGCCCAGAGATCCTCCACCGAGCCACCGCCGCGCCCCACGATGATCACCTGGGCTCGGCCGTGGGCCTGCAGCCGGGCCAGCGCGCGGGCGATCTCCGCGGCCGCGCCCGCGCCCTGCACCCGGCAGGGGGAGAGGATGACCGGGAAGCCGGGCCAGCGCTCGTCGATGACGCGCAGCACGTCGCGCAGCGCAGCCCCGGTGGGCGAGGTGGCCACGCCCACGGCGGCGGGCAGCGCCGGCAGGGGCTGCTTGCGCTCGGGGGCGAACAGGCCCTCGGCGGCCAGCTTGCGCTTGAGGGCCTCGAGCCGGGCCTGCAGATCGCCCGCGCCGGCGCGCTCCAGCTTGCGCACCACCAGGCTGTAGCTGCCGCGCGGCGGGTAGATGGAGAGCTCGCCGGTGGCCACCACCCGGTCGCCCACCCGCGGGGACCAGCGCAGGTGGCGGTTGCTGCCGCGGAAGACCGCGGCGTTGAGCACGGCCTGCTCGTCCTTGAGGCTCAGGTACCAGTGGCCGGAGCGGGCGGCGGTGAAGCTGCCCACCTCGCCCTCGACCCGCACGCTGCCGAAGCCGGCCTCGACCAGGTCGGCCAGGGCGCGGGTGAGGCCGCTGACGGTGAAGGTGGAGGGTGTCATGAGAGGGTCTGCTAACCGGGTCCATGCTCGATAGGGGAGGGCGCTGCTCTCCAGGAGGTGCCCCATGCGCGCCATGGTCCTTCACCGGCCCGGCCAGCCCCTGGCGCTGGAGCGGGTCCCCCTGCCCGCGCCCGGCCCCGGGCAGCTGCGGCTGCGCGTCAGCGCCTGCGCGGTGTGCCGCACCGACCTGCACGTGGTGGACGGCGATCTCACCGAGCCGGTGCTGCCCCTGGTGCCCGGTCACGAGGTGGTGGGGGTGGTGGATGAGCTGGGCCCCGGGGTGAGCTCTCCCGGGCTGGGCACCCGCGTGGGCCTGGCCTGGCTGGGCTGGACCTGCGGCAGCTGTGCCTTCTGCAGCTCTGGCCAGGAGAACCTCTGCGAGCAGGCGCGCTTCACCGGCTACCAGCTGCCCGGGGGCTACGCCGAGCACACGGTGGCCGACGCGCGCTTCTGCTTCCCCCTGCCGCCCAGCCTGTCGGATCTGCAGGCGGCTCCGCTGCTCTGTGCCGGCCTCATCGGCTACCGCGCCTGGCGCATGGTGGGCGCCGCGCGGCGGGTGGGCTTCTACGGCTTCGGCGCCGCCGCTCACATCCTGGCCCAGGTGGCCAGGCACCAGGGGCGCGAGGTCTATGCCTTCACCCGGCCCGGAGACGAGCGCGGGCAGGCCTTCGCGCGGCGCCTGGGCGCCACCTGGGCGGGCGACTCGGGCGCGCCGCCTCCGGTGGAGCTGGACGCGGCCATCCTCTTCGCCCCCGTGGGTTCGCTGGTGCCCGAGTCTCTCCGACGCGTGCGCCCTGGCGGGGTGGTGGTGGCGGCGGGCATCCACATGAGCGCCATCCCGTCCTTTCCCTACGCGATCCTGTGGGGAGAGCGCACGCTGCGGTCCGTGGCCAACCTCACCCGCAGTGATGGCGAGGAGTTCCTCGCCCTGGCGCCCCGGGTGCCGGTGCGCTCGCGAGTGCACGCCTATCCACTGGAGCAGGCCAACCGGGCGCTGGACGACCTGCGCGCCGGGCGCTTCGACGGCGCCGCGGTGCTGGTGATGGACCCGTCGCGTCTGGAGGGCTGACCCCGCAGGCCTCGGGGGGGATATGCTGGCTGCGATGAACTCGCTGTGCACCCTCGCCATGGCGCTGGCCGCCGCGCCGGCCCTCTCCTGGGATCTGGACGATCCCCAGGTGGTGCTGGCCCCCGCGCCGCCCTGGGTGCAGCCGGTGGAGGTCCCGCTGGGGCTGCCGGCACCCGCGGGCATGGCCCGTGAGTCGGGCCAGTACCTGCTGGTGGACGACCAGGTGCGCGTCTCCGAGCGGCACGCCGAGCGCTACGCCCACACCGCCTACCGCATCGTCACCCGCGAAGGCCTGGACTCCCTCTCCCGGCTCGAGGTGGAGTTCGATCCCGCCTGGGCGCAGGTGGTGGTGCACGAGCTGCGGGTGTTCCGCGACGGGCGCTGGCACGATCGGCTGGAGGGAGCGCACGCCACGGTCATCCGCGAGGAAGCCTCCCTGTGGCAGCACATCTTCGACGGCACTCGCAAGCTGGTGGTGGTCATGCCGGACGTGCGGGTGGGCGACGTGGTGGACGTCTCCTGGTCCGTAGATGGCCTCGATCCGGTGTTCGACGGGCACTACAGCGAGTCCTGGCCCATGGCCTGGGGGGTCACCGCCGCGCTGCGCAGCCTGCGCGTCAGCTGGTCGCCGCAGCATCCCCTGTACATCAAGTCCAGCGGCGCGGGCGAGCCCACGGTGAGCGCCGGTCTCGACGGCTGGCAGCAGGCCGCCTGGCGGCTGCGGGCCGTGCCCCCCGTCGTGGAGGAGTACGATCTGCCCCAGGGCTACGATCCCTACCCCTGGGTGCAGGTGAGCGACTTCGCTGGCTGGGCCCCGGTAGTGGGCTGGGCGCTGGGGGTCTACGCGGCCGGCGATGATCCCGATCCGGCGGTGCTGGAGCTGTCCGAGCAGCTCTGGGCCGAGAGCGGCGATCCCCAGAGCTACCTGCAGGCCTGCCTGCGCTGGGTGCAGGACGAGGTGCGCTACTTCGGCATCGAGCTGGGGGCCAGCTCCCACGTGCCCCAGCCGCCCGTGGCCGTGCTGCAGCGACGCTACGGAGACTGCAAGGACAAGTCCCTGCTGCTGGTGTCGCTGCTGCGGGCCCGGGGGATCTCTGCTCAGCTGGCCCTGGTGAGCCGGCGGGCGGAGGGCGAGCTGGCGGATCTCCTGCCTTCGCCCACGGTCTTCGACCACGTCATCGCGGTGGCGCGGCTCGACGGCCGGGATCACTGGCTCGATCCCACCGAGAGCGATCAAGGCGGTCCGGTGGCCGAGAGCTGGATCCCGTCCTTCCGCAAGGCGCTGGTGGTGGCGCCGGGGTCCCGGGAGCTGACGACCGTGCCGCTGCCCGCGCTGCCCCAGGGACGCGCGGTGATGGAGCACAGCTACGATCTGCTGCAGGACGTGGAGCGCCCGCGGATCAAGGTGGAGGCGCGCTACGAGGGCCGCCGCGCCGAGGAGATGCGCCGGCTGCTGGCCGACATCAGCCTGCCCCGCCTGCAGGAGAACTACGTGGATCACTACGCCCAGATGGGCTTCCGGGTCACACCGGGGGGGCCGCTGGCCATCTCCGATGAGCGGGATCTCAACCTGCTGCGGGTCCGCGAGTCCTGGATCCTCGAGTCCGGCTGGGAGCTGGTGGGCGTGGACCAGGAACAGCTGGTGCTGCCCCCCGCCTCGATCTTCGACTGGCTGCCGGTCTCCATGGGGGCTCGCCTGCACCCCCTGGCCTTGCCCATGGGGCTCGATGAGCTGGAGCAGGTCACCGTGCTGGTGGATCCCGAGTGGGAGCTCGATCCGGTAGAGGCCGACGTGCTGTCGCCCTGGTTCCACCTGGAGGTCAGCTCCGAGTCCCAGCCGGGTAGCCTGGTGCTGAGCTACCACCTGCAGGTGCTGCGCGACCGCGTGGCTCCCGCCGAGCTCGACGCCTACCACGCGGCCCTGGAGCAGGTCTACGAAGCCCAGGGCTACTCGCTGCTGCGCGACACCGGCGGGTCCATGGTCCCCTGGGACATCGTGGAGAAGGTGGTGGTCTTCCTGGTGGTCCTCTTCGCGGTGCTCATCGCGGTCCCCGTGAGCCTGTTCGCCGCGGCGGTGCTGGTGTGGCTGGGGCTGCCGCGCCGCGCCCCCCTGGCGCGGGTCTGACGGGCGCCGGCCCGGCGGCGGCGCACGGCATGCAGGTCTCTGCACCTGGCGAGGACCCGCAGACCGGGATCGGCCTCCCCTCCGCTCTGCGTCGCGAGCTGCCCTTCCTGGTGGGCTGCGGCCTCGCCTGCGCCTCCCTGGCCCGCCCCAGCGTGGTGTTCTTCGGCTTCCCGCGAGGCTCCGACTGGGAGACCTACATCAGCAACGCGGCGGCCATCTGGCATCCCGCCTGGCAGGACGTGATCTACCAGGACTGGCGCAAGCCGCTGCACGGCTACCTGGTGGGCCTGCTGGGAGAGGTGGGCGGCTATGTCCTCGCGGCCCAGCTCATCGCCCTGGCCTCGGTGCTCATGCTGGTGCTCGGCGCGGGCCTGCTGGGTCGGGCCCTGGGGGACCGCTGGACGGGCGCGCTGGCGGCCCTCTGCGCCGCCTGGCTGAGCACCATTGAGCAGGCCGCCCCGTGGGTGAACCACTACCCCCTGCTGGCGGGCACCGCGTCTGCCTCGCTGGCCATGGCTGCCGCCTGCCTGCGCTGGCCTCGGCTCGGCTGGGCCCTGGGGGCCGGGGCCTTCGCCGGCCTGTCCTGGGCGGTGGACAACCGCGGGCTGTCCACCCTGCTGGCGGCGGCGCTGCTGGTGCTGGGCGCGGCGGTGGCCTCGTGGCGGGCGCCCCGCCGGGTCCTGGTGCTCTGCCTGGGCCTCGCCCTGGGGCTGGGCGCCACGCTGGCGCTGGACTGGCAGCTCCAGCGGCGCACGGGGGTGGAGCTGCTGCCCTTCCAGGAGCAGCTCTCCATCCAGCACGAGGTCATCCACGACCACTACCAGGGGCGCGCCGAGGCTCCTCCGGAGCTGCTGGAGGCCTGCCGGGTGGGCGATGCCGCCGCCCGGACCAGCGGGGAGCTGGAGCCCGCCTGCGTGCGGCTGCTGTTGAGGGACAACTTCCGGCGCCTGGCCGGGGAGGGCACCCTGCCGCCCCTCTGGCTGCTCCCCCTGCTGGTCCTGGCCCTGCTGCCGGCCCCCTGGGGGCGGCGGAGCGCCTGGGGCGGGCTGGTGGCGGTGGGGGCTTCGGCCGCGGCCCTGCTCGTGGGCATGGGCTGGGTGGTGTACTGGGATCGCTACGCGCTGCAGTTCCTGGCGCCCGTCGCCGCCGCGCTGCCCCTGGCCCTGCAGCGCCCCGCGCTGTGGGCCTGCCGCAGGTGGGCGCAGCCGCGCTGGTCCTGGCTGCCCCTGCTGGCTGTCTGCGCCCCGCTCATGCTGCTGGTCTGGCCCCGCTGGCCCGGCGACGGTCGGCGCAGCGAGGATCAGCGCCTGGCGTTGATCTCCGCCGGGCAGCAGGATCCTCGGCTGCGCGCCGCCCGCTGGGCGCGAGAGCAGGTGGGCGCCGGCGATCTTTTGCTGGACTGCGCCGCGGCCTCCCAGTTCCAGCTGATCCTGCCGGAGCGCGTCCCGCTGCTGCGCGCCCCGCCCCACCTCACCAGCTGCCGCGACTGGGCCAGGGACCCACCAGCCGCCCCCCCCCCCCGCGGCGGGGGGAGACAGGGGGCC
This sequence comes from uncultured Enterobacterales bacterium, assembly GCA_964512185.1. Classification (GTDB taxonomy): domain Bacteria; phylum Myxococcota_A; class UBA796; order UBA796; family JAFGLY01; genus CAZEJJ01. The sequence continues at coordinate 18 of CAZEJJ010000232.1, read as the reverse complement.
CCCCCCCCGCCCCCCCCC
>CAZEJJ010000231.1:0-10099 GCA_964512185.1 uncultured Enterobacterales bacterium | reverse complement strand
GGATGCGGAAGGGCGCCGCCAGCCCGCCGATGGACAGCGGGGTCTGCACGGGCACCACGTGCACGTTCAGCAGCGTGACCTGGCCCTTGCGCGCCTCGGCCAGCGGATGGGCCATGTTGTACAGCGGGCCGAAGCTGGCGGGGTTGGCCACCGGCACCAGCACCCGCCCGGCGCCCTTGGGGAAGGGCATCAGGGTGGGCACCGGGAAGGCGCGCTCTTCGATGGGGGCGCGCTTGAGCACGAAGAAGAAGCCCGACAGCCCGATGGCCACCCACACCGCAGCGATGCCCCAGGACACCGGGTAGAGCCAGAACTGCGACACCGCCAGCACCAGGCAGGTGACCACACCCAGGAGCTGGGGGACCGGGAAGAAGGGCGCCTTGAAGCGCCGGTTCAGGTCGGGCTCCTTGATCCGCAGGATCCAGGCCGCGGCGTTGGTCATGGCGAAGGAGAGCAGGAACATCAGCGAGGCCGCGCTGCCCACCTGCTCGATGGGGAAGCTGATGGCCACCACCAGCAGCACGCCGCCGGTGATGAGCACCGCCACGTGGGGGGTCTGGCGCACGGCGTGGATGGCGCCGAAGACCTTGGGCAGCATGCGATCGCGGCCCATGCTGAAAGCCACGCGGCTGCTGGCCAGCACCGTGGCGTTCAGCGCCGACATGGTGGACAGCAGGCCACCGGTGACGATGAGCACCACGCCCACAAAAGGCATGAAGCTGGCCGCCGCCTGCACCACGGCGGTCTCGCCGTGCTCACCCAGGAAGCGCCAACCCTCCATGTCGGGGATGCGGATGGCCCCCAGGCTCACGAAGATGATCAGCAGGTAGATGATCACCGCCCCACCCAGGCTGATGAAGATGGCCCGGGGGATGTTGCGCTCGGGATCCTTGATCTCTTCGCTGACGGTGGCGATCAGGTCGTAGCCCTCAAACGCGATGAAGGTGAGCCCCATGGCGGTGATGACGGCCCAGAAGCCGTTGGGGAACATGGGCACGAAGGCCTGCAGGCTGGTGTTGGGATCGTCGAAGACCACGCGCAGCCCGAAGTAGATGAAGATGGCCAGCACGATGATCTTGGCCACCGTGATCACGTTCTCGGCCACACCGGTGACCTTGGCCCCCGCGTAGTTGAGCCCCACGAAGAAGCCCACGATGGCCAGCACCAACAGGGCCTCCGACGGACGCTGGCCCAGGTGCATCAAGGCTTCGTGGACGGTGGGCAGGTAGCGGTGCATCACCTCCAGGAAGTAGGAGGCGAAGCCGCGGGCGTAGAGCGCGCAGGCCACCGTGTAGGCGAACCAGAGCATCCAGCCGGCCAGGAATCCCGCCCAGCGCGGCATGGCGCGCCGCACGAAGGAGTAGCCGCCGCCCGCCTCGGGGATGGCGCTGGCGAGCTCGGCGTAGGACAGCGCCGTGAAGGCCGAGACGATGCCGTTGAGCCCGAAGGTGACGATGGCACCGGGCCCGGCGGCCTTGAAGGCCAGGCCGGTGAGCACGAAGATGCCCGCGCCGATCATGGCGCCCAGGCCGATCATCGACGCGTCGAACAGCCCCAGGTCCCGCGCGAGCTGTACCTCGCCCTGCTGCTGCACCGCCTGCTCGCCTGCTTCCGCCATGGGGCCGCTCCAGCCTTCCAGGACCGGGGAGCGGGGCAGCTATCGGAAACCAGGCCTGCGCACAAACGCGGGCTCCACTACAGAGGGAATCTCAGTGTAGAACTGGCCCACCCCCCTGCTCGCCCCGAGGTCTCTATGCGACATCCAGCCCTGCTCCTGGTGGCCCTGCTGGCCCTGGCCTGCCCCCCCACCGAAAAAGATGACAGCGCTCCGCCCGAGGGGGACAGCGACACCGACTCCGACATGGACACGGACACCGATACCGACTCGGACACCGACGCTGACACGGACACAGACGCCGACAGCGACACCGACGTGGACGGGGACTGGACCGCGGGCCCGGAGCTGCCCGACTGCGCCGCCCAGGCGGGCGACGGCGACCTGGTGGCCCTGGTGGGCGTGCTGCTGGCTCCCGGCGGTCCGGTGGCGGGCTCGGTGGTCTACAGCCGCGACAGCGGGCTCATCGTGTGCGCCGGCGAGGACTGCGACAGCAGCGGCGCCGAGGTGATCTGCACCGAGGGGGTGATCTCCCCGGGGCTCATCGACCCCCACAACCACCTGCAGTACAACGCCCTGGGGGTGTGGCAGCACGACGAGCTGTTCGGCACCCGCTACGACTGGCAGTCCGACTCCGGCTACTGGGCCTACGGCGACGTGCTCGACGAGATCGACGACTACGACTGCGAGATCGTCAAGTGGGCCGAGCTGCGGGAGCTGGTCTCGGGCACCACCTCGGCGCTGGGGGTCTACGGCGGCAGCTGCATCGACGTGCTGGTGCGCAACCTGGACGAGGACAGCAGCTCCCACGGAATCTCCGGCTACCAGGCCTACTACTCGTCCTCCGAGGTCACCGGCCGCTTCGACGAGGACGACGGCGAGTCCTACCAGGGCTACCTGGACAGCGGCTACTACGAGGCCGTGGTCACCCACGTGGCCGAGGGTGTGGACGGCAGCGTCAGCGACGAGATCGACCACATGACCCGCGTCGGCATGTCCGGCCCCGGCTTCGCCTTCGTGCACAGCAGCGACGCCACCACCGGGCAGCTGGCCCAGCTGGCGGCCGAGGGCACCGGCATCATCTGGTCGCCGCGCTCCAACCTGGACCTGTACGGCTTCACCACCCGCACCGAGCTGGCGCTGCGGCTGGGCGTGCCCATGAGCATCAGCCCCGACTGGACCTGGTCCGGCTCCCCCAACCCGGTCAAGGAGCTGTCCTGCGCCTGGGACTACCTGGGCTCCCGCGGCGCCGGGGTGAGCGACGTGGAGCTCTGGTCCATGGCCACCAGCGACGCGGCCCGCGCCATGGGGCTGGACGGCGTGCTGGGTGTGCTGGCCGAGGGCACCCTGGCGGACATCGCGGTGTACCGCTTCACCGAGCAGCCCTACCGCTCGGTCATCAAGGCCCCGGCCGAGGACGTGTGGCTGACGGTCATCGACGGCGACGCGCTGTTTGGCAAGCCCGAGCTGCTGGAGCCCATCACCGCCGAGCCTGACTGGTGCGAGACGGTGTCGGCCTGCGGCGAGGATCGCACGGTGTGCGTGCAAGCGGCCGACAGCGGCGACGACGCCCAGACCTGGGAGGAGATCGAGACCCTGCTGACCGCTGCCCTGGCCGAGGTCTCCGTCAGCTCCAGCCTGGAATACGCCACCGAGCTGTACCCGGCCTTCGCCTGCGAGGGGGTGGACCTGCGCGACTCCTGCGACCTCTCCGAGCCCGCGGATGGTGACGAGGACGGCGACGGCATCGACGACGGCGAGGACGCCTGCGTGGGGAGCTGGGATCCCCGGCAGCTGGACTGGGACGGCGACGGCCAGGGCGACGCCTGCGATCCCTGCCCGCTGGACCCCAGCAGCGACAGCTGCAGCCACGATCCCGAGGACATGGACGGCGACGGCTTCGCCAACGAAGGCGACGTCTGCCCGTGGGTGTGGAACCCCGAGCAGGACGACAGCGACGAGGACGGCAAGGGCGACGAGTGCGACGCCTGCCCCGAGGACGCCAACCCCGACGAGCTGGGCTGCCCCTACACCCTGCGCCAGCTGCAGGACGAGAGCGACCCGGAGCACCCCGCCGAGGGCGCGGCGGTGATGGTGCAGGAGGTGGTGGTCACCGGGCTGCGGGGCTCGGGCTTCACCGTGCAGGACCCCGACGAGGCGGACTTCGGCGGCTGCTACGTGTACACCGACGAGGAGCCCACCGTGGCCCGCGGCGACCTGGTGACCGTCAGCGGCAGCTACATGGAGTACTACGAGCTCTGCGAGATCACCGAGCCCAGCGTCGAGGTGCTGGGCACGGCGGATCTGCCCGAGAGCGCCGTGGTCAGCGCCTGCGACGTGGCCACCGGCGGCGCCGACGCCGAGCGCTACGAGTGCATGCTGGTCAAGGTGGAGGAGGTCACGGTCACCGACATCAACCCCGACGATCCCAGCGACTACGGCGAGTTCGCCGTGGAGGGCTGCCTGCGGGTGGACGACTACCTGTGGGACGGCATGGCCGAGGAGGAGAACGGCTACCGCACCATGGATCTGCTCTTCGAGCACATCGAAGGCCCGCTGATCTACAGCTACAGCAACCACAAGCTGGCCCCCAGGGACGCCGACGACCTGGTGGTGGCCGGGCGCTGAAACGATCGCTGGTCCTGGTGGCTCCATAGGGCGCGCCCACCCCACGGAGGTACGCGCCCATGACCACCTGGACCTGGCTGCTCCTGATCCCCGTCGCCCTGCTGATCTGGAAGGCCTGGAGCGGGCGGCGCTCGAGCGAAGACCTGCTGCGGGCTGCCCAGGCCCTGACCGCGGGGGCGAAGCTGGTGGATGTGCGCAGCGCCCGGGAATTCGCGGGTGGGCACCACCCCGGAGCCATCAACATCCCCCTGCACGAGCTGGTCTCCCGCCTGGGGCAGCTGGGCCCCAAGAGCCGCACCGTGGTGCTGTGCTGCGCCACGGGATCACGCAGCGTGGCGGCGGCCCGCGTGATGCGCGAGGCGGGTTTCTCCGAGGTGCTCGACCTGGGGCCGCTGCGGAACCTGGAGCGGCTGCCGGCGGTGGCGGAGCAGCCGGTGGGCAGCTCCCGCGCCGAGCGCCGGAGGGCCGCTCGCCAGGGGCGCTGATGTTCAACCGGCCAGCCGCGCCTCGATGCGCAGCACCGCAGCGGTGAAGGTGGGGCTGGGACCACGCTTCTGCGCAAAGTCAAAGCCCTTGCAGGCCATCCACACCGAGCGCGGCTTGTACCGACCGTCGGGGAGGGCCTGGCTGCGCAGCAATGCCAGCTGCTCCTGGAAGCGCGGATCGGCAACCACCGAGGGGAAGCGCGAGAGCACGTCCACCGCGTGCAGCAGGTCGTACCACAGCAGCGGGAAGCGAGGACGGGCGTAGTCGCTGCCGATGCCGAACAGGTAGAACTTGCGCTCTCCACGCTGCTCCCAGGCACGCAACAGCATCTCGCAGGCGGTGAGCGCCGCTGCGCTGTGCCGGTGGGTGGGCACCAGGCACAGGGCACGCGCCAGCAGCAGGTTGGCGTAGGGGCAGGGATCCGCCTTGCGACCAGGGCCGCGGAAGCGCGGCACCGAGGAGGCGCAGGGACAGCCATTTTCCCTGGGCAGCCCTGCCAGGTGCTCGGCGGCGGCGAGCACGCGCGCATCGCCCGCGAAGCCGAGACGGGCCAGGGCGGCCAGCACCAGGGGAGCATCGCAGGCCATCCAGGTCCAGGCGGGCTCGCCGCTGCCCCCGAAGGAACGCGGGATGGACACGAGCGTCTGGAAGGCTCCACCTTCGTCCTGGTGCTGCAGCAAGCGCTCGGCCAGCGTCTCACCTTCGGGATCGGCAGCGGACAGTCCCAGCTCCAACAGCAGGCCCATGCGGTGCAGGGGGTGCTTGGCCTGCTTGTGGTTGGTCAAGGGCGGCCAGGGCCAGCTCAGCACCGGTTCCAGCTGCGCCTGCATCAGCGGGTGCTGCAGCGTGGCGCGGTGGGCCGCCAGCAGTTCCGGGTCGTCCGGGGGCCTACGCTGCAGCCAGGCCATGGCGGCCCAACGCGCCCAGGGTTCGTCAGCTGTCAGCAGCCACTCCAGCAGGGATGGGTCGAGGGGATTCACGCTTCCTTCCAGCGAACGCGGTGCGGCCTGCAGGGGGCTCCTATCCTCGCGGGAGGTCCGCCATGAAGCTGTCGCTCGCTTTCCTGCTGTGCACCCTGCGCAGCGCCCTCCTGATGACCGCCTCCCTGCTCCTGGCGGGCGGCGCCCTGGCGGGCTCCTCCTCCGGCGGCTCCTGGTACACATCCTACGGCGACGAGGGCTACTACGAGCACTTCGCCGGCGCCGTGGAGGACTACAACGGCACCGGCAACTCCAACCTGGGCCTGTGCATCGACGGCGTGAACGAGATGCGCGGCCACCTGTCCAACGTTGGCTACAGCAACTACCGCATCTTCACCGACAGCTCGGTGTGGGCCACCGAGTACGAGAGCGGCGCCGACTGGATCTACGCCGACGGCGGCGACCTGGCGTACTTCTCGGGCCACGGCGGCTCCGGGCTGTTCGTGATGAACGGCAGTGGCGGCGACGACATGCTGTGGTGGGGCGAGACCAAGTGGGGCGACCGCGACGGCCACAGCAACTGGCAGACCGGCGCCTACATGCGCTTCACCTCCAGTTCCTGCAACACCGCCTGGGACACGGCCACCAGCTTCAGCTGCGACCCCACCAGCGGTGTCACCAAGGCATCGTCGCGCTGCTCGGCCAGCTCGTGAGAGTTCGTGGTCGGCCCGAAGAGTTCTTACGTCGCCTCGATGAAGCGCCGCAATTCGCCCAGGGCGGGGCAGAGGTGGATGGCATAATCCAGCGTCTCCAGCTCGGACTCGGACATGCGAGGGCGGCCCTTGTCGTCGTCGCCCCCGCGTCTGAAGATCAGGAACCGGCAGCACATCACCTTCTGGCGGTTCTCCCTCTTCTGCTTGTCCAACCGGGGTCGCCCCCTCTTCTTCGGTCGGCCCCGCTTGCGCTTCTTGGGTGCGGGGAGCGCGTTGTAGGCGGCCCAGAAGGCCTTGGCCAGCTTCTTGTTCGAGCCCATGATGAAGTGGAAGACGCAGCGCTGGTGCTCGGCCTCGGGCCACACCTCGGCGATGACCTCGGGGTAGAGCGGGGAGCCATCCGTCACCACGAGCTGGGGCATGATGCCCGCATCCCGCAGCTCCAGGAAGAACTCGCGCACGTCCTGGGCGCAGGGCGAGCCGTCACCCAGCCGGGAGGAGATCTCCACGCCGTTGAGCGGGTCGGTGGCCCTGATCACGTGGACGCCGCCCTCGTAGACCTCGTCTACGGCGAGCTGACCGGAGAAGATCGCGACCATCCTCTCAATATGGCCCCGAAAGTCCATCTCGTCGCCAGCACCGCGGTACCACCGCAGCACCGTCGTAGCCACCAGCTTGGGCAGGTGCAGCAGGGATCGGCCCACGGCGGCCGCGCCCTCGAAGGACATCTTGTGGTCCACCACCAGCGACAGCACGGCGAGGCGCGTGGCCGTCGTGCACTGGCGTCGGTCCTCGAACCCCGGTGATTGCAGGCGGAACCAGCGCTCGCCGACAGGGCAGTGCTCACAGATGTAGCAGCCGACCAGCACGCGCTCCCTCGTCGGCTCGTCGAGGTCGGCCTTCGCTCGCTCGAGCAGACGGATCTCGTTCCTCGGGGATGCTCGGCCACAGCGGGGACAGGGCGCGACTTCGGGAGCGTAGGGGAGAGAGTTGAGCTTCTTGACGAGGAGGGGTATGGTCTTCATAGGCGCTGACCGGGGTTGTGGTACTTCGTAACTACGCAATACCCGGCTACGCGCCGATCCACAACCGTGCAGGCCAGCGACCCCGCGCTGCCTGCATTTCGACGGTGCTCTACCCCCGAAACCCCTGCGCTTAGCACTCACGCAGGAGTGTCCAGCTCGCCGAGTGGATACGTAGCGGCGGGCGAGCTGGCCGAGGACCAGGCCGTGGGTGGCGCTGCTGTGATCATGGGGATCGTCGATGGCGGCTTGGACGGCTGAGGGAGCTCCAGCCCAAGCCGAACACCCTACGATCCCGCCGCCGACGCAATCGGCGCGCCAACCCACCCTGAATCCGCACAGAAAGCCCGGAATCAACATATTTCAGCCGCCGTTTGACATCGGGTGTTGCAGTCTCTACCGTTCAGAAAGGAGCCGATGGATGGCTCCTGCACTTGTGGAATTTGGAGTATCCAGCGCGATTGTCGAAGGGAACGAGATCTTGAGCCGGCACGCACCCATGACCATCGCCTTCGCGACCCACAGCGTGCCCATGCACGGCGACACCCCTTGGGAGCGCTGCCTGGGTGGCTCTGAATCCGCCATGCTCTTCGCGGCCCGGGGGCTGGCGGCGCGCGGCCACGACGTGGATGTGTTCACGCGCTGCGAGGCCCCGGGAGTGTACCAAGGCGTCACCTACCACGACCTGGGGCAGCTGGGCGAGCAGGCGCGGCTGCGCTGCTGGGACGTGTTCGTGTCGCTGCGCTTCGTGGATCTGCTGCAAAGAGACATCCGCGCCGCGCTGCGCCTCTTGTGGTGCCAGGACGTGCTGGCGGGCATGCCGGTGCGCGACTGGCTGGCCTGGTGCGACGGCCTGGTGTTCGTCAGCGAGTGGCACCGCCAGCAGACCATCAGCGCCCACCCGGACATCGAGCCCTGCAGCGCGGTGGTGCGCAACCCGGTCGATCTGGAACTCGTACCCCCCTCTGCCGATAACGGCGGTACAAGGCCCTATATTGCTGCACCTGTCGCGGCCTGAGCGCGGGCTGCAGCCGCTGCTGCGGGCCTGGCCGGGCATCCGCGCGCGGGTGCCGAGCGCCCGGCTGCAGGTGGCGCGCTACCGCTCCTTCAACGAGCCGCGTGGTTCGCAGATCGAGGCCTTCTGCCTCTCGATGGACCAGGCGGTGCAGCAGACCCCGGGAGCGAGCCACGCAGGCCACCTGCCCAAGCCCGAGCTGTACCAGCTCATGGCCAGTGCGGCGCTGATGGTCTACCCGGCGCGCTTCGACGAGACCTCGTGCATCGCGGCCATCGAGGCCCAGGCCTGCGGGACGCCGGTGGTGGCCGTGCGCCGGGGTGCCTTGCCCGAGACGCTCTCGCCAAAGGCCAGCCTGCTGGTGGAGCCCGGGCCGCAGATGGTGGAGGATTTCACGGACGCGGTGGTGGAGCTGCTCTACGATCCGCAGCGGCGCGAGCAGATGGCCCAGGCAGGCCGGGAGCGGGCCAGGCAGCACCACGTGGAGGTCATCGCCCAGGACTGGGAGCGGGTGTTCGTGGAGCTGCTGGAGCAGCGCGCCAGGCTGCGGGAGCCCGCGATCCTGCGCACCCTGGCGGGGCGCGGCGATGGGCAGGCGGCGGGAGGCGCCGGCGCTCCTGGACCGAGCCCCGCCGTGGCCCGCTGGCCGGGCTGGTCCCCCGGGCTGTGGCGGGCCGTGCTGCAGCGGCTGCAGGGCGCGCAGAGCATCGCGCTGGTGGGCGACGCCAGCCTGGCTGGCGAGCTGGCGGCGCGCACCGGGGCCTCGGTGTACCCGGTGCAGCCCATGGATCCCACGACGCCGCGCGCACAGGCTGCCCTCGACACCGGCGCCTCGCTGGCCGCGCCCGATCGGCCCGCCTTCCTGCGCCAGCGTCTTCTACTACTGGCAGAAGCAGGCCTTCGAGAATCTGGAGGCCGTGCTGCAGTCCAGGCAGCGGCCTGGCGCCAAGGAGAGGGTCCTCGAGGAAAGGATCGAGAAGCTCGAGGAGCGACTCGTCCGCAAGGATCACGTGATCGCGGTGATCTCGGAGGAGCAAGTCGCGTTAGAAAAAGAGCTAGGGGAGCCCTGAACGGCCGCTGGACTCCCCACGACACGCGCGACCAGGTCGTCGACTACATCCGAGAGCTGGCAAAGCTCACGGAGCTGCCTGTGGGCCGCATCCGGGGCTGGGCCGGGCTGGGGAAGGGCAAGTACTACGACTGGGTGAAGCGCTTCGGCAAGGCCAACGAGCACAACGCCACGATCCCCCGCGACCACTGGCTGACGGACGACGAGAAGCAGGACATCCTGGACTACCATGAGCGCCACCCCCTGGAGGGCTATCGCCGCCTGGCCTTCATGATGATCGACGATGACGTCGTGGCCGTCAGCCCATCCTCGGTCTACCGCGTCCTGCGTGCTCATGACCGCCTCGACCGCTGGAACCGTCGCCCCTCGAAAAAGGGCACCGGCTTCGCCCAGCCCTCCAGGCCCCACCAGCACTGGCACATCGACATCGCCTACATCAACGTCGTGGGCACCTTCTACTACCTGTGCTCCATCCTGGATGGTTGCAGCCGCTACATCGTGCACTGGGAGATCCACGAGGCCATGAAGGAGGAGGACGTGGAGCTGATCATCCAGCGCGCCCGAGAGAAGTTCCCCGGGGAGAAGCCCCGGCTGATCTCCGACAACGGGCCGCAGTTCATCGCGCTGGACC
>CAZEJJ010000230.1:0-10172 GCA_964512185.1 uncultured Enterobacterales bacterium | reverse complement strand
CCGCAGTCGCGACTGCTGGGCCGCAGTAGATTCGGGGTTCTGTCGCCTGCTCTAGTAGTCCTCGAGGTTCTTCGGCTTGTGCTTGGCGAGCACCACCACCACCGCCATGAAGCCGAAGAACACCAGCAGCACCGGCCCCAGGAACAGGGGGTTGGTGGGACGGTAGCGGATCGAGTACACGAACCAGCCGCCCAGCCCACCCACGGGCTGCTCACCGCCGTTGGGCCCGGTGAAGCGCGCGCCGGTGAGCACGGTGCGGAAGTCCTCTTCCAGCTGCGCCGCGCGGTCACTCTGCGCGCGAGCCCAGCCCACCACCACGCCCTGATCGTAGGGGGCCACCGCCATGAGCACCGTGTCGCCTCGAGAGGGAGGCCGGTAGAAGTAGCCCAGGCGATCGCCGATGACGACCTTCTCGGCCGGCTCCACCTCGAGGCTGGTGCCACCGAAGAACTTGTCGTTGACGACGGGCTCCACGCCCGCCCAGGAGTACTCGTCCACCTTGTCGAGCAGCAGGCCGCCCTGGCAGAAGATCATGAAGTCGGGATCGCCGAAGGACAGCGGCTTGATAGCCGCCCAGCAGTGCTCCCGGTCGTACTTGCCCTGGCCGGTCTTCTTGGCCAGCTCGGCCACCGGCCCCAGCTCGGACTTGGCGAAGGCGCGCCAGCCGTCGGGCAGGGTGTGCTCGAAGGCCACCGGCGAAGACACCCTGCCGTAGAGCTCATCCACCGGCTCCACTTCCTTGTGGATCTCCAGGTGCTCCAGGAAGAACGACAGCGACTTCGTCGCCCGCGCGGCCTTCTTGTCGTTGGACATCATGGCGATGTGCACGACCTTGCCGTAGGCCGGGAAGGCCACAGCCTGGTAGACACCCTTGACCTTGCCGCCCTCGAAGACGAACTCCAGGTCCATCTCGGCGGTGGGCCGGCCTTGCCGCTCGCTGATCTCCACCCGGGCGACCTGGACCGACTCGGCCTTGTGCTTCTCGAGCCGCAGCCGGTGCATCTTGATCCAGCCCTGCGCGGCCTCTTCGGTGGGTGTGACCTGGAAGGGCGTGAAGTGCATGCGCATCTCCACCAGCCCGTCGCTGGCCTTGGCCTTGAAGTCCCAGTCCGACCAGCCGCCAGGCAGCACCTCCCACTTGGGGGGCAGGTGCACCGTGGCTCGCAGATCGTTCATGAGGTAGCCGTCCTCCTCCTCTCCTTCGGCGAGCGCGGAGGCGGGGGCCAGCAGCCAGAGGCAAGCCAGCAGGCCAGCGGTCAGCATCAGCAGCCTTCTCATGGACCCTCCGGGTCTGGACACAGCACCGAGATGGAGCCGCACGTCCAGCGGGACAATGCCATATCCCGCGAGCAAGCCACACCGGAAGGGGCGTGCTAGGTCCTTGCAATCCTCTTGCTTGTCGCAGGCCGGTGGCTGACCGCGGTCACCGTCCGATCCCCGCTGTCACCAGGAGCCGCGCTTGCCAGGCTGGTCCACCAGAGCAGGCCCGTCCCAGGCCGCAGCGGCCGTGGTCGCGCTGATCCCCGCGCTCTACGTGCTGGCGAACCTCGGCCTGCCCCTGCAGGAAGACGAGATGTTCTGGTGGGTGCCCCGCGGGCTCTGGCTGCTGGAGCACGGCCCCTCGTGGGTGGCCGCAGGTGAGCTGCCCAGCGCCCTGCTGCCCCACCAGGCCCTGCCGCCCCAGTGGGCCGGCGGGCTCCCCGACTACGCCCACCCTCCCCTCTGGTTCCACTACCTCGCCGCCTGGCTGGCCCTGCTCGGCGAGCGCGCCTGGGTGGTCCACCTGGCCTGCGTGCCCCTGGCCGCGGCCGTCGGTGCCGGAGCCGTCACCCTGCTCCGCCGCCTGGCAGGCAGCGGTCTGGCCCCGCTGGCGCTGCCCGTGCTCCTCGCCCCACCCCTGCTGTCCCAGGCGCTGCGCGCCGACACCGATCTCCCCCTGCTCGCCGCCTGCCTCTGGGCCTTGGTGGCCCTGGCCGACGGCCGGGCGCGACGCTTCGCCTTCTTCGCCGCGCTGGCCTGCTGGTGCAAGGAACCCGGCGTCCTGCTCGCCGTGCCCGCGGCGTTGCTGGGGCTCCGGCAGCGCCGCTTCCTGCTGGCCAGCCTGGCGCCGCCCGCCGCCCTGGCCGCCTGGGCGCTGCTGCACTGGCGGGTCACCGGCTGGGCGCTGTCGGGCGCGGAGCAGCTGCCCGCCACTCCCCTCGCCTACCTGCAAGACCTGGGCGCCGTCGCCGCGCTGGTGCTCCTGCACGGTGGACGCTGGGCTGCCTGGGCCCTGGCGGCGGCGGGCCTGGCGGCCTCCCTCGCGCTCCGCGGCCGGCGCGCGGTCCTGCCGCAGGGATCCCAGAATCGCCGCGCCCTGGTGGCTTGCTGCGCCTTCGTCGTCGCGCAGCTGCTGCTCTTCGGTGGGCTCAACTTCCTGGGTGGACGCGGCGCGCAAGACCAGTACACCCACGTGCGCTACCTGCTACCCGCCATGACCGTCGCGAGCCTGGTGGCCGCCAGCCTGGCCTGGCGCTGGCTGTCTGCAGCTCGACCGCGGCTCGGCTCGCGCCCGCTGGCAGGTGCGGCCCTGCTGGCCCTCCTGCTCTGCGCTCCGGTGCTCCCCGCCGCGCGCGATCTCCACCCCAGGGGGCCCGAGGCCAGCCTGTACGGCCGCGATCTCGCAGGCGCGTGGCGTCTCGCAGCGGCTCCTGCCCGAGCCGCCGTGCAGGCCGGCGAGCGCGTCTGGGCGGGCAGCTACCTGTTCACCGCGCTCACGCGCCCCTACGTCGGCCTGGTGCGAGAGCCCGTTCTGCCGCTGCAGGTCTACGGCCCGGCCACCGCACCCGACCAGCTCGCCACCGGCGACCTGCTGCTCCGCGCCTCGTATGGCGAGCCTCTGGGCAGACTGGGCGAGCTGCGACGGCAGGAGCTGGATCGCTACCAGGTGGGCTCCGCCTGGGTGGTGCTGGAGCGAGTCCTGGCGGGACGCGCCGCTCCGCCGCCCAGCGGCTCGCGCTGAGCCCCCCACGGCGACCGGCAGTATTCTGCACCGGGCCGAGGTCAACAGGCCGCTCGCGGAACCCACTGCTATAGTGGACGGCACGTGCTTCGACGTCCGGAGCATCGCTCGTCCATTCCAGAAGGAGGCTGCATGCTTCGCCGCATGTTGATCGTCGCACTGCTGCTAGGCAGCACCTCGGCCTTCGCCGATGGCATCGCCGTCACCCCCGCCACCGGAGTCGCCGTCACCGGCGCCAACCCCATGGTCAGGGCTGACATGAACGTACAGGTCGCCGCTCGCCTGTCGGGCACCCACCTGTTCAAGGCCCTGCTGTTCTCGAAGACCACCAAGGTGCCGCGCCCCAGCGAAGAGGGCGACGTCATGTTCTAGCGCTGGATGCGCCTGGGCCGTCGGTCTCAAGGCCGGCGGTCCTCTCCCCGGCGCACCCGCGCGCTAGCGCCCCGGCCCGGCGCTCGCTGGGCGGGGGTGTGCTGGATCCAGGGCTCCCAGGCGCGGCCCCTGCTCCAGGGGCATCAGCAAGTTGACACCCGCCACCGGCCAGTTGCTGTAGGACTGCAGGTGGCGGAGGTACCAGGCGAGGCTGTCGTCCCTCACCAGCTTGTCGCCCATGCGCGTGGCGTGCCGCATGGTGGGCTGCTCGCCCGGCACCACCAGCCCCACGTGGGTGACCGTGATGGGTACGTGGTCCAAGGGGACGCGGACGGTGACCACCAGCGAGCCCGGTGGGATGCGATCCACCACCTCCAGGGCGGTCTCCAGGGAGAGCACGGGCAGGCGTAGCCTGCCCACGGGCAGCTGATCGTCGTCCAGCGCGAAGCGCCCGCGGTGCCGCCAGTTGGCCCAGGTGCCCGCATCCAAGGGCTTGTCGATCCACTCCACTGGCCCAAGCTGCTCGGTGATGTCGCGGATCAGGCCGGCTTCAACGTTGTTCGCGATCCAGTCCATCACGAAGAAGTGGTTGCGCCGCTCGTAGCTGGGCTCCGCGTCTTGGAAGCGCAGGGCCGAGCGGTACATGGGCGCCCAGGCCGGATCGGGGGCCAAGCCGAGGGCGAGGACCTCCTCGACGAAGGTGAGGCAGTCGTACACGTCGTAGCGGGCGGGCGGGTCGGGATCGACCCCCTGGCCTTCGCCCGTGCAGCCATCCAGGTAGGGCCTGCCGAGCATGGGGGCGCTCACCGCGTCCAGCCGCTCCGCCAGCGGCAGGTGCCGGCTCGCCCGGGCTGCCTCGGCGACCTCGGGAGGCAGCGCTCCGAAGTCGAAGCCGGGGACCGCGGGCTCCACCGCAGCGGGGGCGTCAGCGGGCAGGTCGCCGGCGTGGCCAGCAGAGGCCAGCAGAGCGCAGGCCAGCGCCAGCGACGGCAGCCAGCCCGCGCGAGAGGGTAGGGTCACAGTCCCAGGCGCTTCTGGTAGCCAGCGATGCGCTCGAGCATGGCCTCGAGCCGTTCCTCGGAGATGCGCTCCATGCAGTGCGTGAAGCCGCGCTCGATGAGATCGTTCATGGCGCGGTTGAGCTGCGGCCGTCGCTCGGACTCCGGACGCTCATCGAGGTTGACCAGCAGTCGCTCCAGGTCGAGGCCGCCGTCACGCTGCGACTCGAGCTTGGCGAAGAGGAAGGCCAGCTCGCTGGGTGCGCTCTCCACCAGCAGCTGCACCGAGGCCTGACCGGAACCCGGCCCCTGCTCTTCGTCCAGCGCCGACGCGATCTCCCGCAAGACCTCGCTGGTGACCGCGATCTTACGGATGGCCTCCTCGTTGGTGAGGGTCGGGCTCCCGAAGCTCAGGCTGACGCCCTCTTCGTCCCCGGTGCCCTCTTCCATCTCGATGAAGATCTCGTCGGTCTCGAGCTCTGCGCGGACCAGCTCCATGTCAGACAGATCGACGGTGTCGAGAAGATCGCGGGAGACGGTGAACTGGCCGTCGCCGCTCCGGCGCGAGCAGCCCTCGCGATCGGCGAACATGGCCAGCTCGCCATTGTCTACCACCGAGGGGCCGTCTTCGTCGATGGGCAGATCGGCGGAGCCGACGTCGCTGCGCCGCAGGACGCCCGCATCGAGCATCTCCACCACCAGGTCGAGGGCACGGGTGGCCTCGTAGGGGCTGGCCTCCAGCACGTGCTTCAAGCGCGCGGGCCCCTGGAGCACAGCGGCCACACAGGCCTGGGACTTGTCGCTGGCGGCCACATCGCCGGGCTCGAGCACCACGAGATCCAGCTGGGCCAGGAGCGCGCGGACACGCTCGACGCGAGCCGCGAGCCCATCGAGCAGCTCCTGGCTGTCGTGACCCACCTGCACGTTCTCTACCTGGATGGACTCCATGTTGGAGAACTCGACGGAGGAGCTGCCCAGCAGGAAGCGGCAGAGGTTCTCGCGGAACCGCTGCCCGTAGAGATCCATGACGATGTCGTCGGGGATCGTGCCGAAGAGCACGTCACCGACCTGCGCCGCCGTGACCAGGCGTTCGAGCAGCAGCCGCCCCTGGTCGCGGGTGACGGTCTCTCGCGCCACCAGGCGCTGGACCAGGTCGATGCCGTCGGAGGGGGACTCCGCGGCCAGGATCTCCCCCTGCATCACGTAGACCGCGACCCGCTCCTCGCCGGCGAGCTCTGTGACGAGCGAGCCGGTTGAACCCTGTGCCAGGTGGCGCCGGAGGGCTTCGGCAGGACGCATCGGGCGAAGTCCACGGGAGCGGGTGGAGCGGTGCTGAGGAGGAGGCGCTGGGCCTGAAGACGCACCATCCTATCCGCTGGGGGACCGGCCGGTCAACGGTCGGAGCTGGGGCTGCGCACCAGCCGCAGGGCCGCGTCGATCTGGAGGTCCGGCGGAACCGCCGGCGGTGGCATGAGCTGCCAGCCGTCCAGGGGCTGCACCACCACGTCGGGGATCACCCCCACGCGGCTCCAGGTGGTGCCGTCGGCCAGCACCAGCCGCTCCCCTGCGAGCTGCAGCAGGTGCTCAGCCCCCAGCGGGACCCAGGCGGGCAAGGTCGCCACGCCCGCCGTGGGCGTGCCCACCAGGCCCATGCGCGGGTTGACCCGCTGGATGGAAGCCACGAACAGCTCCGCCACCCCAGCGGTCCCGCCGTTGACCAGCACCGCGAGAGGCTGGTCCCAGCGAGGCCCTTCGGGCAGGAGCAGCGGCTGGCCCTCGGACTCGCCCAGCAGCCGATAGCCGGCGAGCTCCTCTGAGCCCAAGAAGAGCGCCGCGGTGGCCACCGCCTCGGGGAGCAGCCCGTCGCGGGCATCCCGCAGATCGATCACCAGCTCCCGCGGCCCCACCCGCTCCAGCACCCCCGCCAGAGCCTCGGCGGCGCCGGCGCCGAAGTGGTGCAGGCGCACGAGCAGGTACCCCTCACCCTCTGTCGTGGACAGGACCGGAGCCCGGTAGCGCTGCGGCTCCAGCGAGACCCGGCGGGGCACACCCTGGCCGTCGAGCAGATCGAGGGTGAGCTGCTCCCGATCGCGGGCGGTGAGCATGGCGGCCACCTCTACGGCGCTGCGCTGCTCCACCGGGACCCCACCCACAGCGAGCACCACCTCACCGGGCACCAACCCGGCCTGCTCGGCCGGCGTGCCCGGGAAGACCTCCAGGATCCGGATGCCGTAGCCCGGAACCAGGAGCACCCCGATGCCGACGCCGAAGCGCTCACCCTGCGCGTAGGCCTGGAAGCGCTCGTGCTCCGCGCGGGTGAGGACCCTCAGGTGTTCGGAGCCGTCCTGGGTCTCGAGCCACTGCAGCATGCCCTGCACCGCCGCCCGCTGCAGCTCCATGACCGCCGGTCGCTCCGCGTGCTCCTCGGCCACCTCTTCGAGGAGCTCGTCCACCGAGCGCAGCTCTTCCTGAGCCAGACCCGAGGCCGTGAAGAACAGCAGCAGGAGGGGCAGGGTCGCTGCCATGGGATCACGTCCTCGTCGCGAAGACGGTAACACGAAGCCCAGGGAGGGCCTTCCCCCACCGCGAGAGGCTCGCCCAGCGACTCCGCCGCTCGCAGCCAGCTTTCTGCTGTCCCGGCGCAGCCAGGATCGGCAGTGAGGCTGCGCTCGCCCAGCGGCTCCGCCACTCGCAGCCAGCCTTCTGCCGTCTCGACGAAGGCGAGATCGGCAGCGAGGCTGCGCTTGATCTGCTGGCGGCTCCGCCGTCCAGCAGATCAGTACATTTGCTGCGTGGGCGTATAGGAGGCGCGCTCCACCTTGTTGCTGCGCGGCGCGGGCTGCGCCGGCTCCGGGCTCTCCTCGGCGGCCAGGGCGGGCGGCGCGGTGCCGGCGGGGGGCTCGGGTCGCAGCAGGTGCCAGGTGAAGGCAGCCAGCAGCAGCAGCAGGTAGCCCAGCGCCATCCCGCGACTCAAGCGCACCTCGCCCTGGACCCAGGCTTTGGTGCGAGCCATCGTTGGCAGCGGCCGACCGGCCTCCTCTTCCAGCACGCGGTCCATGCTGTTCCAGAACTCGGGGGCGTGGGGGGCGCCCGAGGCCACAGGAGGCAGGGGCACCACCGAGAGCCGGTCCACCAGATCGAGGCAGGCCGCACAGGACTCGAGGTGCTGGGCGACCTGGCGCTCCTCATCAGCGGTGAGCTCCCCGTCCAGAAGGGGAGCGAGCCGATCCCTCAGGTCCTTGCAGTCCATCACCTCCGCCCGTCGAACTCCAGCACCTCGAGCACCACCGGGTGGTCCGGCCCCATCACGTCACCCAGCCGGGTGCGCGCACGGGAGAGGCGGGACATCACCGTACCCAGCTTGACTCCGAGCACCTCGGCGATCTCGGCATAGCTGAGGTCGTTGTAGTACCGGAGGAGCAGGATCTCGCGGTGATCGCGGGAGAGCTTTTCCATGGCGGCCTGGATGCCGTCGCGACGTTCGCCGCGCTGCACGCGCTCCATCTGGGTGGCCCGGGACCGATCGGGACGGCCCAGCGACTCCAGGATGCCTCCACGACGCCGGCGATCGCGCACGATGTTGTAACAGAGGTTGCTGGTGACCCTGTACAGCCAGGCCTTCATGCGGAATTCCGGATCGAAGAAGCGCCGCTCGCGCATGGCCTTGATGAAGACCTCCTGCACGGCGTCGTACGCCTCCTGGCTGTCCTTCACGATGTAGAAGGCGTGCTGGAAGAGGCGCTCGCGGTGGTCCCGCACCACGGCGTCCATGGCTTGTCGTCGGTCACTGAGCGCCAGCAGCTTGTAGCCGGACTCATCCGGACGGGCTGCCGAGGCGGTGTTCTTGCGGATCGCCTGCATCATTCTGACCTTTGGGTATCGCTCGCGGGGGAATGGGGCCAGCCCCGGGAGGGTTCTCCCAGCGCTGGATGCTCTGGACACCTCATGGTGTCCATACGTTCCCCCCAGCATGGATCTTTCACCACAAGGGGCAACGGGTGCCCCAGACGCCACCCGGCGCTGGCGTATTCGAGCGTCCGAGTCGCCCCTGCCCCTTGACGAACGAGTCTCATGCGAGAATGCTGGTCTATGGGTCTCTGCGGAAGTCCGCGTGAACCCAGGACTGTAGCTGAAGGAGGTCGCTGTGGGAGCAGTTGAGCACAACGATACGGGCGAGAAGCCGCCATCGGGCGATGCGCCCGGCGTGCGCGAGCTGGTGGAGCTGATCGTCAAGGCACTGGTGGACTACCCCGAACAGGTCCGCTGCTACGAGGTGGTGGGGACGCACTCCTGCGTGCTGGAGCTCGAGGTCGCCAAAGAAGACGTGGGCAAGGTCATCGGCAAGCGAGGCATCCACGCCGACGCCATCCGACGCATCATCAACGCCGTCGGTGGCAAGGACAAGAAGCGCTACGTGCTCGAGATCATCGAGGATCGATAGCCCGCCAGGCCCGGCTCAGTCCGCGGCTGAGTCCCCACCCTCGGGGGCCACGGGCTGTGCCATCTGCGTGGTGGTCCAGTCGGCCTCTTCGGCGCAGTCTTCCAGCTCGGCCAGGTGGCGATCCACGGCTTCCTGGCTGACGCGCCCGGCGGCGAGGTTGCGCTTGAGGGTGCGCGTGTCGAAGGTGGAGTTCTCGTCGACCTTGTCCATGACTTGCTCCGGGTTCGGGCGGCACCTCCCGGGGGGAGCGCGGCCGCTTGGCTGGTCTACTCGTCGGCCTCGGGGGGCAGCTCATCGGCCACAGGCAGCGCGTGCGTGGACTCCAGGGGGCCGGCGGAGGTCTCCACGTTGGCGTTCTCGTCGAAGCCCGTGAGGTCGGGGAGCACCTTGCCCGCCGCGATCTCGCGTAGAGCCGTGACCACTTCTTTGTTGTCGCGGTAGTCCTCGATGAGCACGGTCTCGCCCTTGAGGATGAGCTTGGTGCGCTCGGCCGCCAGCAGAACCAGTGAAAAGCGGTTCGGGACGTTCTCGAGGCAATCTTCGACGGTGATGCGAGCCATGGCTGGTTCCTCTGCCCGGAAAATCCGGCACGCCTGCGCCCCCGCCAGGCATGGCGGACGCGAATCCGGCCCCACGTAGTCCGACAGGCCCCCCGCAGTCAAGTTGAACCCCGAACAGGGCATCGAGACACGTGCCCCACCCGGGATAGCAGGAATGGGGTTGACGGGGGCGCGCCGGTGCCTAGTGTTCCTCACCGCATCGAGCTACCCTGGCCCGGAGTCCCGCCGAGGCATCCGGGCCGCGCAGTCGAAACCTCGAAACCAACCCTCTCACGGCACCTGTCTCCGGAGGACGAGCGATGAACATTCGCCCCCTGAACAACCGCGTACTCATCAAGCGCATCGAAGAGCTCACCCGCACCCCCGGTGGCCTCTTCCTTCCCGACACCGCCAAGGAGAAGCCCGTCGAGGGTGAAGTCCTGGCGGTGGGCGATGGGCGCATCGACGACAACGGCAAGCTGGTCCCCATGCAGGTCCAGGAGGGCGACCGCGTGGTGTTCTCCAAGTATGCGGGCACCGAGATCAAGGTCGAGGGCGTGGAGCACCTGCTCCTTCGCGAGGACGACATCCTGGGCATCGTCGAGAAGTAGAGGAGATACCATGACCGCCAAGCAGATTCTGTTCGATACCGCAGCTCGCAACAAGCTCCTCATCGGAGTCGACACCCTGGCAGACGCCGTCAAGGTCACCCTGGGCCCCAAGGGTCGCAACGTGGTGATCGAGAAGTCCTGGGGGGCCCCCGTGGTCACCAAGGACGGCGTCACCGTCGCCAAGGAGATCGAGCTCGAAGACAAGTTCGA
>CAZEJJ010000229.1:0-10182 GCA_964512185.1 uncultured Enterobacterales bacterium | reverse complement strand
ATCATCGGCGACAGCGAGTGCCTAGAACACCGTCTGCTCGTCAAACTCGGGCCAGGGCATCGCGCAGGATGAACGCCCCGTCGAAGCTGGCCCCCGGGGGGACGCGCTTGGCGATGCCGTCCAGACTGCGCTGGTACATGCCCAGAGTGCGGCCCTCGAGGTAGGTGTCTGCTCCGCGGCCCAGGGCCATGCGCACCTCGTCCCCCACCAGGAACAGGCTGCGGTAGGCCGCCGCATCGTCGTTCTTGATGATCCTGAAGAGCGCCGAGCCGAGCTGGTCGATGGAGCCCGGCCGTGGGCGCGGGGGCGGAGGCCTGCTGGCGGCATCGGAGCGCCGGCTGACGCGGATGAACAGGAACATCAGGAGCATCAGGACCAGCAGCAGGTAGCCAACCGCGTCGCCGGTCCCGAAGCAGCCCCAGGACTGGTCGGCTTCGGCCGCCTGCGCGGTGCGGATCAAGATCATGGGCTCTTGCGCTCCTTGGCCCGCTCCGCCAGGCGGAGGGCGCCCTCGTAGGTTTGCTGTGCTTCGGCCTCGTGGCCGAGCTTCTTGAGCACGTTGGCCTCGAGCATGGCGCAGGCGGGGTACTCGGGGGCCATCTGGCGGCAGGCCTGCACCTCTGTCCGAGCCTCTGGGTAGCGCTGCAGGTTGAACAGCGCCTGGGCGATGGAGTGCTGGGTCATGAAGCTGGGGGGCTCGCGCTCGGCGATGACCAGCAGCTGCTCCAGCTGCTGATCGTACAGGGCCTGCTCCGCGTAGATCTCCACCAGCAGGAACCGCGCCTGCATGGAGTCATACAGCCGCACCTCTTCGGCGAGGAAGGGCTCGGCTTGCTTGTTGTCGCCCTGGAAGCGCAGCACCATGCCCAGCGCATGATTGGCGAAGGGCAGGCGCGGGTTCTCTTCCAGGGCGGGCCGGAGCACGGCCTCGGCGGCCTCGTTTTCGCCCTTCATGGCCAACAGGACGCCCTCCATGCCCAGGATCCCGGCTTCGTCCGGCAGCGCCTCGCGGCCGCGCGCCACGGCCTTTTCCAGCGCATCCAGCTCGCCGGCCATGTACAGGGCGTGCAGGTAGGGCTCCCAGGTGCGCCCCAGGTAGGGGTCGAGCTCCAGCGCCTGGGCCAACAGATCCAACGCCAGCTCCCGCTCACCGAGCTGCAGCTGCAGGATGCCCATGAGCGACTTGGACTGCGAGGAGGGCTGGCGGCGGTCCAGCTCCTGGGCCTGCACCAGGGCCTGTCCGCGCTCGCCCCGTTGTCGCAGGATGTTCACCAGCAGCATGCGCGGGTCCACCAGCCCGGGTTCCTGCTGGATGACCAGCTGCACCGCCTCGAGAGCCTCGTCGAGCTCACCGCTCTGCAGGCTCATGCGCGCGCGCTCCACCTCTTTCAGGATGGGAAGCCGCTGCACGGGATCCGGGAGCTCCTCGCCGTCGGGATCCGTCGGCTCGGCCACGCCGGTCATGTACCCGAGGGCTTCGAGCTGGGCGTGGCGCTCGGCGCTGGCCTCGGCGCGGGCGGAGGTGGCCTCCGCCGGCTCCAGCGCCGCCAGCAGTTCCCTTGTCTGTTGCTGCATCTCGGCCAGCCGGGCGGGCTCCTGGGCGGCGAGATCCTCCAGCTCGGCTCGATCGCCGCGTTGATACAGCTCGGGTGTGGTGGAGTCGATCAGCTTGTACTCGGCCTCCACCAGGGCGCGCTGGGGAGCCCAGCCGTAGTGCCTGTTGGCGTACAGGCTCTCCACGAAGATCTGCCGGTCGGGGGGGATGGCGTCGGGCTGACCGCGGAGGGCCGGCAGCAGGTCGAGACCATCGAGGCCCTCGGGCACCGGCACCTCGGCCGCCGCCAGCACGGTGGGCAGCAGATCCACGAGGCTGGTGGGCTCGGCCACGGTCACCGCGGGGGTGACCCCCCCAGGCGGGCGCAGGATCATGGGCACCCTGGTGGTGGCGTCGTACAGCAGCACCCCGTGCATCTGCTCGCCGTGGGAGCCGAGGCCTTCGCCGTGGTCGCTCACCAGGAAGATCCATGTGTCATCCAGCAGAGCCCGCTGCCGGAGCATGTCGATGAGCCGCTCCACCAGGTGGTCGGTCCAGGCCACCTCGGCCATGTAGGGGCGGCCTGGGAAGCGCCGGGCGAACTCTTCGGGGGCCTCGTAGGGCGCGTGCACGTCGAACAGGTGGACCCAGGCGAACCATGGGCTGTCTCCTTCGCCTTCGGTCTGCAGCCAGCCCATGGCGTCCTCCAGCACGGCATCTCCGCGGCGCTCGATGCGCCAGCGGTTGCCTGCCTGCTCCTGGCTGGTGCCCATGTCGTCGAAGAAGGTGTCGAACCCCTGGGCGAAGCCCCAGTGGTGCGAGGTGACCTCGGCCCCCACCGCCGCCATGGTGCGATAGCCCTGCTGCCCCAGCAGCTCGGCCATGGTGGTGGCTCCCTCGCTCAGGAAGAAGTCTCCGTTGTCGCGGACCCCGTGCCGCGGCGGGAGCATGCCCGTGAAGATGGAGGAGTGAGCGGGGATGGTCAGGGGGGTGACGGTGTAGGCCCTGGAGAAGCGCGCGCCACCCTGGGCGATCCAGTCGATGCCCGGCGTGGCGGTCTTGCCGCCGTAGCAACCCAGCACGTCCGCCCGGAGGGTGTCCAGCGTGATCAAGAGGACGTTGTGGCGCCTCGCTGCGCCTGGCGTGTTGGCGACCGCGGCCGGGTCAGCCCCGCTGGATCCTCCACCTTCACAGCACAGCAGCCCGCAGAGCAGCAGGGCCGCACCCTGGCAGGATGACGGTCGTGCGAAGCGGACCATGTGGGCTCCAGTGCGCGCGGCGAGGCTCACACCTGATAACCCACGGCAGCTCAGGGGTAGATCTCTCCCACCACCGTCAGGCCCGCGGCGTGCACGCTGGGCAGGTCGCTGCGGCTCTCCGCGTCGTAGCCGCTGGCTGAGCCCCAGTAGATCTGCGACACCTCCTCGCCCTCGTCTGGTGCATAGTGGCTGGCGAAGACGATGTCGAGCCATCCGTCGCCGTCGAGATCGCGCACGGCGGCCTCGGAGGCCGCGGTGGTTGGCAGGCTGTCGCGGGAGTCGCTGCTGAAGCCATCGGCGCTGCCCCAATACACAAACGATGTATCGGCGAAGGCGCCCGTCCAGTCCACCCCGCCATTTGACAGCACCAGGTCGAGCCAGCCGTCGGCGTTCAGATCGGCCAGCTGCGCGTCGGTGCCGCCGTCGGCCTCTTCGAGCTGGCTGTAGTCGTTGCCGTAGTTGCCCGCCACGTCGCCCCAGTAGATGCGGCTCGCGTCGCCGCAGTACAGCACGCACATCCAGCTGGTGAGGAAGATGTCTTTGGCGCCGTCGGCGTCGACATCGCCCACCGCCAGGCCCTCGGGGAACACCGACACCAGGCCCGTGCGCTGCTCTTCGGACCAGCCCTCGGCGGAGCCCCAGTACAGGTAGGACTCGTTCACGAACAGGAACTCGGTGACCCCGTTGGCGAAGATGATCTCGTTATAGCCGTCGCCGTCGAGATCCACCACGCGGCTGCGCGCGGCGCCGATGGTGGGCAGCCCCAGGCGGTTCTCCTCCGAGAAGCCATGGGCGCCACCCCAGTACACGTAGGAGTCGTTGCTGTACGCCTCGACGCTGACGCCGCTGCCGTCGTAGCGGTTGGAGAACACCAGGTCGAGCCAGCCGTCCTGGTCCAGGTCGGCCGCGGTGGGATCGGCGCAGCCGATGGTGGGCAGCGCGACGCGCTCGGCTTCGTTGAAGCCATCGGCGGAGCCGTAGTAGACCAGCGAGTCCACAGCTCGGGCCTCGCCATCCTGCACGCTGGCGAAGGCCAGATCCACGTATCCATCCTGGTCGAAGTCGCCGGAGTCCACGCCCATGGCACCCACCGTGGGCACCGACCAGCGCGCCTCAGCGGAGTAGCCGCTGGCCGAGCCCAGGTACACCCAGGAGTCTGTGCTGTAGACGCCGTCCGCGTCGGTCTGGGCGAACACGATGTCGGGCCAGCCATCGCAGTTCAGATCGCGGCAGGCGTCGACACCGTCGCAGTCCTGGTCCACGCCATCGGCCGGCACCTCGGTGCTGTGGGAGCCCGGGTACACGGCGGCGTCGTCGTCATCGCAGTCTTCCGAGGCGACCCATCCATCGCCGTCGGCGTCGGCTGGCGGCTCGCCCGTGTCGGTGTCGGCGTCGCTGTCTGCATCCGCGTCGACATCTGTATCAGTATCTGTGTCACCATCGCTGTCCGTATCGCTGTCGGCGGAGGTGTCATCTCCACAGCCGGGGCAGGGCTCGGCGGGGCCGACCCCGCCCTGGGGTCCACCGCAGGCGACGAGCTGACAACAGAGGAGCATCATGGTTTGCCGCTGCATCGTCGTTACACCTTTTATCGCGTTGTCACGGGTACACTGTGCCGTTGATCTCGAAGCCGGTGCCGTCACTCACCACCACCACATCGCCGTCGTTGTCGGTGCGATACAGCTCGATACCACGAGCCTGCAGGCGCTGCAATGTGGCGCTGTGGGGGTGGCCGTAGGGGTTCCCGGCCCCCGCCGAGATGATCCCCACGCGCGGCTCGATGCGGTCCAGCAGGGCCGAGGACGATGAGTCCGACGCGCCGTGGTGATGCACCTTGTAGACAGCGACGATCCCCGCGTCCAGGCCCCGCTCGCAGCCCGACTCACAGTCGCCCCCGAGCAGCATGCGGAAGTCGCCGTAGGTCAGGGCCAGCACCACCGAGTTCTCGTTCTCGTTCCCCGCGCCCTGGTCGGAGTGCAGCACCTCCACGCTCATGGCCGGCCCCAGGTCGATGCTGTCACCCAGGACGAGACCCGCGCGGCGCGGACGCGCCATCCAGTAGTAGTCCCAGTCGCTCCAGGTGCTGAAGCTGCCGCCGTTGTCCAGGCAGGCCACCACCTCCGGGTGGAGCAGCAGCAGCTCGTCCATGGAGCCCAGGTGATCCGAGTGCTGGTGGCTCACCAGGGTGACATCGATCTCGTGGACACCCAGGTGCTCCAGGTACCAGTCCAGCGAATCACAGGCGCTGGAGCTGCCCGCGTCCAGCAGCATCACGAAGCCATCCGGCGAGATGACCAGCACGGCGTCGCCCTGCTCCACGTCCACCACGTGCACCTGCAGATCGCCCGGCTCGAGGGCCGGGCAGGCGCATAGATCCGAGCAGAGGCCGGGGCAGGCCAGGTCGTCTCCTGCATCGCACTCTTCGAACCACCCCGAGGTGACGCCGTCCCCGCAGCTGTCCGGGCAGCCCTCGTCCACCTGGCCGTCGCAGTCGTCGTCCCGCTCGTTGCAGGGCTCCCGGGCGGCCGGGTGCACCCGCCCGTCGCGATCATCGCAGTCGCCGGGTTCGGCGCTGTATCCTCCAGGCTGATCGCAGCTCCGCAGCTGGTCCCCGTCGCGCCCCCAGCCGTCGCCGTCCTCGTCCAGGTACCAGGTGGATCGCTCCTGGGGATAGTCCTCGTCCACGCCGCCGTCGCAGTCGTCATCCACCCCATTGCACAGCTCGTCGGCCCCCGGATGGATCCGGGGATCGCCGTCGTCGCAGTCGCCGGCGCGGCGCCGATGCAGGGGCGGAGCAGCACAGGCCACCACCGCCCCCATCGCCGCACCGTACCCGTCGGTGTCCAGGTCCGGGTACCAGCGATGGGCGCAGGGTGTGGTGGGATCCACCAGGCCGCTGTCCTGCCCCTCGGGCGGCGGCGGGCGAGAGGAGGCTGGCTGCTGGCAGCCGAGCCCCAGCCCGATCATCAGGAGACCGGCGCCGGCTCGGGACAGGGACATGCGGGTGCTGCTGCGGGTTCGGCCACCAGGATAGCTGCTCACCACGCCGCCTACCTGGTGAGCTGGCGGTAGAGCCGAGGAATGCGCAGGGGCAGGGCTTCGACCTGGTCGATGATGGTGTAGGCACCTTCGCCATACATCTGGCGCAGGTAGTCACGGCTGTGGGGATCTACGGTGATACAGAAAGGATGCAGGCCCGCCTTGCGAGCCTCCAGCAGGGCCTGTCGCGTGTCCTCCTGGGCGTAGGCGTCGCTGTAGCGATCGCAGCCGCAGTCCAGGGGCTTGCCATCGGAGAGCAGCACGAGCAGCCGGATGCGCGCAGGCCACTCCAGCAGGCGCCGGGTGGCGTGCCGGATGGCCGCCCCGTCCCGGTTCTCCATCTTCCACGACATGCTGCCGATGCGCTCCCGCGCGGCCTGGTCGTAGGGCTGGTCGAAGCGCTTGGCCTGGTAGAAGGCCACCTGGTCGCGGCCGTAGCCGGAGAAGCCCCAGATGGCGAAGGGGTCGCCGATGGCATCGATGGCCTCGGCGATGAGCACCAGGGCTTCCTTCTCCACCTCGATGATGCGCTTCTGGCCACCGGAGACCATCTCGTTGGTGGACGAAGACATGTCCAGCAAGAAGGCCACCGCCACGTCGCGGCGGCTGCGCTCGTGGCGCAGGTACAGCCTGTCGGAGGGGTTGCCTCCCGCGCGACGCACGGTGCAGGCCTCTACCACCCTGTCCAGGTCCAGGGCGTCACCATCGGGCAGCCCGCGATGCAGGGCCACCTGCTCGGGTCGCAGCGCCTCGAACTGGCGCCGCAGCGACTGGATCTGAGGCCGATACTGCTGCATCACCCGATCCACGAACTCGCGGCTGCCCCGCTGAAGCGGGTATTCCCGCAGCAGGACCCAGGAGGGCTTGTAGTCCCCGATGCTGGCATCCCACTCCGGGTAGCCGACGGCGCGCGCATCCCCCAGGGCCTCCAGCTCCACACCCTCGCGCAGCGCGGCCGGCAGCTCAGCGCGCCCCGCGGAGGGGGCCCGGTCCACCAGCCCCCCGGCCGGGCCCGGCATGGCGGACAGCCAGTCGTCCATCTCCTCGTAGTCGGCGGCTCGCCGCTGCTTGATCTGCGCCCGCCGAGCCAGGAAGCCCAGGGGCCGCTCGGAGTCGGACCGCGGCGCGGACATGGCCGCCTCGTCGAGCCGCTCCTGCTCAGCGTCCCGTCGTTCGGGCCGCAGCAAGCCCAGCAGCGCAGAGCGGGACGAGCCAGCTCGCCGGTCGCCCTTGGTCCCCGCCGGATCCGCCGATCCCGGGCCTGGCGCACCACCGGCGCCGCGCGGGTCACGGTCCGCGGCCCCTCGAGAGCTGCCCTCGGCCGCTCGACCCCCGGCCTCCTGCGGAGGTCTTGTGCGCATCAGCTCGCTGAGATCGGGCCAGACCGCCACCAGCAACGCGGCGCTGTCCTGCGCGCTGGCGCCGGGCTCCCGCAGCCCCTCCAGCCTGGGGATCAGGCCCTCCGCCACCGCCCAGGCCGCAGCCCCCACCGGGCCGCGCAGCGCGCCACCCCGGGCACCGGACCAGCCGTGCCAGGCCAGCAGGGCCACCACCTGGTCCACCGGAGAGAGATCGCGCAAGGGGGGCGCTGAGCCCGGCAGCTCCACCCGGATCCGGTCGAGATCGCGAGACAGGCCCGGGTAGACCGCGCGCAGGCGGGCCTCCACCCGCTGATCCTCGAAGACCTGGTACAGATCCCTGCCCAGGCTGCGGTTGCCCAGGCCGCGGAACAGGCGCTGCAGCTCCAGCTCACCCTGCCGCCGCGCCGGCCACTGGCCGGGGAGCTCATCGAGGCGCAGCTCGAAGGTGCCGAACTCCAGGTACCCCGCACAGAGCGCGGTGCAGATCCGGTACACGAGGAAGTCACGCTGATCGCCGAACCAGCCCACGCGCGCCGGGAGGTGGATGTCGTGGCCGTTGGTGAAGGCCGACCCGCCCGCCGCCAGCCGCAGCGGATGCCCGCTGGTGGAGCCCGTCCCCGCGGGCGCCGCCAGGACCCGTACCTGCTCGTCGCAGTGGGCCATGGCGTACAGCTCCAGGCTGCGCCGGACCTGCTCCAGCGGCAGGCCGCCTTCCAGAGACTGCAGCGCGCGCCGCCCCTCGCCCGACTCGCCCCTCAGGAACGAGGCCGCCTTCTCGGGGCTGCTGGCTACCAGGCTCGAGCCCTCGAGGATGAAGCTGCGCAGCGCCTCGTCGCTCAGCCCCGGCAGCACCGGGGCCAGGTTCTCAGCCACCGCCACCGCGGCCGAGGGTCGCTCGCTGATTGTCCAGTCGATGGCCACCAGGTAGCGAAGCCGGTGCGCGGGAGCCAGCCGGGCCAGCTGGTCGGGGATCACCCCGGCCAGGCCCCGGGCCAGAAGCACGTCGGCGCCCACCGCCGCCACCAGCAGATCCCCGTAGGCCCGCGCCACGTTGCCGCCCAGGGCTTCTTGCAGGGCGTGCACGTTGCGGATCCAGCTGCGGGCGGTGACCCCGTCGGCGCCCAGCAGGCGCGCGGCCGGCTCCAGGCTACGCCCCAGCTGCCCCAGGGGGCCCAGCACGCGCACTCCAGCCTTGCGGGCCGCGCCCACCAGCCGTCCGAACCGCCTCGGCGCGACGCGACGGGGGCGATCGGAGCTCATGGGGCGGTCCGGGTACTAGATGAAGTCCGCGACGATCTCGCCGATGGATCGCCTGAGGTCGGGGTCGTCGGTGAGGATGCGCGTGAAGGCCGCGTCGCAGGCAGCGCGCGGGGCAGCGCCCGCCACGATCAGCTTGGCCGCGTAGATGACCAGGCGGGTGGAGACGCCCTCTTCCAGGCCACGGTCCACGAGGTTGCGCACCTTGCCGGCGATTCCCACCAGCGCCGACGCCAGCTCCGCGTCCACTCCGCTCTCGCGCTCCACCACCTGGAGCTCCAGCTCCGCTGGGGGGAACTGGAAGTCCATGGCCAGGAAGCGCTGCCGCGTGGAGGGCTTGAGCTCCTTGAGCACCGACTGGTAGCCGGGGTTGTAGCTGACCACCAGCATGAACTCCTGGGGGGCCCGCAGCAGGGTGGCCAGCTTCTCCACCGGCAACAGGCGCCGGTCGTCGGTCAGGGGATGGATCACCACCATGGTGTCCTTGCGCGCCTCCACCACCTCGTCCAGGTAGACGATGGCGCCGTGGCGCACCGCGGCGGTGAGCGGGCCGTCGACCCACACCGTCTCGTCCCCCAGGATGAGAAAGCGGCCGACGAGGTCGGAGGCGGTCAGATCGTCGTGACAGGCCACCGTGACCAGGGGCCGGCCCAGGCGCCACGCCATGTGGGAGACGAAGCGGGTCTTGCCGCTCCCTGTCGGGCCCTTGAGCAGCAGCGGCAGCCGGCTGTGCCAGGCCTGCTCGAACAGCTCCACCTCACCCGCCACCGGCAGGTAGAAGGGCTCTTCATTCACCAGGAATTCCTCTACAGGGGGCGTGATCTGGCGCATTACAGCTCCCGGCGGGTCGCAGGCAGCGTAGTCCCACCCGGCAGCGCGGGCAAGCTCCAGCCGCCACCAGGACCGCCGCTCATCCCAGGGCGTGACGGTGCCGGCCAGCACCGCAAGAGGGGCCCGCGGGGCCGCCATCGTGAAGTTTGTTGTCCGAGCCCTAAAACGTCCTGGGGGTGCACCGATGAGAGCTGTAGAAGCTGGTCGGCCCGTCACGCGAGTGCAGAGAGGGCGCCCACCTTCGGAGGCATGGCATGCACTTCACCTCGGCAGGCGCGACGCGGGCTCCACGTGAAGAAGAGGGAGAGTCCTACGCGGTCGCCCCGGACACGAGGCTGGTCAGGCGGCATCGGCGTGTTGGGCTGCGGACCGAGGTGCACCTCGAGAGCGCCAGCAACCTCTACGCTGGGCTCACCAACAACATCTCCGAGGGAGGCCTGTTCGTGGCCTCCGATCAGCTGCTGCCACGGGGCAGCGTGCTGGACCTGGAGTTCTCCCTCCCCGACGGCGGCCCCCCCGTGCGTACCACCGGTGTGGTCCGCTGGCTGCGGGAAGATCTGGACAGCATCGAGGAGCCGCCCGGCATGGGCGTGCAATTCGTAGAGCTCTCCGAAGCGACGCGCACCCGGCTGGAGCGCTGGGTGAAGCTGCGAGACACCTTGTACTACGACGAAGACCTTTTCTAAGACGTCCTTCCCGGACGGTGTATCGGGGTTGGTTCACCGGCCAGGAAGGACATGGCGTGGAGAGACGAGGAGAGACCAAGGGTGCAACCCGAGCCTTGACTCCTGGTGGCATGAGTTGGGTGCCCATGACCACCACATGTTTAGGAAGTCGGCTCGGGGTGCGGGCGGAACCGGAATGTTTGCGCGGGGTTCCGATTCCGCCCGCCAATCCCGGA
>CAZEJJ010000228.1:0-10198 GCA_964512185.1 uncultured Enterobacterales bacterium | reverse complement strand
GCTTCCACGAGTTCGTCCTCGAACAGTTCAACGATGGAGTATTGATAGACAAATGCTTCTTCCATAGCGGAGAGTTCGCCATCAACGTGATGGACTCCAATAATGTGACCATCCGCGGATGCCGGTTTACTAAGTACGATACTGCCAACGTGAACCGCCTTCCCGATTTCCACTATATAAGTCTCGTCAACTCCACCGAGGTGAAGATCGATAACAATCAGTTCGAGGACAGCCGCCGCCTCAGGAACGCCAGCGCGGTCAAAGAGTACGTCGAACTTCACGGCGACAATGAATGGGAACCTCGTAACAATGAGCTCCTCGCTCCCGAGGAGCCAAATATGTCCATTGCGGATGATGCCGTGGAAGATTTCCTCGGATACAAGGACCAGGTGTGGCAAAAGCTCGGCTACTTGCCCGGCGACCCGGCCAAAGACCAATTTCCTTATATATACGACAGCGTTGACTACACGAGGATCTGGACTGAGCGTCTAGGCTACAACTTCGGCATGTCGCTTTACCTGGCCTGGGCGAACAGTTCACTATGGCTCGGCTCGCAGTTCGGATTCATCCAGTTCAATCCCATCAACAAGCAGGTGCTCAAGTACGAGGCGATTGGTGAAAGTTATCGCATGCAATCCCTCGGCTTCGACGGCAAGACGTTCTGGGCGGTGTGCGACGCGCCCCAGCTGCTGATCGTATGGTTCAAGCCCGTGCGCTATCAGTCGAAATGGCCCAATGTCCAGGTCCGGGAGCATGACGGCTTCATCAAGGTGCTTGGCACGTTCACCATCCCTGACGGGTACTCTCACGAAGGGATCGCCTGCGACCCGAAAAAGCGGGAGATTTATCTCGTTGACAAAACCCCTGACGCGTCTGGCTTCAGGCGCATCGTACGGTACGGCCTGCCCAACAACGGCGTCCCACCACCGCAGCCATCCACCGCAGCACCATCCAGCTACTTCGAGCAAGCCAAGAACAAACGTGAGGAAATACTCGTTACACACAAAGGTGCCTTCGAGACCACGTTCTGCTGGAACGGGAGCGGCTTCTGGGCCCCGGGTGAAGGCTACCAGTGGGTGCCGAAGAGCAAGACCCTTCCTGGCCAAAGCCCATTTCCCACGCAGTGGGAACTCGTCCCCGGTGGGGAGCGGAACATGCTGCGCTACGGTTTTCAACAGTGGTTTTCCTCCAGAGTGCTCTTGGTCGAGGGATCCATCTTTCCCATCTCCGCCGAGACCCTCGATCTCGCATGGGACGGCCAATACCTCTGGACCGAGGTGAAGGGCTGCGAGACGCGCAAGGCCGGGCACCTGTTCAAGGTGGCGGTGATCAATGACGGCCCGCCCAGGGAGCTGCGAAAGCCGCTGCTGCTGCCCCAGCAGTGGGATCGCGCTCGCACCTCAGCCGAGCAACACCTGCAGCAGCGGGGCCAGCCGATGTTCAACCCGGTGACACACCCGAATCTGGCCGACGTAAGCGGCGTGCCTGCCGTTCCGTTGGCGAGGTCCAACCCGGCGGATTTCCAGTAGCAGCGCCAGCGGGGACTTACTGCGGAGTATTCCGCCCGTTCTTTCCTTCCCGCCGCACCAGGAACACCTGGTGCACCCGCGGCTTGCGCTGGAAGTCCTCGGGCACGGTCTGCCGGGAGCGATCTTCCACTGCAAGGCCGCGTCCCTCCAGCGCGGCGCGGTCCAGCTTGAACCGGCGGCTGTGGGTGGAGAAGATCAGCAGGCCGTCCGGGCTCAGCCTGTTGACGCAGGCGTCGAGCAGGGCCACATGGTCCCGCTGCACGTCGAAGTCCTGCTCGGCGTCCGTGGAGTTGGAGAAGGTGGGCGGGTCCACGTAGATCAGGTCCCAGGTGGCGCCCTGATCTCTCAGCCAGGGCAGCACGTCCGCCTTGACCAGCCGGTGGCGCTCCGGGTCCATGCCGTTGAGGGTGAAGTTGCGCCGCGCCCAGCCGATGTAGGTGTTGGACCGGTCCACGGTCACGCTGGAGACCGCCCCGCCCAGCGCGGCGTGCACCGTGGCCGTGCCGGTGTAGCCGAACAGGTTCAGCACACGCTTGCCGCCGGCGCGCTCGCCCATGAGCGCGCGCACCGGGCGGTGATCCAGGTAGAGCCCCGTGTCCAGGTAGTCGGTGAGGTTCACCAAAAACGCGCACGGCCCCTCGCGCACCTCGAAGAAGTCGCCCTCCTGCCCCATGCGTTCGTACTGCTCGCCGCGCCCCTGCCGGCGGCGGGTCTTGAGGATCACATGGGCCGGCTTGACGCCCAACACGTCCGGCGTGGCCGCCATGGCCGCCGCCAGCCGCCGCGCGGCCAGCTCGGGGTCCACGTGGGCCGGCGGCGCGTACTCCTGCACCTGCACCCGGTCGCCGTAGCGGTCCACCGCCAGGTTGTAATCGGACAGGTCCGCGTCGTAGACCCGGTAGCAGCTGATGCCGCGGCGCCGGGCCCAGCGGTCCAGGTGTTTGGCGCGCTTGCGCAGCCGGGCGGCGAAGGCGTCGGCCCCCGGGACCTGGTCCCGCGCGCCCGGCCTGGCCTGCCCCATCCGGGGCGCCCGTTCCCCGCCGGAGGCCGCGGCCCGTGCGGCGCCCACGCGCCATGACACCAGCTCGCACTGCAGCGCGCCGTTGCGCAGGGGCGTGGTGCGCCCGGGGTTGATGCCCAGCGTCGGGACCAGCTCCGGCGTGGTCAACACGCCCGCGCGCCAGCCGTCGAAGGCCTGGGCCAGCCGCGCGCCGAGCCCGGCGTACAGCGGCCCGAGCTGGCTGGCCGTGCCCAGGCGCTCGCCGTACGGGGGGTTGACCGCCACGAGCCCGGGACGCCCCTCGGACCGGGCCGGCGGCTCGCACCGCCCCAGCTCCCGCCGCTCCAGGTGGACCTTGCCCTCCAGGCCCGCCTGCCTCGCCGCGGCGATGGCGGCGGCCACGGCGCCCCGGTCTCCGTCGTGGCCCACCACCGGCGGAAGGCGCTCCAGCCCGGCCTCCGCCCGCTGCTCCGCCTCGTCCACCAGCGCCGCCCACAGCGCCGGCTCATGGCCGGCCCAGCCAGAAAAGCCCCACCGCTCTCGCCCCAGGCCGGGCGCCCGATCCCCCGCCATCCAGGCCGCCTCGATGGGCAGGGTGCCGGAGCCGCACATGGGATCCACGAAGGCGCCCCCCTTGGCCGCTATGGCGGGCCAGCCCAGCAGCCGCAGCAGCGCGGCCGCGAGGTTCTCCTTGAGCGGCGCGCGGGCGGAGGCGGCGCGGTACCCCCTGCGGTGCAGGCTCTCGCCGGCCAGGTCCACGCTCACCGTGGCGCGCTCCCCCTGCAGGTGCAGGTGCAGCTGCAGGTCGGGCTGGCGCAGGTCCACGTTCGGGCGGCGTCCGTGCGCCTCGCGCAGTGTGTCCACCACGGCGTCCTTGATCCGCCTGGCCGCGAAGCCGGTGTGGTTGATGGCCGCGCCCATGGCCGAGGTGCGCACGGCCAGGGTCAGGTCCGGGTGCGCCACGGCGGTCCAGTCGATCTCCATGGCGCCCGCGTACAGGCTGTCGCCATCTGCCGCGGGGAAGCGGCCGAGCTGCAGCAGCACCCGCGAGGCCAGGCGAGACCAGAGCAGTACCCGGTAAGCCTGCTCCAGCGAGCCCCTCCAGGAGACCCCTGCCTGGCCCGCCCTGCCCCCTTCCACCCCCAGCTCCTTCAGCTCATCTGCCAGCGTCGGGCCGAGGCCAGCGGGTGTGGGGGCGTAGAGGTAGAGCGCGTCGCGAGGCATGAGCAAGGCCCCTCCCGGGGACCGCGCTCACTATATACCCCGCGGCGCCTTTCGTCCCACGGCGGCGGAGTCCGGGCTCCCCCGCCGCGGCGCTTCAGAAAACAAAGCGGGCCGCCCCGCAGGACGGCCCGCCACTGTTTTTGGTTCCTCAGTCGTTCTGCGGGTTGGACGACTCGTCCACGCAGATCCGCTTCAGCTCCTCCTCGGACGGCTCTTCGGGGCTGGTGAGGCTGCCCGCGGGGCAGAGGTAGGTGTTGCCGGAGCTGCCCTTGACCCACTTGACACCGATGCTGCTCTTGAACTCGCTCTGCTTCCTGGTCATTTTCATTCTCCTTATTGTTGTTTTTGCGGTTGGTTTATCTCTGATTCACTTCTTTCGCCCTTTCGGGTCTCGCTGAATTCTCCCCCTTTACATTCAAGACCTGGGCCAATCCTTGAAAAGATTATTCAAAAATTGTGCATGACAGTAATATCAAGCACTTAAGCAAAATCTCCGGCATCAAGAGGGCCTGATACCTCCCGCCTGCTGAGACAAAATGCGCGTCTCAACCTGCAACACTGCATCATGTTGGTACGTCTTAATAATGTTTGGACAATGTTTAAGTGGCTCCTGAACCATACAGTTGCCGGCAACGGCGTGTGGCGTATCCCTTGCAGCCTTGCCGTCTGGCTGAACAACCGGAGGGCGCCCATGGGAACCGAGGCACAGACCATCATTCAGGACCGCCAGGGAGCTGCAACGACGCCTACGGCGCCAGCCGTCGCCGGCTCGAACAACATCCCCTTCAACCCCGGGCGCAATCTGTTTCACCTGGTCAACGCGACCTGGGGCGTACTGCTGTACCACCTGTGGGTTCCCCGGTGGCTGGCAGTATCCATGGTGGGCCTGATGACCCTGACCCTCACGATCATCGAGGTGCTACGGCTCACCTCCGCCCGGCGAAACCGCGAGTTCCTGGGTCACGGACTGGTCTCCACCATCATCCGTCCAGGCGAGGCCCAGCGGATCTCCGGCGCCACCTTCTTTGGCTGGGGGGTATTGCTGACGTTGATACTGTTCCAGCCCCAGGCGGCCGAGGCGGCCTGTCTGGTGATGGGCTTCGGCGACAGCGCCGCGGCACTGGTGGGCACCCGGCTGGGCAAGCGCCAGCTGCTGGGCGGCCGCACGCTGGAAGGCTCCATCGCGTTCGTTGGAGCGGCCTTCATGGCAGTGTTTCTTTTCCGCGTGATGTTCTACCCGGCCGCGCCATTGGCCTGGACCGCGGCCATGGCCCTCGCCGGCGCCACATGCGGGGCCCTGCTGGAGCTGCTCAGCAGCCGGCTCAACGACAACCTGACCGTGCCCGTGGTGACCGGCGCCCTGTTCGCGCTGATGCTCAGCTGACCGGCTCGCCTGGCTCCGGCGCCTGTAGCGGCAGGCTCACGGTGACGGTGGTGCCCTGCCCCAGGTGGCTGACGATGCTGATGTCCCCGCCGTGATCCCGCACCAGCTGGTAGCAGATGGAGAGGCCGAGCCCGGTGCCCACGCCCCGGCTCTTGGTTGTGAACCCGGGATCGAAGACCTGCTCCAGCTGCGCCTCCGGGATGCCGCAGCCGCTGTCGCGCACGGCGATCTCCACCTGCCCGTCCCGGCGCGCGGTGCTCACCCACAGCTCCCCCCGGGTGCCCATGGCGTCCGCCGCGTTGGCCACCAGGTTCACCAGCACCTGGTTCACCTGGGCCGGGTAGCAGGTGATGCGGGGCAGGTCAGGAGCGAAGTCCCGATGCACCGCCAGGCCGTCCTCCGCCAGGGCCGGCTCCATGGCCAGGGTGTCCTCGATGCACTCGTGCACGTCGATGACCTGCAGGTCGGCCTGGTCCAGCCTGGCGAACGAGCGCAGCCGCTCCACGGTCTCGGCCACCCGCGCCGCGCCCTGCTCGATGACCGCCTCCCCCTGCTCGAGCTGGCTCAGCGCCCGGGCGATGGTCTTGCGCGCCCGTGGCTCGCCGTCATCCGGCAGCGAATCCACCGCGTCGGCGAGGCGTTGCCGCCAGCGGGCCGCGGTCTGGTTGCTGCTCACCAGCGCACCGAGCGGGTTGTTCACCTCGTGGGCCACGCCCGCCGCGAGCCGCCCGAGGGATGCCATCTTCTCCGCCTGAACCAGCCGCGCCTGGGCCTCGCGCAGGTGGCGCGTGCGCTGCTCCACCTTCTGCTCCAGGGATCGATTCAGCGCGTTGATCTCGTCCAGCTGCCGGCGAATTCGGGCGCTCTGGTAGCGCACCTTGGCCAGGTAGAAGATGACCGACGCCAGGGTGTAGCTGAGGAAGACGAAGGGGCGGCCGTCCAGGCCGGAGAAGGCCATGATCTTGGCCACCCCGGCGCCGGCGAAATAGATGGAGACCACCCCGATGATGTTGAGCAGCAGGAACCGCCGCTCCGGCGTGCCGGGCTCCGACTCGCGCCAGGCCCGACCCAGGATGACCAGGAAGGAGGCGAGCAGGTAGATGGCGACCGGCGCGATGACCAGCGGCAGCCACGGGGCGCGCACCGAGACCATGCCCTCGAGGGTCTCGGCGTCGAAGTGGATCAGCACCGAGCTCGCCTGCGCCACCGCCTGCAGCGAGGCGGTGAGCACCACGGCGAGCACCGCCAGGTGCCGCATGCGCAGGCCGAGCACGCGCTCGTCCATGCGGTCGATGAACCCGGTGAGCACGAGCACGTAGTAGAACCCGGCCCAGTAAGTGGGGGTCAGGGTCAGGATCATCAGCCGGAACCAGATCCGGCCGTTTGACGGGGAGTCGAGCACCAGCCCGAGGAAGCCGAACAGGCTCACCAGCGTGAGCAGGCTGGTGAACATTGCCAGGGCTGTGTTCAGCCGCTCGCGGCGACCGAGCCAGCCCATGAGGGCCAGCGTCGCCATGAGCACCACGGAGACGAGCGCGGGGACGCTGTGCAGGTTGATCTGCATCTGCCGTGATCATACACCGGCCCGGGCGCCGACAGCGGCGCGGGCGGTTAACTTGCGGCGGGCGTAGAGGACCCCCGGGGGGGGCTACAGGTCGATGACGATATCGAGCACGCCGCTGCCGCCCGACAGGTTGTGGCTGCGGATGGCGTTGGCGACGAGCCCGAGGACGTTGCCGCCGATGCGGAGCTTGGCGAACTCCGCCCCCACCTCCAGCGGGGTGGAGTCGGCTTCGATGACGATGCGCGTGGGGCCGACCCCTTCCACGGTGATGTCCACCGTTATGGTGTCCATCAGCTCACGAATGGCTCGCCGCATGATATTGGTCGCCAGCTCGCCGGTGCCGGCGATGCTGCCCTCCATCCATACCGAGCGGTTCATGGTTCCCATGGCGCCGTTGGCGATCATCTTCGCACCGATCATAAGGGCTCTCCTCCGTGTGACAGTTTACAGACCGAAACGACTCCTCCACCTGCACCCGTCCGTATGACTTTACGCGCTGCTGGCAGGGATCCGGTACATGATCCGACCAAATCAGCGACAGGATGTCAAACGGCACGATGCCGGGTACCAGAAATAATGAACGAACAAAAAGCTGCGAGCACCTCAGTTGTATGACATAAAGCAGCGGATTCGAGAGCGGTGTTAGGCGCCTGACAGGGCGCAGGCACCACAGGTTGGCAGCGAATCTTCACCCTCTTCAACGTGAACGTGAGCAATCATGCAGGACCTGATCAGCAAAGAGTTCTTCCTCTTCAGCAGCCTCCTGGCGCTGGTAATCTACCTGGGCGGCTAGCGCCCAACTGAAAAAACCCTCCGCGTCGCCGGCCCCTCGCGCCGTCGCGCCCCCCGCTTACCCGTCTTTTTTGGCCCGCCTGGCCCGGCGGCTTACCCTGGTCCTGACCTGCGAGAGGCAACGCCATGACCAGCGAAGCGAGCGCCTCCCCGCCCGAGGACTGGTGGGGTGACTTTCACGTAAACACCTTCCTGCGCCTGACCCTGGCGGATCTCCAGCTGGAGCGGCGCGAGCGCGTCTGGATCAAGCGCTTCTTCCGCGACCAGGGGCGGCCCGAGCTGCTGCCCCGCCTGGAGCGAGCGGCGCAGGAGGGCCCGTGCGACGAGGCGCGCTACCGCGAGCTGGCCGCGCGCGCCCGGGACGAGCTGTCCTCACCGGAGAAGCGGCGCACCATCTACAACCTGGCGCAGCTGTGCAAGTCCCGCGGCCGCATCAGCGACAGCGAGTACGAGGCGATCCTCGAGGTGGCCGAGCAGCTCGGCATGGAGGACACCGCGGCGGACGGCATCGTCAACTCGGTCTTCTCCATCAACGACACCTTCCGCGCCATCCTGGGGCTGTTCGCCCTGGGGGCCATCCTGTACTTCACCCGGGATGTCATCGTGCCCCTGGTGGTGGCGCTGTTTTTGACCATGATCATCAACCGGGTCGAGGGGGCCGTCTCGGCGCGGCTGGCCCTGCGGCGCTGGCGCTGGATCAACAAGGTGCTGGCCATGGTGCTGATCCTGTCAGTGCTCTTCGGCCTGGTCATGGCCACCGTGGTCTCGGGGAGAGACATCGCGCGCCGGGTGCCTCACTACCAGGCCAAGGTGACCACCACCCTGGCGGACATGCAGCGCCAGGCGGTGGAGCGGGGGCTGCCGGTGGAGGACATCGGCCTGACCGAGCAGCTGGAGAAGCTGCCCATCGCCTCCACATTGAGCGGGCTCTTCTCGTCGGTGATGGACCTGCTCGGGACCTTCTTCCTGGTGGTCATCTTCACCGGCTTCCTCGTGTTCTCCGGCGACCGCTTCAGGGGGTTGATGGGGGAGATGAACGACAAGATCAGCACCTACATCTCCATCAAGGCGGTGGTGAGCATGGCCACGGGGGGGCTGGTGTTCCTCATCTGCTGGGTCTTCGGGCTGGACTTCCCGCTCTTCTGGGCCACCACCACCTTCCTGCTCAACTTCATCCCCTCGGTGGGATCCATCATCGCCACCATCCCGCCGGTGCTGCTGGCGATGCTGCAGTTCAGCTCCTGGCCCCACGTGGCCGGGCTGGCCGCGGCGCTGATCAGCACCCAGATGGTCATCGGCAACCTGATCGAGCCGCGGCTGATGGGCAGCAAGCTGGCGGTCAAGCCGGTGGCGATCCTGCTGGGCCTGATCTTCTGGGGCTACCTGTGGGGCCTGCCCGGCATGTTCCTGGCCGCGCCGCTCATGGCCCTGCTGCGCATCCTCGCCTCCTACTACAACTTCAGCCGCAGCCTGGAGCGGTTGCTGGCAGCCTGATCCCAGGCGGCCGCGCGCCGCCCACCCGCAGGTTGTCAGCCCCCCGGCATCCGTGACACCGTCTTGGCATGAGCCCATATCTGTTCGAGACCGAGGAGCACAGCGCCCTGCGGCGCCAGGTGCGGCGCTTCGCCGAGACCGAGATCCTGCCCCACGCCCATACCTGGGACGAGGCGGGCCTGTTCCCGCGGGAGCTGTTCGTCAAGGCCGCCGAGGCGGGCTTCCTCGGCATCGGCTACCCCGAGGAGCTGGGCGGCGTGGGCGGGGACGTGACCCACGTGGTGGCCGCCGCTGACGAGATCATCCTGGCCGGGCAGCAGGTGGGCGTGGCCGCTGGCCTGGGCAGCATGTCCATCGGGCTGCCGCCGATCCTGAAGCTCGGCTCCGCGGAGCAGCAGCAGCGGCTGGTGCCGCCGGTGCTGCGCGGAGAGAAGATCGCCGCCCTGGCCATCACCGAGCCGGGGGCGGGCAGCGACGTCGCCGGCATCAAGACCCGCGCCGTGCGGGACGGTGATCACTACGTGGTCAACGGCAGCAAGACCTTCATCACCAGCGGGGCGCGGGCGGACCTGGTGACCACGGCGGTGCGCACCGGCGCCGAGGGGGCCGGGGGCATCTCGCTGCTGGTCATCGAGCGCGGCACCGAGGGCTTCAGCGCCGGCGAGCCGATGAAGAAGATGGGCTGGTGCGCGTCGGACACCGCCGAGCTGTTCTTCGACGACGCCCGCGTGCCCGTGGCCAACCTGGTGGGCCAGGAGAACCAGGGCTTCCTCGGCATCCTGGCCAACTTCGTGCCCGAGCGGCTGTTCCTGGCCTGCCAGAGCGTGGCCATCGCAGAGCTGGCCCTGCGCGAGTCGGTGACCTACACGCGCGAGCGCGAGGCCTTCGGCCGCCGGGTGGTGGACTTCCAGGTCACCCGCCACCGTCTGGCGGAGATGTCCACCCGCATCGCCGCCGCCCGGGCGCTGGTGGGCGAGGTGACCATGCGCGCGGCGCGGGGGGAGCAGGAGCACTGCCTGGCCGCCAAGGCGAAGAACGCCGCCACGGCCGCGGCGTCGTTCGTGGTGGATCACGCCGTGCAACTGCACGGGGGCGCGGGCTACATGCGCGAGGTGACGGTGGAGCGCCTGTACCGCGACGCGCGCCTGTACGCCATCGGCGGCGGCACCAACGAGATCATGAACGAGATCATCGCCAAGGCCGAGGGCTAC
>CAZEJJ010000227.1:0-10247 GCA_964512185.1 uncultured Enterobacterales bacterium | reverse complement strand
GTCAACGCTGGTTGTCCGCTTTCATACTACCCCATGGCGTTCTGTCGCCTGCTCTGATGCTGAAGCTCGCGGGCACGGAGCGTCGCCGTGTCCTCTACTCTGGCCGCGGCGTCAGGTCTCCCATGTTCGGGGTCAGCCTGGACCAGGTCATGGGCATGGCTCGCAGCGTTGGCATGGATCCGCGGCCGGCCCGCGATCTATGGCGGAGCGGCAACCACGACGCCCGCGTGCTCGCCACCCTGGTGGCGGACCCATCCTCCAGCACCGAAGCCGAGCTCGCTGCCTGGGCGGCGGACTGTGATGATCACGTCATCGCTGGGCTCCTGGCCGCCTTCATCGCCCGCACGGATCACGCTCGCCGCCTGTCGGACCAGTGTCGGGAACACCCCGACGACATCCAGGCGCAGCTGGGCTGGATGCTGGTGACCCACCTGGCGCAGGGAGGCTGCCGGGCTGACAGGCCGGCCGTGGTTGACGACTGGCTGGGCGGGAGGCTCGACGAGATCAGCCTCGGCTTCCGCAGCAGGGGCCGGCGCACGCGCGCGGCCATGAGCGAGGCCTTGGTGGCCTTCGGGCGGGAGGGGGAAGGCCTGCGCCAGCGCGCCGAGGCAATCGCCGATGGCCGGGGCGCTCGAGCCTCCGGTGACGGCCTGGGCCAAGCCGGCTCTCCCGGCGACAGGCTGCGCATGAGCATGCAGCTGGGGGCCCGACACGCCGCGCGGCTCGCCCTGGAACGGGCGCGGAGCTCAGTCGCCCAGGCCAGCTGATCCGAGCGAGCGCAGCAGGTCTTCGGGCACCAGCCAGCTGCCCAGGTGCAGCGGTGGGGCGCCCCAGCCCACCTCTCCGATGAGATCAAGGGTGTGGAGCGCCCGCTGGAGGGTGACCGGACCGACGGTGGGGCCCAGGGAGGGCCTGGCGGCCAGCAGGATCGCCTCGGCGTGGCAGCCGGGCAACCAGCGATCTCCGTAGCGACGTCGCAGGGCGGGCGCCTGGGGAAAGGGCGAGCTGCGCACCAACGGACCGGCGTCGAGGCCGCCACCGCTGAGCAGCAGCACGTCACGGCGCTGCAGCATGCGCTCCCTGGCCGCAGCGTCGTCGAAGGCGCGCGGGAAGGAGTCATCCACCACGATGGTGCCCGCCGCGAGATCCTGCACCACCACAGTGCGACCTCCGCTGCTGGCCCCCAGGATGAGGTCCACCGCTCCCAGCTCTGGGACCCCGTGTTCGTAGCGCGGGTCCACGATGCGCAGCTGCGCTGGCTCGCCCAGGCGATGGCGCGCCAATGCCAGCACCGAACGGCCGATGGAGCCATAGCCCAGCACGCCCACCCGCAGGCGGGACCAGCGCCTGTCCAGCGCCTCGAGGGCTAGCTCGAGGGTGAGCTGCATCGCCGCTACGGTGGCGGCGTGGCCGCTGGTGAGCAGGGTGCGGCGGTCGCCGTGGGGGGAGGCGCAGCCCAGCGGCCGGCTGGCAAGCCCGCTCAGGGCCGGCAGCATGCCCGCCAGGGCCGCCACCCTCGCCGGGCTCAGGTCCAGGGCGCGG
This sequence comes from uncultured Enterobacterales bacterium, assembly GCA_964512185.1. Taxonomy (GTDB): domain Bacteria; phylum Myxococcota_A; class UBA796; order UBA796; family JAFGLY01; genus CAZEJJ01. The sequence continues at coordinate 8,705 of CAZEJJ010000227.1, read as the reverse complement.
CCCAGTGCGCCGTCGAGCTCTGCCCCGGGCTCGAGCTGCTCCGCGCGCAGCGGTGCCAGCACGAGCTGGGAGCTGGCCAGGGCGCAGTCCACGCGCTCCACCACCAGCGGCTCCCGCGTGGGGAGCTCGACGCCCGGCGGTGCGTAGACCACCAGCGCGGCGTCCACCGCGGTCAGGCGGTCCAGCTCGCGCTGCAGGAGAGGGACCAGGCGCTCGATCAACGGGCCACCCTGCAGGCTCAGCTGCAAGCCGTTCTCCACCACGGCAGCGAGCATGATCTCGGTGTCGGTGGACCGCGTCGCGAAGCGATAGCGCCCCTCCCCGAAGCTCGGCTGCAGGTTGGAGGGAGGCCGCGGTACCGCTGTCGGGTCCATCCAGCTGACGAAGAAGCGTCCCAGACGAGCCAGGCCATCGGCCCCCGCAGCGGCCACTATGCTGGCGGGGGGCGCCCCGTCGTGGGCCGCCGCCGAGGCCAGCGCCCGGCGCACGCCTTCCAGCTCCGGCGTACCGCGTACCCGTATGGGCAGGGCGCGGGCGAAGGGCCCCACCACCCTGGCCAGGCGCGCATCGGAGGGGTCTCGCCCTGCGAGGGCGGTGGAGACCAACAGGTCATCGCTGTCCAGGCAGCGGTGCAGAGCCTTGAAGAAGGCGGTGAGCACCACCAGGAACGGGCTGGCGGCCTGCGCACGCGCTCGGTGCCGCAGGCTGTCCCAGGCACCTGGATCCAGCGACAGGCGCCGCTGCATGTCGGTGGCGCGCCCGCCCGCGGGATCCTGCTGCAGGTCCTGCAGCGCCTCGCGCCACCAGGCGGCGTGCTCCGGGACCGGGGGCCAGCTCTCGATCTCGTGGAATGCGGCCGGTGAGGGCGGCAGGGCAGGGGCGGCGCCGGCACGGTAGGCGTCGTGGGCCGCGAAGAGCTCTCCCAGCATCAGCCAGGCGCTCCAGGCGTCGGCGAGCATGTGGTGGGCGCCCACCAGCACCTGGTGCAGATCCCGGGACAGGCGGCAGACCCGGAACCGGAACAGGGGCCCTTCCTGCGGGTGGTAGTGGACCAGGGCCTCTTCACTCCAGCGCTGCTCCAGCGCCCGCGAGCTGTGTGGCTTCGGCAGCCGCGAGAGGTCCTCCCACTGGAGCCTGGGCGGCATCGCATGGTGGATGCGCTGCAGCGGCCTGCCTCGCTGCTCGTGGAAGCTGCTGCGAAGCAGCGGGTGACGGGCCACCAGCCACTCCAGGGCCCGCTGCATGGCCTCGGGATCCAGCTGCCCCACCACGGGCACGCTGGCGCACCATGCGGGCGCCAGCTCGGGTTGGCGACGGTGGGCCAGCCAGAACCCGAGCTGCACGGGGCTCAGCTCCACCTCGTGCGGCACACCCTGCTGGGGCCCGGCCGCGCGAGCGCGCTCGGTTCCGGTCCGCGAGGTCAGCGTGCGGCGCAGCAGCCGCGCCAGGTCCGCCAGCCCCGGGTGCTGGTAGAGAGCCAGGGGTGAGGGCAACACGGGCAGCTGGGGGCGCAGCCGCTCCAGCAGCTCCAGGGCCAGGATGGAGTCCCCTCCCAGGGCGAAGAAGTCGTCGCTCGCCACGGGCAAGCTGTCGAGCCCCAGCACCCGCTGGCAGGCCACCGCGAGCGCCTGGAAGATCTCGTCCTGGTCCTGGGGGCCGGGGGAGGGCGCCAGGGGCTCGGCCTGCATCGACGCCACGGCTCGGCGGTCGGCCTTCCCGGCCGCTGTCCGTGGCAGGCGCTGCACGCAGCGTAGGCGATGGGGCAGCATGTAGGCTGGGAGACGCTGGGACAGCCAGGCGCGTAGATCACCCGGTTCAGCTGTGATCTCCGCCTCGGCGAGGCACTCGAGCCGCCCCTCGTGCAGGCTGACCACCGCCGCCGCCACCAGGGGATGCTGGCAGAGGGTGTGCTCGATCTCGCCCAGCTCCACGCGGTTGCCGTGGACCTGGACCTGGCTGTCGCGGCGACCCAGGAAGATCAGGGCTCCATCGGGGGCGCGTCGGGCCAGGTCACCGGTGCGGTACACCCGGCCCAGGTCGGGCAGCTCCACGAAGGAGGCCGCGGTGAGCTCCGGGCGGCGCAGGTAGCCCTCGGCCACCAGGCCTCCCACCGCCAGCTCGCCGACGCCTTCCCGCTCGTCCAACAGGTGGACCGTGACGCCGCTGCGTTCCCAGCCGATGGGGGTGTGCAGCTGGTTCGGCGCGGGATCGGCGACGATCTCGTGCCAGGTGGCATTGACGATGGTCTCCGTTGAGCCGTAGAGGTTGGCCAGGCGGTGGCTGGAACCGAAGCGCGCCCGCCAGCGGCGCACGGGGTCAGCGGGCAGCGCCTCTCCTCCCAGCAGCACCCAGCGCAGGGAGGGCAGGGGATCGTCTTCGTCCATGCGCTCGGCGGCGGCCAGCAGGTGGGTCCACAGGGAGGGCACCGAGTTCCAGATGGTGATGCCCTGCTCGCGGATGAAGGCCAGCAGCTGCTTGGGATCTCGCTGGACCTCCCGGGAGGCGGGGTGGATGGTGGCGCCGGCCAGCAGCGGGGCGAAGATCTGGCGGATGGAGCCGCCGAAGGCCAGCGACGAGGTCTGCACGAAGCGATCCTGCTGGCTGACTCCGAACACCCGCTGCACCCAGTCCTGGAAGGCCAGCACGGCCTGGTGACGCACCATCACGCCCTTGGGACGACCCGTGCTGCCCGAGGTGAACATGACGTAGGCCAGCTCCCCCTCCAGACAGGGCCCGTCGGCCGCCTCGGAGAGCCCCACCGGCAAGAGCGGCAGCTGGGGCGCCAGGGCACGGGCCTGCGGCCCAAGCTCCGCGGTGTGCACCAGCGCAGCGGGGCGGGCCTCGTCCAGGACCTGCTGCTGTCGAGCCAGGGGCCAGCTGGGATCCAGCGGCACGTAGGCGGCGCCGGAGCGCATGATGCCCAGCAGCGCCACCACCGCCTGCGCACCAGGCCGCGCCAGCACCGCCACCAGCGGCTGGTCAGCGGAGTCCTCGGCGCCCCGGACCGCCAGCAGCTCACCGGCCAGGCGCGCGGAGCGGCCAGCGAGCGTGCCGTAGCTGCAGCCCTGCACCGCTTCCCGCTCGGGGTGGACAGCGCAACGTCGCAGGATGCGGCCGTGCAGGCTGGCGGCGGCCGGATCTTGTCCCTGGCCCAGCGCTTCGCGCAGCAGCAGCTCCCGGTGCTGCCGGGCCATCTCCTGTACCTGGGGTCGGCTCAGGTGGCTGGCGAGGAAGTTCCAGGAGCCGTGCAGGCGGCCGCCAGCGATCCAGGCGATCAGGCCCAGCCGGGTGAAGCCCGATGCCGAGGCTCCTTCTACCTCGTCCAGGTGGAGACCGCCGATGGTCTCAGGGGAGGGCAGCAAGGGAAAGCTGAAGCCCGCGGGAGTGGTGCCCACGGGCCCCGCTGCGTGGCGGGGCACCAGCTCGGCCAGGGCGGCCGACGAGGCGGAGGCGTGGGCCTGGACCTGCCGGAGCTCGGCCTGGACCCTGGTGGCCAGCTGCAGCAGCGGCTCCCTCGGGTGCACCAGCGCGGACACCGGCAGGCTGTCTGCGAACGAGCCCACCAGGCGGTCCAGATCCGGCAGGCGAGCCTCGCGGCGACCCTGCGCTACGCGCACGGTGGGGCGGTGCTGGCCGCTCCAGCGCCACAGACAGCGCAGGTAGGCCGCGAGCACCAGGGCCGGGAGGGAGACCGCGCCCGCGCGGGCGCGCTGCGCCAGCGCTGCGGTCGCGTCGCGGGGCAGGACCTCGCGCACCCAGTCGCAGGGTCCCGAGGCGGGCGCGGTGGCGGGCGCCTGCCAGGGAAGGTCCACGGGAGGAACGCCCAGCTGTAGGCGCGCGCGCCACCACCGCATGACCTCGCTGGCGGGGGCTCGCTGCAGGGCTCTCGCCGCCTGCACGGGGTGGCTGCGCAGCGGGGCGGGCGCCTCCAAGGCGCTGGCTTCGTGCAGCTGCAGCAGCTCCTCCATCAGGTTCCTGAGGCTCCAGGCATCCACGGCGGCGTGGTGGGCGTTCAGCAGCAGGCGCTGCCCATCGCAGGCCGCGCGCAGCACCGGTCCGCGCTGCAGGTCGAAGGGCAGGTTGGCCTCGACCCGATCGTCCACCTGCTCCACCCAGGCCAGGGTGGGCGCCGCGCCCCCGCGGGTCTGCACCCAGCCGTCCTCCCTGCGCTGGAAGCGGGTGCCGAGCACCGGGTGACGGCTGGCCAGCTGGCGCAGGGCCCGCTGCAGGCGTTCCTTGTGGATGGCCTGGCCCCCCGAGTCGCGGCGCAGGCTGCAGGCCAGCAGCACGTTGCCGGGGATGTCCGGGAAGAAGCTGCGCTGCACCACGAAGGTGGCCTGTGAAGGCAGGATCTGCGCGGGCCACCAGGAGTCGCCCGGGACCGTCTGGTCGGGGAGTGCAGGCGGGTCGCTCGGCTCCCTCGTGGGCAGATCCCGCGCGGCGCCTCGCCGCAGGGCCGCCAGGATGGCTCGGGGCGTGTCGTTCTCGAACAGCAGGGTGGTGGGGAGGTCCCGGCCGGTGGCCTGCTCCAGGTCCTTGAGCAGCTCCATGGCCTGGACGGAGTCGATGCCCAGCTGCACCAGCGGCTGGCCGAGATCCACCTCGCGCGGGTTGATCTGAACTGCGCGAGCCACCAGGGACACCAGGCGTTCTTCCAGGTCCTCGGGCAGCGGCGGCGCGTCCAGGTCGGAGTCCAGCCGGCGCAGGACCGCGACCTGGGGCAGGCCGGATCCCAGGGCGCGCTCCATGGCGGCCATCGCCATGGACGGTGGGACAGGGGTGATGCCGCGGGCTGCGAATTCTTCGCTGTGGGCCCCGGCGAGGCCGTCGCCGGACCAGGGGCCCCAGGCGATGCTCAGGACGCGCCTGCCCAGGGCGTGCTGCTCGCGGGCCCAGCGGTCCAGGGCTGCGTTGGCCTGGGCGTAGGCCTCCAGGCCGCGGTCGAGCCCGGGCAGCACGGCGGAGATGGAGGAGAAGAGCACCACCAGCTCGGGCTCGACGCTGTGGAGGTGGGGAAGGGCGGCGCCCTTCGCGGCCAGCGCCGGGCCCTCCAGACCTCCGGCCAGGTGGAAGAGGGCCTGCACCCCGCCCGGCCAGTCGTCCACCGCAGCGCGGATCTCCCGCCAGGACTGCCCCCGGGCCACGTCCGCCGCCAGGTACCTCGCCGCGCCACCCAGGGCTTCGACCTCGCGGAGGAGAGCCAGCTGGGCGGCGCCCATGGCGCTGCGTCCCACCAGCAGCATGCGCGCGCCGTAGCGGCGGGCCAGGTAGCGGGCCAGCTGCGCACCCAGGGCGCCGGCGCCGCCGGTGATCAGGAACCGTCCACCGGCCCGCAGCGGGGAGGGGCCCTCGGGGCAGGGACTCCAGCGCAGTCCCCCGGCTGGATCGGCGCCCACCTGGTGCACCCAGCCGGTGGGATCGGGCTCACCGAGCCAGTGGCGTCGGCCGGCGGGGGTGCTGGGCGGAGTCGCCGACATGGCCCGGCCGGGCCCCCCCTCCAGCACCAGGTGGGCGTTGGTCCCCCCGAAGCCGAAGCTGCTCACCGCCCCCAGCTCGCCCGGATCGAGCTCGCCGATAGCGCGCAGCAGGCCGGTGACTCCGGCGGCTCCCAGCAGGTGTCCCACCAGAGCCTTCACCGCACCCCGGCGGGGACCGTGGGGGTAGCAGCGGCGCAGCACGCCGTCTTCCACCGGATCGCCCAGCGGGGTGCCCGTGCCGTGGGCCTCCACGAAGCACAGCTCCGCGGCGTCCACCCCGGCCTGCTCGAGCGCCTGCTGGATCACCGCCTGCTGTCCCGCGGGGTTGGGCGCCATCACCCCCAGGCTGGCGCCGTCGTTGTTCACCGCGCTGCCGCGGATGACCGCCAGCAGCGGTGCTCCCCGAGCGCGGGCCCTGGACAGCGGCTCCAGCAGGAGCATGACCGCGCCCTCGCCAGGCACGGTGCCATCGGCCTCGGGCTGGAAGGGCAGGCAGCGGCCACTGGGGGACAGGGCCCCCGCGGCCTGAAAGAGCCGGTGGGCCGTGGGGCTGAGGTTGAGGTTCACGCCACCCGCGAGCGCCGCCTCGCACTCGCCGGCGGCCAGGCTGCGGCAGGCCAGGTGCACCGCCACCAGGGAGGCCGAGCAGGCGGTGTCCACGGTGAGCGCCGGGCCGCGCAGGTCCAGGTGATGGGCGACGCGGGCCGCCAGCATGTTCAGGAGGTTGCCTGCCATGGTGCCCGGTGGCAGGTCGCTGTCGAGCTGCTCCAGCACGGTCTCCAGGTAGGACTGCTGGCCAGCGCCCACGAAGACCGCCACCGGCTGGCCCATCAGGCCCAGGGGCTCGATCAGGTCGGCGGCCAGGCTCAGGGTGAGACGCTGCTGGGGATCCATGGCCGCCGCCTCCGCGCCTGCCATGCCGAAGCGCTCCGCGTCGAAGAGATCCACCCCCCGCAGGAAGGCGCCCTGCAGTCCCTCGCCTCGGCCGTCCCAGCGCCCTGGAGGGGGCGCCTCGATGAAGCAGCGCTCTGCGCTGACGTTGTGCCAGAACGAGGACGGGTCGTCGGCGCCCGGCAGGCGGCAGGTGGCCCCGGTGATGGCCACTGGCTCCTGGCTGCGGCCCGGGGGAGCGCCGCGGGTGCGCGGGGGCGAGCGCTCCAGCAGCAGGGCCATCCCGCGCACGGTGTCGCCTCGCAGCAGCAGCCTGTGATCGGGCAGCAGGCCGTAGCGAGCCTCCAGCCGGACGAGCACGTCCACCGCCTGGATGGAGCCTCCGCCCAGCTCGGTGAAGCTGCGATCCAGATCCGCCTCCCCCAGCTCCAGGCCCAGGGCCGACTCCCAGATGCGGCGCACCACCCGCAGGGTGTCGCCCACCAGGGAGTCCAGCTCGCCTGCGGCGAGGCGCGCCGCCAGGTGGGCGCGCCGCTTCTTGCCGCTGGTGGTGCGCGGCACGCGCACCAGGGGGAACACGCGGCAGGGGGAGACGCCCGTGGCCGCAGCGATGGCGCGCGAGACCCGCCACAGCACGGGAGCGGTGTCGCTGCCCGCTGCCACCTTGACACCCACCGCGAGCCGCTCCACCTCGTCGCGCTGGTCGGCCATGGCCACCGCTCCATTGGCCCGCACCCCCGGGACCGCCTCGGCGGCGGCCTCCACGTCGTGGGCGTGCAGGTTTCGGCCGTCCACGCAGATCACGTCCTTGTGGCGCCCGGTGATCACCAGCCCGCTGGCGTCCAGCAGCGCCAGGTCGCCGGTGCGCACCCAACCACCGCAGCGGCTCCGCTCGCTGGCCTGCGGGTCCTTCCAGTAGCCCTGGAAGGCATTGGGACCGCGGAACTGCAGGCGGCCCTGTCGCCCCTCGGCGAGGGGGCGATCCTGCTCATCCACCACGCGCAGCTCCAGATCGGGCAGCGCCTGGCCGATGATCACGAGCTCGCGGCCCTCCACCTGTCGCGTGCGCAGCCCACCCGCCCGCGGCGCGACCACCGCCACCGTGGCCTCCGCCAGTCCGTACAGGGGAAAGTGCACCCGCTCCGGCAGGCCGGTGAGCTGACAGAAGCGCCGGCACACCGTCGCCGAGATGGGCTCCGCGCCGTTGAACACCAGGCGCAGGGCGTCGAGGTCCACGCCGACTGGCAGGCCGCGCTCGAGGCGGCGGTTGAGCCGGTCCAGCATGGCGTTGGTGGTGGAGGTGAGGGTGGCCCGGTGCCCGGAGATCGCCCGCAGCCAGGCCAGGGGATCGGCGAAGACCTGGGAGGCCGGCAGCCTCACCTCGCTCATGCCCACCCACAGGGGCAGCAGGTGGCACCCGATGAGCCCCATGTCGTGGAAGTGGGGCATCCAGGTGAGCTTCACGTCCTCGGGGCCGATGGGGTAGGCGGCGGCCATTTGCCTCAAGTTGGCCAGCAGCGCTCCCTGCCCCAGCACCACCCCGCGGGGGGCCCCGGTGCTGCCGGACGAGAATTGCACCAGCCCGGGCGTGGAGGGATCCACCGCCAGCGGATCGCGCTGCGGCTCGGCCTGCAACAGCTCGCCCGCGTCCAGCAGCTCGTAGCCGGGCAGGCGGATGCCGCGATCCACCACCACCGGTCCCCCCAGCAGGGAGAGCACGCGCTGCACCCGCTGCAGCTCGGCGGGAGCCAGGCTCCGCGGCCCCGCCAGGGGGACGGGGACGGCCCCTCGCCAGTGGCAGCCCCAGAACACTGGAAAGAAGTCTGAGATGTCCGAGACCAGCAGCAGGACCGGCGTGCCGGGGCCCACGGAGCGGTCGCGCAGGCCACCCGCGGCCTGGCGCGCGGCCAGGAGCAGCTGCGGCCAGCGACGGGAGCACCCACCCGGCACCTCCATGCCGTGCTCGGGCCAGGCCTGCGCCGCTCGCAGCAGCAGCTCGCTCATGCGCTCGATCATGCCGAGGCCATATCCCAGCCAGACGCCCCGCGATCTGCCCCAGGGTCCTCAGGCTCCCGGGGATCCGCCACCCTTGGCGGGGATCCCCATCGACGGGCTCGTTCCGGCGCCGCGGGCCGCGGCCATACCACGGTTCGTATGCCTTTTTCACGAGGTACCATGGTCGATATCAGGGAGCTGGCCGGCGGCCCTGGCGCGGGCGTTCCTGGTGCATGGTCCCCAGCCTCACCGTCGGGTCGAATTCCAGCCCTCCAGAATTGTCATCTGTGTCCCTGATCGTCGGGCCACCGCCCGCCGCGTCCGTCGACACCGGGCGTCGAC
>CAZEJJ010000226.1:0-10264 GCA_964512185.1 uncultured Enterobacterales bacterium | reverse complement strand
GTATCGTCCCTCTCACGGACGATAGTCCCGGCTCCGCCACCGGAGACCCGAGTATCGTCCCTCTCACGGACGATAGTCCCCTCTCCGCGACCGGAGAGCCCGGTATCGTCCCTCTCACGGACGATAGTCCCGGCTCCGCCACCGGAGACCCGAGTATCGTCCCTCTCACGGACGATGGTCCCGGCTCCGCGACCGGAGAGCCCGGTATCGTCCCTCTCACGGACGATAGTCCCCTCTCCGCCTCTGGAATGGCGAGAATCGTCGGTCTGGCGAGCCGGTCGCGTCGGACGCTATCGCCGAGGGCCGGCCTGGAGCACGCGCTGCTCGAGCGCCAGCCAGAGCAGAACTGCCCGTCGCGCCTGGGGTGGCAGGGGCTCTCGGGCGAGGCGCCTGGCCGTATGGGCGCTGACACCCAGCGCCGCGGCCATGGCTCCCAGTGAGAGCCCGCCCTCTCTGGCCAGCACGCAGGCAGCGCGGCGGGCCATGACCGCGCCCTGCTCCTTGCCCGACGCGCCTGGTGCAGTGCAGAGTGCGGAGCAGGCTGCGTCGGCCAGGGCGGCGGGGCCGAGGAGGGCCAGCCTGTCGATGGGCATGGGCTCGAGGGTGCCGGAGGGGAGCTTCACTGCGCGCAGGGCCATCCAGGGGCGGAACCTGGGCAGGCAGTCCTGGACGCGGAGCCGCAGGCCCGGCACGACGCGGGCGCCCACCAGGTCGGGGAGGCAGCCCCCGCTCCAAAGGGCGGGGTGGACCGGAAGCTCGTGCTTCTCGGGCTGCCCCAGCACGTAGTCGAGCACGGACTCCATGTGGTTCCGCCCGTCGACGGGGCGGATCCGCGCCGGCTGGACGGGCACGACGGCGAGGGTGCGCAGGCTGCGCGTGATGGCCCGCGCCCTGCGCCGCATGGTCTCCTGCTCCGCGTAGGGCACCGCGTGCACGTGCTCGTCTACGATGCAGAACAGGGCGATGTCGTCCCCCGCCACCTCGGCCAGCTTGCGCACCGCGGCTCGACGCCGGGCTTCGGAGGGGAACATGGGGTGCCGTCCCTCGCTGGACCAGGTGACGTGCCAGGGCTGCATGGGGACCTCCTTCGTCCGGGCGGTCGCCAGGTATGCAAGCACCGTGCCAGCCGATTCCGGGCATCGGCCCGTCCCGGAGCGTCGAAGTGTCAACCCGTTTCGACGAAAGCGTCGCCAGCTCGACGATCCCTGCCTGGGAGCGCGGGGAGGCAGGCGCCGGTGCTGGCGAGGGGACACGGGGGCGGGCAGCCGATAACATGGGTCCACCACGCGACCTCGGTGAACGACATGGCGATGAAACCCGGCCCGGAGCTCGACGCCAGGCTGAGAACATGGCTCGAGGCATGCGATCCCAAGGCCCCGCTCGACTCGAAGGACGACCGCTACGTCGATCTGGGCACAGAGCACCTGCGCGGCGAGCGGGACCCCAAGCTGGAGCTGCTCGACACCATCGCGCTGGCGCCGGACAGAGCCACGTGCCAGCTCTTCTCCGGGTTCCAGGGCACCGGCAAGAGCACCGAGCTGGCGCGTCTCCACTCCTACTTGGAGGACGCTGGGTTCACGGTGCTGATGGCCGACGCGGAGGAGTCCCTCACGCTGACCCGCAAGCTGTCCATCGAGGAGCTGCTTCCCGCCATCGCGGGCTCGTTCGGGTCCGCGGCGGGAGAGCTGCTGGGCAAGAAAGACGTGCTCGACGCTGGTTGGTGGCAGCGCTTTCACGGCTTCATGCGCAGCCACGTCAGCCTCACGCCGGCGCTGAAGATCGGCCCCGTCGAGCTGAAGGCCGCGCTCCGAGGGGACGAAGCGTTCCTCGATCAGCTGCGCGAGGCTCTCGCCGGTCGCGTCGATCCATTGTCAGAGCAAGTCCACCAGTTCGTCGCTGGGCTGGTGCGCGAGATCAACGAGCGCTGGCCGGGGACCCTGGGGGTCGTCTTCATCCTGGACAGCCTGGAGAAGCTGAGCGGCCCCGAGCACAGGTTCGCCGAGTGGATGGAGAGCGCGCTCGGGGTCTTCGCCGACCAGAACAGGCACCTGCGGCTGCCTGGCTGCCACACCATCTACACGGTGCCCCTCTACCTGGAGCACCTCCGCCCCAACCTCTCGGAGCACTTCGACGGCACCATCGAGGTGCTGCCGAACGTCACGATCACCGAGCGAGATCCCGGGCGCACCCCCCGCCGCGACGGTCTGGAGGCGATGAAGAGCGTGCTCGAGGGGCGGCTGTCCATCGACGGTCTCTTCGCGTCCGATGCACAGCTCGAGCGCGTCCTCCTGGCCTCAGGAGGCCACCTGCGCGGCATGTTCGACCTCGTCTCGGACCTGCTGCGCCGATCACGGCGTCGCGGCATCCCCTCCGAGGACGCGCACGTCACCGAGTGTGTGGATCGCTTCCTCGAGCGGCGCCGACAAGGCGTGCGCGTTGAAGGCGCCAGGCTCCTCGAGGGGATCCTGAACAGCTTCGAGCTCGACCGGGTGGACGACGCGGATCTCCCCAGGCTCGCGCGCTACCTCGAGAGCAGCCTGGTCCTCTGCTACCGCAACGGCGACGGCTGGTACGACCTGCACCCGGGCATCCGCGGGCACGTCGCGCGCCTGGCCGCGCTGGCCCGCGAGCTGGAGATGGGAGACCGACGTGGCTGACCCACGCCTCTCCCTGGGCAGAGAGGCCGAGGCCCGGGTGCGCGATCTGTTCGACGAGCTCGACCTGGCCGGGGGCTTCGCGGTGGGCACGGTCTTGGGGGGCCCCCCCGCCCGGGACGCGCTGGCCGCCCGCCAGCGCGCGCGCGGGCCCGTACTGGCGGTGGAGCCCGACCCCGCCCCGCGGCGGGGCCGCCCCGCGCCGGGGCGGGGGGCGGCGCGGGGGGCCGGGGCTGGGGCGCCCCCCCCCCCCGGGACGAGCTGGCCGCCCGCCTGCGCGAGCGCGGGCCCTTCCTGGCGGTGGAGCCCGAGCCGGCCCAGCTGCGGGCCCTGCCCGAGCGTCTGAAAGCGCTGCCCCCCGGGCGCCCCGTGGTCTGGGTCGAGGCCCCGCGCTTCTCGGTCGAGCGCTGGTCGGGCTGCCTGGCGGCCATGAACCACGGGCGCGACTGGATGGTCAAGCACGTCCCGGCCATGGTGCTGCTGGCCGGGCCACCCGAGCTGGGGCCGTTGAGCGTGGAGCGGCCGGACCTGGCCAGCATCATGGGCCCCTGGATCGAGCTGCGGCAGGGTCCCGGCGCGCCGCTGCACGGCCTGGGCCGGCTGCGCTGGCTGCACGTCTCGGACCTGCACTTCCAAGACCACAAGCTCTGGACGCGGCGGGCGGTGCTGCAGGGGCTGCTGCGCTTCGTGCGCGAAGACCTGGCCGGCGAGGGCCTGCTGCCCGACCTGGTCTTCGTCACCGGCGACATCGCCGACAAGGGCCTCGAGGCCGAGTACCGCCAGGCCGAGGAGTTCCTGGGTGAGCTGGTGGCCGCCTGCGGGCTCGAGGCCCGCCAGCGGCTCTTCCTGGTGCCGGGCAACCACGACGTGGACCGCGGGCGCATCGGCTACGGCCGGTACCTGAGCGATGGGCTGCTGCGCAGCGCCCAGGGCCAGGACTTCGACCCCGACGAGATCGAGCAGGTGCTCGGCGATCCCCTGGCCACCGGCGCCCTGGCCCAGCGGCTCGAGGCCTTCTACGCCTTCACCGCCCGCCTGCTCGGCCCCCACGCCTGGAGCCCCGGCCGCCCCTGGCGGGCCGACCCGGTGGAGGTCGAGGGCTGCGGCGTGGTCGGTGTCTTGCAGCTCAACTCCGCCTGGGCCAGCGGGCCCGGCGACGCCCGGGGCCGGCTGCTGCTGGGCGAGGCGCAGCTGCGCCAGGCCCTGGCCGAGCTGCCGGCCGTTGATCTGCGCGTCGCGCTGGTACACCACCCCGCCGACTGGCTCGCAGAGGGGGACCGCCGCGGGGTCGAGGGCGTGCTCTTCGCCCCCGGCGGACCCGACTTCCTGCTGCGCGGCCACCTGCACGACAACGGAGGCTTCGTGCGCAGCGGCCCCGACGGCGCCTGCGTCGAGCTGGCCGCCGGGGCCACCTACGTCAAGAAGGGCCGCGACAAGGGCTGCATGCTGGTCGAGCTGGACGGCGCCAGCGCCCGGGGCCGGGTGCACTTTCTGGGCTACTCGGGCAAGGGCCGCGGCCACTGGAGCCGTGACAGCGGGCTGTACGAGCGCTCCGAGGGCGGCGTCTGGGAGTTCTCCCTCCCCGCCCACCTGTCCCAGGCCGAGCACGCTCGGTCACCAGGCGCCGCGCCGCCCCCCTCCGCCTCCAGCCTGGAGGCCCTGACCAGCCGCTACCGGGCCAGCGTCGCGGCTCGGTACGGCACCATCAGCTTCCTGGGCCTGAGCGAGCGCAGCAAGGTCCCGCGGCACAGCTCGGTGGCGGACCTCTTCGTGCCCCTGGATGTGGCGCCGCGCGGGGCTGGCGACGACAGCCCGGGCCTGGGCCCCGGCGCGCTGGTGCGCTCGCTGCTGGAGCGCGATGGGCAGGGCCGCGCCGCCCGGCTGGTGCTGCTGGGGGATCCCGGCAGCGGCAAGACCACCCTCTGCCAGGCCATGAGCGTCTGGGCCGCCGGGGGCATGCCCCTGGGCGACGAGCCCCCCCACCGCGCCCTGGTCCCGCTGCTCATCAAGTTCCGCGCCTACCTGGCCGAGCGGGCCCAGCGCGGGCGGCTGTGCCTGCTGGACTACCTGGTCGGCGACGCCCGGGACACCCTCGGCCACACCCGCGACAGCGCCTTCTTCGAGGGCCTGCTCCAGCGCGGCCAGGCCCTGGTGCTGCTGGACGGCCTGGACGAGGTCTCCGAGCCCGGCCAGCGCGAAGACACCCTGGGCCAGGTGCGCACCTTCGCCCAGCAGTACCCACAGAGCCCCGTGCTCGTGACCAGCCGAGTAGTGGGCTACGACGAGGCCCCTCTGCCCGACGAGCAGGCGCGGCGCGAGGCCCTGCTCCACGAAGCGACCGACGATGGCCCCCGCCCCTTCCGCCACCTGCGGCTGCGCCCCCTGAGCCCCCAGGCCCTGTCGCTGCTGGTGGAGCGCTGGTACGCGGCCCGCGAGCCCGGCGACCGCGACCTGCGGCGCCGGCTCACCGCCGACCTGCAGGGGGCCCTGGCCGCTCCAACCTCGAAAGCCGTGCGGGCCCTGGCCACCAACCCCCTGCTGGCCACCCTGATCTGCCTGGTGCACGGCCACCGGGCCCAGCTGCCCGGCCAGCGGGTCGAGCTGTACCACGAGGTGGTCGAGACCCTGCTCGACACCTGGGTGCGCCTCAAGAAGGGCACCGCCGACTTCAAGGATCTCGATCCCAACCGCCAGCGCGGCCTCCTGCAGCGCCTGGCCCACGAGATGCAGAAGGACAGGGCCGAGAACGAGCAGAGCGAGGAGCCGCCCCCGGACGATGGCAATATCCAGCCCGGCATCCTGGTGCGCCGCGCGGCTCTGGTGGAGCGCCTGGTCGTCCTCGAGGGGCGCTCCGACGACCCGGACACCGTCCGCACCCAGAGCCGCCGCATGCAGGGCTGGGTGCGCTGGCTGGCCGAGCGCACCGGCCTGCTGGTGGAGCAGCGCCCCGGCTGGTTCGGCTTCCTGCACCTGACGCTGCAGGAGTACCTGGCGGCCTGCGACCTCGACGAGCGCCGGGGGGCGGAGGGCGTGCAGGCGCTGGTGACCCACCTGGCCGAGCTGGCCCCCCAGCCCACCTGGCGCGAGACCGTCAGCCTGGTGCTGGGCCGCCGGGCGGACGACAAGCTGTTCATCGAGGCGCTGGTGGAGGACGAGCGGGGCGCCTTCGAGGGCCGGCAGCCTCTGCACGACCGCGTGCTGGCCGACGCCCTGCGCGAGGAGCTGGACCTGTCGGCCACGCGGCGCCGGGCGCTGGTGGGGCGGGTGCTGCCCGTCGTCGGGAGCGACCGAGGCCAGCGCACCGAGGCCCTCGCCTCCCTGGCCCAGGTGGCCCGGCTCTCGCCCCGCCACGGCGACGGGCTGAGAGCCGACGTGGCCGAGGTCATCCAGGCCTGGCCCGCGGCCCAGCCCTTCGACACCGCCCTGCTCCAGCGTCTGCCCGACCTGCTGTCGAGCGCCCCGTCCCTGCTGGCGGCCACTGACCGGCTGCGGCCCCTGACCCGCGACGGCGAGCTGCTCTTCTGGCTCTGGGAGGCCCTTGATCTGGGCGGGCGTCGCTGGCCCAAGGCCCGGCGCGAGGTGCGGCTCCGGCTCGCGCGCTTCTTCGACCACGTCCCCGCCGAGGATCGCCAGGCCGTGCTGGCCACGATGGCCCCCTGGTGGCGGGAGATCCCGGCCGGGAGCTTCCTGATGGGGAGCGATGAAGGGGAGGGCCACGGCGACGAGCGTCCCCAGCACCGGGTGGAGATCCTGCACCCCTTCTGGATGCTGGCCGTGCCGGTGACCTGGGCCATGTACGAGCGCTTCGATCCGGGGCACAGGGAGCGCCGCAGCGACTTTCCCTGGTCCAGCGAGCGCTGGAACGACGCCGAGCCCTGCCCCGCGGAGAGCCAGGACGACCACCCGGTCAACGCCGTCAGCTGGCACGCCGCCGTCAGCTTCGCCCGCTGGCTGGGGGCCCGCCTGCCCGCCGAGGCCGAGTGGGAGTACGCCTGCCGGGCGGGCTCCGACACCCCCTACTGGAGCGGGGACCGCGAAGAGGACCTGCTCGCCGTGGGCTGGATCCGGGCCAACAGCCGCGGCCACACCCACCCGGTGGCCACGCCTCCCGACGGCGGCGCCCGCCAGCACCCCTGGGGCCTGCACGACCTGCACGGCAACGTCTGGGAGTGGTGCGCCGACGCCTGGCAGGCCAGCTATGCCGGCCGTGAACAGGGCCTGGAGCACGATCCGAGCCGAGCCGTCGTCCTGGGCGATCCCTCCGCCGGGCGGATGATCCGTGGCGGCTCCTGGAACGACGGTCCCGGCAGGGCGCGCTCCGCCTACCGGGTCAGGGGGCACCCGGCCGATCGGAACGACAGCCGGGGCTTCCGCCTCGTCCTGCCCGGCCCCCTCAGCGGGTCATAGGCCCTTGGCCATTGGTATTGGTGTCCAGCGCGGAAGGCTGGACGGGGAGCGTATGCGCCTGAGCTGAGCGCGGGACGCAGCATGCCCGCACCTTCGGGGTTGGGGACCGGCGATGTGGCCCTTCGGAGCCCCGTCATCGTCCCCGCGTGTGCCGTGGGCCACCCGGCCCGGCCGCACCGATGTCCATGCCGGCTCCGGCCACGAGCCGGCCACTGCCGGCCGGCCATGACCGGCGGAGCACGCGACGGGTGCCGGATCGCGGCACGAGCTCGGGCCACACCGGCACGAGCCGGCCACGCCGCACCGAGCGCGCCGCCGGGTGCCGGATCGCGGCCCCCTCGAGCCGCGCCGCCAGGTCCATGGAACCGCTCCCGCTGCGCGCTGTCTCTGTGCCCTCCCCCTCTCCGGGAACCCAGTGCTCCTCAGCGTCAAGGAAGCCGCCACCCTGCTCGAGCAGAGCCCACGCGCCGTGCGCGCCCGGCTCGCCCGCGGCGATCTGCCTGGCCGCAAGCGGGGCGGGCGCTGGGTGATCCCCCGCTCAGCGCTGCCCCTCACCGAGGCCCAGCACCGCGCGCTGCAGGCGCGGGCCGACGAGATCCGCGAGGTGGTGGACCGCGCCCTGCCCAGCCGCGCGGCCACCCGGCGCGAGCACAAGCGCCGCTCGGTGGTTGACGCGCGCACCTTCCAGGCCGCCATGGAGGCCAGGCGGCTATTGACTGCAGCGGCCGGCGAGGCCATCCCCCACCGCGCGCGGGCCCTCGAGGCCGTCTCCGAGGGCACCCTCTGCCTGGCCGAGGGCTTCCACCAGTACGCCGGCGGCGTGCGTCTGGAGGCCCTGACCCGCGCCCGGGCTGCCTTCGCTCGGGCCGTGGGGCTGGTGCTGCTCGACGCGAGCCTGCCGCTGTCGGGCCCGGCCTGCGCGGTCCTGGAGCAGCTTGAGCAGGAGCTGATGCCTCCGCTGGGCGGCAGCTGCCGCCAGGCCGAGCGCGCCGCGCGCCGCGGGGAGCGCCGGTGAGCTGGCGCGACGCTCCGCTCTACGTCCGCTGCCACGACCTGGCGCTGGACCTGGCACGCCGGGTGGACGGTGACCCCTCCGCGCCCTGCCCGGAGCTGCGCCGCACGCTGGCCCGCGAGGGCTACGCCCTGCTCCGCGCCGTCTCCCTGGCCCTGAGCTTCCCGGGCCAGCGCCGCCGTGAGCAGCAGCTCGCGGCGGACGGCCACGTCGCAGCGCTGAAGGTGCAGCTGCGGCTGGCGCGGGAGCTGGAGCTGATCAGCCCCGGGGGCGCCCGCAGGCTGGGCGAGGAGCTGGTGGAGATCGGGCGCATGATCGGCGGGTGGCGACGGCGCCACGCCGGCCCCGGCCGTAGACCTTCAGGGGGCGAGCCGTCAAGTGCGCCAGGCGGGTGATCCGTGGCGGCTCCTGGAACGACGATCCCGACAGGGCGCGCTCCGCCTACCGGAACAGGAGGCACCCGGCCGATCGGAACGACAACCAGGGCTTCCGCCTCGTCCTGCCCGGCCCCCACAGCACGCGGTCGGAGCGCTCACGCAATGAGCACCAGCGCGAACATGAAGACGACCACGGGCACAGCCCCGCGCTCGAGCACGACCCCCGACCCTGTGCAGGCCCGCCCCCGGCGGCGGAGGGCGGCCCCGGCCTCCCCGAGCCCGACCCCGCCCGCCCGTTCCAGTAGGCCCCGGCCGACAGTCCGGGCGGGCACCCCCGGGGCCCAGCGTCCGTGAGGACCGCGCGCGGGCTGTTTCCTCGGCTCTGCGAGCCCGGACTCCTGTCCCAGGCCCTGTCGGCCACGACCCGCGGCAAGCGCCGTCGCCCGGACGTGGCCTGGTTCCTGTTCCGCGCCGAGGCGGAGCTGCTGGGCCTGCGCCGTGAGCTGGCGGATGGCAGCTGGCGCCCCGAGGGCTTCGATCTGCTGCTGATCCGCGATCCCAAGCCCCGGGCCATCGCCAGAGCGCCGGTGGCCGACCGGGTGGTGCACACGGCGCTGGTCTCGTTGATGGAGCCGGTCTTCGCGCCGTCGCTCATGCCCGCCGACATGGCCTGCCGACCCGGGCTGGGCCCGCAGCGCGCCGTGTTGGCCCTGCAGGCCGCGATGCGCCGCCACCGCTTCGCCCTGCACCTGGACATCCGCGCGTTCTTCGCCAGCGTGGACCTCGACATCCTGCGAGGCTTGCTGGCGCGCCGGATCCGTGACGACGCCTTCCTGGTGGTGCTCGACCACGTGCTGGACGCCGGAGCCGGGCTGGTGGACCGCCCCGCTGTCCGCGAGTGGCTCGGGCTCGACCCGGGCTGGCCGCCTCGGGGAGGCGGGCTGCCGGTGGGCGCCTCCACCAGCCAGTTCCTTGCCGCCCACGCCTACCTCCTGGAGCTGGACCACCACATCAAGCGCCAGCTCCGCGTGCCCGGCTATCTCCGCTACGTAGACGATCTCTTCCTCTTCGGGGATCGCCGCGCCGACCTGCGGCGCTGGCGTTCGGAGCTCCAGGGCTGGCTCTGGGGAGAGCGAAGGCTGCGCCTGAAGCACCCCAGGGCCAGGATCCTGTCGTGCGGTGGCACCCTCGACGCGCTGGGCCATCGACTCACGCGCCATGACCTGCGCACCGGCCGCAACGCCACCCGTCGCCTGGCGTTGCGCGTCCGCGCCAGCGCGACGAGCTGCGCCGGGAGAACGAGCGGCGCCGCCGAGGCTCGCTCCCTCTCCACGGCCGCCTCGCTGTTGGTGCCCTGAGCCATTGGACGGGCGCAGGTCCTCACCCTGCGTCAGGCCTGCGGCCTGCCTGCCCCATCGCAAGCGATGTCCGCGACCGGAGAGCCGAGTATCGTCCCTCTCACGGACGATAGTCCCGGCTCCGCCACCGGAGACCCGAGTATCGTCCCTCTCACGGACGATAGTCCCGGCTCCGCCACCGGAGACCCGAGTATCGTCCCTCTCACGGACGATAGTCCCGGCTCCGCCACCGGAGACCCGAGTATCGTCCCTCTCGCGGACGATAGTCCCCGCTCCGCGACCGGAGCGCCCGGTATCGTTCCTCTCACGGACGATAGTCCTGACTCCGCCACCCCCAGGTTGACCACCCCGATCAAGAAATCTCGTAACCCCAATGGGTTGCAGAAGGCGCGTAGGTAGAGCAGCGCAATCTGGAGGTGAACTCCTGCGCGAGCGCGTCTTCGTCAGCGAGCCGTG
>CAZEJJ010000225.1:0-10285 GCA_964512185.1 uncultured Enterobacterales bacterium | reverse complement strand
CTCCTGCGGGATTGTCTCCCGATGAAAGGTGTCCACTCAACCGAGACAAGACCAGCGGCGGCGGCTGGCGCCGCCGAATGCCAGACTGCCAGAATGCCAGGACGCCGAAATGCCAGAATTGATTGCGGCGGCGGCTGTCGCTGAGGCTGAGGCTGAAGCTGAGGCGGGAACTGTCAACGGTCGACTACAAGCCAGCTACTAACGCTTCTGAATCGTCACCGCGCCGTACTGCGCGTGCAGGCGGCTCGGCGTGCGCTCAACCTTCAGGGCGCTGGCGGTGTTGGTCTTCGGGTCGTACTTGGTCTTGATGGTGGTGTGCTTGTTGCCCACCCGGCTCTTGATGGTGGAGCCGTTCTTGCCCCGGGTGGTGCGCTTGCTGGCGATGACCTTGCCGGCGGCGTTCTTGATGGAGGTGCTGCTGGCCTTGACGCCGTTCTTCAGGTTCCAGCGGCTGGTGCTCACGGTGACCTTGGGAGTCTTGACCGACGCCCTGCGGGTGCCGTTGGCCTTCTTCTGGATCTTGCTCACGCGGTTACCCACGCGGGTGCGCACGGTGTAGCCCTTCTTGCCCACGGTGGCGCGGCGGGAGGCCACGACCTTGCCCCTGGCGTTGCGCAGGCTGGACGCCGACGCCTTGGTGCCGTGGCGAAGCTTCCAGTTGGCGCTGCGGTAGCTGCCCTTGTTGGTGCGAACGTAGGTCCGGCGGGTGCCGTTGGACTTGATCTGTTTTGCGCTGATCTTGCCCTTGCTGGCCTTGACCTGCGTGCGGCTCCAGGTGACCTTCCGCGCCTCGACGGCGGGGGACAGCAGCATTGCCAGGGCCAGGAAGGCGGCGGAAACGTAAAGGGCGCGGCGGCTGGTGGTCTTCATCCTCTCTCTCCTGTTCATTTCTGAACGACTCGATTCCCAAAATTAGTGGCTGTTTTGTGGTGACTGGCCCCCATCAATACAAGGCCCGTGCCAACCATTCAGGTCCAACGATCTCGGGATCTTATGAAATTCGAACAGGATCCAGGGTATGAAATCTGGATGGATCCAGCGGCCGGTCTAGCCAGCGGTGGAAGATCCAGCAGTCACCCGGCCAAACATGTACGATGCCAGCAGCCCCAGCGCGGCGAAGATGCCCATGAAGATGAAAAAGTGCTGGTGGCCTGCCAGGCCCGGCGAGCGATCCAGCAGAATCCCCACCAACGGAGAGACGAAGATGTCAGGCGTGTAGCCCACCTGCGACACGAGCCCGGTGGTGGCGCCGGTGAGCGCTGCGGGCACCTTCCCCTCCTCCAGCAGCGCGAAGTAGACCCCGCGCATTCCGAACACACCGACGCAGGAGAAGAGAACCGTGGCGTAAAGCGGCGCGGATTGCCCCACCGTGGGTGTGTACAGGGCGGTGGCGGCGTAGCAGACGAGCATCAGCAGGAAGCAGCCGATGGACGTCCGCGAGGCGCCCAGCCGGTCTGCCACCAGCCCGGCGCCCACCGCGGCGAACGGCCTGACCCAGGCGCCCAGGGCGCTGATGCCCGCGCCGTCCACCTCGTTCATTCCGTAGACCTGCACCGCGTACAGGGAGTAGTTGTCCATGCCCTTGTAGCCCACGTACGCGCAGATGATCACCAGGGCATGGAACCAGAGGGAGGGCCGACGGGCCACGGTCAACAGGTCGCTCCACGGCATCGACTGCCCGCTGACCAGCGACCCCTCGGGCGGATCGGGGATGGTGAACCAGACCAGCACGCCAGTCAGGCCCGTGACCCCGGTGTAGGCGAGGATCACGTTGCGCAAGGCGGAGGCGCGGGCCTCATCAGTGACCGCTGCAGGGTCGTCGGGAAAGAAGAGGCCGAACAGTAGCACGGCGATGGACGCCAGAGAGGCAGCCACCAGCCCCCTGCCGCCGTCCAGCAGACCGAAGGCCTTGCCCTGCTCGTCGTCCTCGCCCCACTCGCGGGTGGCCCGGATCATGGCGGCCCAGAACAGCACGATGGTGGTCACGCCCCAGAACCCGAACAGGAACCACAGGGACCCGAGCCCGGGCAGGGTGGCCAGGTACAGCCCGCCCGCCGCCGTGGAGATCAGCGATGCCGTGATCAGCTTCCGCGCCGGGAAGCGGTCTGCCAGGGGCCCGCCCGGCAAGTAGGCGATCATGGCCAGCACCCCGTACACCGCCTGGGCGCCGCCCAGCTGGGTGTTGGTCAGCCGGAACACCTCCAGCATGGTGGGCCGGAAGAAGCGCGCCACGTGGAACGGCAGGCTGAAGATGGCCTCGCCGGAGAGGATCAGGCTGGCCATCACCAGCAGGCGCTGTATTGCGCCGCGGCGCTGCCTCGCCCCGTCGCTGGAGGCCGGGGCCATCTAGCCGAGCCGCCTGATGAAGAACTCGTTGTAGCGCGGGTCGTTGTAGCGCTGGTAGTCGATCTCGAACGGCGTGAAGGTGGACACCCCCTCCCGGCGTCGCACGGAGAGCGCCATGGGGGTCACATCGCGGTACGTGGAGTCCTCCGGCAGGTCGGCGTTGTTCCGGCCGCCGGCGGAGAAGACGCTCAGCAGCACGGCGTCCGCGTCACGGTAGACGACACGGAACCCCTCGTCGATGAGCTGGTGGCCACGCACCAGGGTGCGGCAGCCGGTCTTGCGCATGAAGTGGCGAAACTGCCGACGGCCGAAGGGGAACCGCGCGTTGGCGTGCTGCAGCTCCAGGGGCACGTACTCCGACAGGCTCGGGTCGCTCCACATCATCTGGAACCGCATCTCCGGATCGTTGAGGGACGCCAGCCCGCGCCAGTTCTGCCGCAAGGTGTCGTCCCGGGGGATGCCCCCGTGCACGAACAGGATGTCGCCGAAGAACAGCATGTTCGGCAGCGCCTCGAACAGGTTCATGTAGCGGGCGAACACCTCGTTGTCCGCCCGATCGGCGATGGAGTCCATGGCCTCGCAGGGCCGCACCGGCGCCACCACGGTACCGTCGATGTCCAGGTAGTACTCGTGGTTGCCCCGCAACATGTAGATCACGCCGGGCATCTTGAGCTGCAGCTGCATGGCGGCGCGCAGGGTTCCGGTGTAGCTGAACTTGCCGCGATCGATGTAGTCGCCCAGCAGCACGAGGTAGATCGGCGGGTTGCGCCGGGGGTCCTTGAGGTTGGCCTGGTACTTGGCGAAGAAGTTCGCCTGCAGCATGGCCGCCTTGAGGCAGGAGTAGCAGCCGTGCAGGTCGCCCAGCACCAGCAGCTCGTGATCCTGGTCCGGCGGCGGCTGGTTGACGAACACGTGACCGTCGAGGAACGGCTCCTGGCCGGTGAAGTCCGAGAAGCGGGCGGCGCTGGCCAGCCGCCCGCGCCGGCCGCGCGCTGGGTGTCCAGCTGTCGCTCCACCTGGTCCATGAGCGCCATCTCGGTGGCGGCCTGGCGGGCGAACTTTGCCCGGTCCGTGGTGAAGTCCCACTCGAACTGGGGGAAGAAGGGGTGGTTGGCCGAGGTGGCGATGAGCATGCGCGGCCGGTCGATGATCACCGACCCGGCCTCCAGCGGCTCCAGCTCCTCCTCGTCCAGCTCCATGGTGGCGGTGACCAGGTGATGCAGCTCGTCCCGGAAGGCGAGCTCGTTGGGGCTCGCCTCCCCGTCGGCCGCGATAAGCTCGTCCACCGTCTGCAGGATGCCGGAGTGCTCGCTCTCGTCGAAGCGCTTGAGCAGCTCGAAGCAGACCAGCTTGAGCCGGGACAGCACGTACTGGTCGGTGGTCTCGCCGGAAGAGGAGAGGACCGCCTCGTCGAAGAACCCCTTGATGCGCTGGTCGACCTCGTCCATCACCTCCAGGAAATGACCGGCGATGCTCTCCACCACGTCATCCAGGAAGGGATCGTCCCCCAGGGTGTCCAGGGCTCGCTGGCGCACCAGGTCCCGGATGCGTTCCCGGATGAAGGCGCGCTCTCCGGCGCCGAATTCGGCGTCCAGGTAGCCGATGGCAACCATGAGCTGGATGATGGCCCGCATCTGCTGCTCGGCCTGAGCAGGATCAGAGCTGAACTGAAACGACATGGGACGAAACTACCATGCCGTTGGCGCGGCTTGGTAGTTTCGAATGCCAGATTGCCAGCGTGCCAGAACGCCAGAATGCCAGAATGCTCCTGGAATCCGCGGATCCGGGTGAGATCAGGGTTGGGGCAGGGTCACCTTGTAGCCCAGCTCCTTGATGGCGGCGGCGAGCTGCTCCGGCTTGATCTTTTTGGGGTCGTAGCTGATCCAGGCCTTCTTGTCGGTGTGCGAGGCGCGCACCGAGACGACGCCGGCCTTGCGGCCCAGCTCGGTCTGGATGGCGTTCTCGCAGCTGCCGCAGGTCATCCCCTCCACGTCCAGCGCGACCTCCACGGGCGGCTGCGGTTTGGGCGGGTTGCCCCCCTTGCACGCGGGCAGGCTCAGCAGCAGGGCGAGGGGCAGCAGGATGAGTGGACGAACGGTGGTTGGCATGGTGGCTCTCCTCGGCGCCCCGCAAACATACAACGCTGCATGCAGCTTTTTTCGCCTAATTTAGTTAGTCGCGGGGTTGATCCCATGCACAGCAGCACTAGATTCTGCTCCGAAAACAACCTCAGCCATGCCAGGAGGATGAAAATGAGCCTCATCGGAAAGCCGGCCCCGCAGTGGAGCGCCCAGGCGTATGTCAACGGAGAGCAGCAGGAGGTCAGCAGCGAGAGCCTCCAGGGCAAGTGGTACGTGGTGTACTGGTACCCCCTCGACTTCACCTTCGTCTGCCCCACCGAGATCCGCGGCTTCCAGCAGCTGGCCGAGGACTTCGAGGATGACGACGTGGCGATCATCGGCGCCAGCACCGACTCCTTCTTCTCCCACAAGGCCTGGTTCGAGGACCGCGAGATCTTCCCCCAGGACATCACCCACCCGGTGCTGGCCGACACCAACCACCAGGTGAGCCGCGCCTTCGGCGTGCTCAAGGAGGACGCCGGCATCGCCTTCCGCGCCACGGTCGTGGTGGACGACAAGGGCGTGGTACGCTCGCTGTCCGTCAACGACACCGAGGTGGGCCGCAGCCCGGCAGAGACGCTGCGTACGGTGCAGGCGTTCCAGAGCGGCGGCCTGTGCGGCGCGGACTGGAACAAGGGCGACGGCTTCGTCGCCTGAGGCGTGGCGACAGCCCTGAACCTCGAGGAGGGACCCATGGAGCGGCTCGAACGTATCACCGGCGAAAACTGGCGCGAATTCATCTCGGCTCCCATGGCGGTGCTCTTGCTGGGCCGCAAGGGGTGCCCGGCGTGCGCGGAGTGGACAGAGGAGCTGACGCACTACCTCGAGGAGGGGGAGTTCCCCGAGGTTCGCTTCGGCAAGATGGAGCTGGACGGCAAGGGCCTGATGGACTTCAAGCGGGAGAACCTCTGGCTCGCCAGCGTCGGGGGGTTGCCCCACAACGTCATCTTCCAGCAGGGCAAGCGCGCCAAGGAGTTCTCCGGTGGCGGCGTCGACCGGATGAAGAACCGGCTGAACCGCATCCTGGGATCCTGATCACTGGCACGGCGCGCTCGACTCGGCGACAATCGAGTCTCTGCCCACAGGAGTGACGCCATGACCAGGCCCCTGCACATCCTCACGCTTTCGCTTGCCCTGTGCCTCGCCCTCGCCGGGTGCAGCGACGACGACGTGGCGGCCGCCGACGCCGGACCGGGGTCGGACCGCAACGCCGCCAGGGACACCGACGGGATCCTCAATGACGCGGCGCCCAAGCTGGTCAAGGGCGGCGGCACCACCGGCGGCGCCATCCGCGGCCGGCTCAACGTGCATGTCATCGACGGCCTGACCAAAAAGCCGCTGGTTGGCGCCTTCGTCATGGTGGGCGACGGCAAGACCCACCAGGGCTCCACCGACAAGGACGGCCTGATCAGCTTCCGCAAGGCGGGGTTGAACGGCCCGGTGAGCGTCACCGTGGCCCTCAAGGGGTACACCACAACCACTGTGGAGGGCCTCGACGCGGCCAACTACACCGCGGCCCTCGGCCCGCGCGGCGGGAACTTCAGCATCAAGACGGGCGCCTGCAAGGGCACCATCTCCGGCTGGTCCTCCCTGCCGAAGCTGCCCAAGAACCACCTGCACGTGGGCATGGTCCACTTCCTGCTCGACCGCAACCTGAGCACGCCCCGCAACAGCGTGCAGCAGCCCAAGGGCGACCTGAACCTCTACTCCCCGGCGCTGGGGCAGAAGGAGTGGATGGTCAAGGTGCCGGCCGGCGCCTTCGGCGTGTTCGCCCTCATCGGCGACTACGACACCAAGGGCACGAAGACCGAGAGCGACGACACCTTCAGCATCACCCATGTGGGGGTCAAGACCGGGCTCAAGGTGCAGGAGGGGCAGACCCTCTCCGGGGTCAGCATCCCGGTGAGCCCCAACGCCTACACGCTGAACCTCACCCTGCCCGCCAAGCCGGCGGGGACCAAGCTGATGACCAGCAACATCTTTTTGGAGCTGGCCAATACCGAGATCGCCACCATCTACCAGGCCGTGGCCACCGGCGCCGCGGGCACGGCCCGGGTGCCCAAGCTGGAGGGAGACTTCAAGGGCGGGAGTTTCTGGGCGGTGGTGAGCGCCAGCGACGGGGTGGAGAACAACGACGACGATCGCAACACCGAGAGCTTGTTCGTCAAGCGCGGCATCACCGGGGTGACCGCGCCGGTTGCTGTCAGCCTGCTGGACCTGCCCTCGGGGCACGCGACCTGGCAAGGGGGCAAGCTCGGCTTCAGCGTGCCCGCGGGGCTGACCCTGGCCTCGGCCAAGCTGATGCCGGAGAAGACCGGGCGCGCCCTGTGGGAGGTGCTCTTCTTCAAGCCCAAGGCGGGCGCGCTGAGCTACACCCTGCCCTCTCTGCCGGCCACGGTGAACGCGGAGAAGCCCGCGCCGGGCAAGCTGTTCATGGCGGTGCAGGGGCTCGAGCTCAAGGGCGTGGACATCAACGACGCCAACTTCTCCGACCAGTTCCGCAACATGGCGCGGGTCACCCAGAAGGGCCAGGTGGTGACCTGGCAGTAGCGCGCCTCAGCCGGTGAACCACCCCAGGGGCGCCGGCTCCTTCTGTCGGTAGATGTGCTTCAGCTCGGTGTACTCCTCGAGGCCGGCGCGGCCCAGCTCGCGGCCGATGCCGGAGCGCTTGAAGCCGCCCCAGGGCGCCGCGGGGAAGTAGATGTTGAAGTCGTTGATCCAGACGGTGCCGAAGCGCAGGGCGGCGGCCACGCGGTTCCCGCGGATGGGATCCGTTGTGTGCAGCCCGGCCGACAGCCCGTAGTCGGTGTCGTTGGCCAGGGCGACGGCCTCATCTTCGCTCGAGAACCGCTCCACGGTGATCACCGGGCCGAACACCTCCTGCTGCACCACGTCCATCTCCGCCGTGCAGCCGTCGAGCAGGGTGGGCTGGTAGTAGAAGCCCCGGGCCAGCGCAGGGTCGCCAGGCGCCCTGCCCCCGCACACCAGGCGCGCGCCCTGCTCCACGGCCCCGTCGACGAAGGCCGCGACCTTCTGCCGGTGCTCGCCGGAGATGAGCGGGCCCATGCGGGTCTCGGGGCTCATGCCGCTGCCGAGGGGCACCGCGGCCATCAGCTCCCCCAGCGCCGCGGTGAACCGGTCGCAGATGTCGTCCTGCACCAGCAGCCGCGCCCCGGCCGAGCAGATCTGGCCGGCGTGGAACAGCACCCCGTTGAGGCTGTGGTCCAGGGCCACCTCCAGGTCGGCGTCGCCGAAGATGATGTGCGGGTTCTTGCCCCCCAGCTCCAGCGCCACGCGCTTGAGGTTGCCGGCGGCGGCCCGCATGATGCCCTGCCCCGTCTGCACGCCCCCGGTGAAGGAGATGAGATCCACGTCGTGGCTCTCGGCGAGCTCGGCGCCGACGGTGGGCCCGGCGCCTGGCACCAGGTTGATCACTCCCGGGGGGATGCCCAGATCATGGACCAGCTCGACCAGGCGCACGGTGCTCAGGGGCGTCAGCTCGCTCGGCTTGATCACCACGGTGCAGCCCGCCACCATGGCCGGCGCCAGCTTCCACGAGGCCTGCAGCAGCGGGTAGTTCCAGGGAGAGATCTGGCCGCACACGCCCACAGGTTCCTGAACCAGCACGCTCTCGGAGCCGGCGTTGGGCGACGGCAGCGGCTCGCTGGCCGGCCACTGTAGTCCCAGGCGGGCGTAGTAGTCGAACACCGCGGCCACGTCGTCCATGTCCCAGCCGCTCTCGGCCAGGGTCTTGCCCGTGTCGAGGGTCTCCAGCCGGCAGAGCTCGTCCCGGTCCTGCCGCACCGCCGCAGCCAGGCTGGCCACCAGGTCGCATCGATCCGCGCGGGACATGCGCGGCCAGGGCGAGGCGTCGAAGGCCTCGCGGGCGGCCGCCACGGCGCGTTTCGCGTCCTGCCGGTCTCCCTCGGACATGGTGGCCACCACCGACGCGTCGTGGGGGTTGATCACCTCGCGGGTGGCGCCCGAGGCCGCCGGGGCCCAGCGCCCGTCGATATAGATATGGCCCTCGCTCATGACGTCACCTCGTGGCGGTAGTACGGCGCCTCCTGTGGCGCCAGCGGGGTCTGACCGCGGATAATGTCGGCGGCCTTCTCGGCGATCATCAGCACCGGGGCGTAGATGTTGCCGTTGGTCACGTGGGGCATCACCGACGCGTCCACCACCCGCAGCCCCTGCAGGCCGTGCACCCGCAGCTCGGGATCGGTCACGGCGCCCTCGTCGGCGCCCATGCGGCAGGTGCAGCTCGGGTGGTAGGCGCTCTCGGTCTCTCGCGCCAGGAAGTCGAGGACCGCCTCGTCGCTGCGGGCCTCTTCCCCCGGGGCGAGCTCCTCGCCGCGCAGGCCGTCGAAGGCGGGCTGGGTCAGGATGCGGCGGGCGCAGGCGATGGCCTCCAGCCACTCCTGGCGATCCTGATCGGTGGAGAGGTAGTTGAAGCGGATGGAGGGGTGCTCCTCCGGATCGGTGGAGCGGGCGCGTACCCAGCCGCGCGCGTCGGACAGGGTCGGCCCCACGTGCACCTGGAAGCCGTGGCCAGACGCCGGCGCGCTGCCGTCGTAGCGGATGGCGATGGGCAGGAAGTGGAACTGCACGTTCGGGTGCTGCACCTGGTCATTGCTGCGGATGAAGCCGCCCGCCTCGAAGTGGTTGCTGGCGCCCACGCCGGAGCCGGCGAACAGCCACTGGGCGCCGATGAAGGGCGCGCGCCACCAGGCCAGCGACGGGAACAGGCTCACCGGCTCCTTGCAGGCGTACTGCACGTACACCTCCAGGTGGTCCTGCAGCCCCTCGCCCACGCCAGCCAGCCCGTGGGCCACCTCGATGCCCGCCGCCTCCAGGGTGGAGGCCGGACCGACGCCCGACAGCTGCAGCAGCCAGGGGGAGTTGATCGCGCCGCCGCAGCAGATGATCTCGCCGCCGCGCGCGGTGTGCTGCTGCTCGCGGTGCCGGTACTCCACGCCCACGGCGCGGCGCCCCTCCAGCAAGACGCGGGTGGTGTGGGCCCGGGTGAGCAGGGTGAGGTTGGGCCGCCCCTTGACCGGGTGGTAGTAGGCCCGGGCCGCGCTCCAGCGGCGGCCGCGGAAGGTGGTGCGGTCGAAGGCGCCGAACCCCTCCTGCTGGAAGCCGTTGACGTCATCCACCACGGGGTAGCCCGCCTGGCGCGCGGCCTCGAAGAACGCCTCGAACAGCGGGCCTCCGCACTCGGGCCGGGTCAGGTAGAGCGGGCCGTCGTCGCCGTGGTACTCGTCGGCGCCCCCGAGGCGCTGCTCCAGCCGGCGGAAGTAGGGCAGGCAGTGCGCGAAGTCCCAGCCCTCCAGACCGGGGGTTTGAGCCCAGCGCTCGTAGTCCAGCGGGTTGCCCCGGATCCAGATCATGCCGTTGATGGAGCCGGAGCCGCCCAGCACCTTGCCCCGGGGCTGGTAGACGCGCCGGCCGCCCAGGGCCGGCTCTGGATCCGACTCGTACCACCAGTTGTAGGTGCGCCCGGCCAGCGGGTAGGTCAGCGCCGCCGGCATGTGCAGGCGGAAGTCGAGCCGGTGGTCCCCGGGCCCGGCCTCCAGCAGCAGCACCCGGGTGGACGGGTCCTCGCTCAGGCGGTTGGCGAGCACGCAGCCCGCCGAGCCGCCACCGACGATGATGTAGTCCCAGCTCTTGTCACGCGTGTTGGCAGGTCCAGGCATGGGCCCCACTGTATGGCGGAATGGCCAGCGGGTTCAATTGGAAGCCTGGCGGCTCTGAGGCTTGAGGCTTGAGGCTTGAGGCTTGAGGGTAAATGGTTGGGCTCGCTTCGCTCGCTGGCT
>CAZEJJ010000224.1:0-10290 GCA_964512185.1 uncultured Enterobacterales bacterium | reverse complement strand
GCCTGCCGCCGGTTCATGTCGCAGCGAGAGCCTCCAGGGCCGTAGCGACAATGCGAAGCATTGGGGCGAAAGCCGCCGCCGCAGGCGGTGGACCGTACGGACGGGTTCTGCGCAGTAGCGACCGGCGGAGGCGTGTTTGCAACGCGTACGCAGTGACGCTGACAGTCGGGCGCTGCAAGCAGGACGCGTCGCAGTAGGCACCGGTGGGTCGCAGTAGACATGAGCTTTCCCGAGGGCTCCTGGGAGCCTGTAGGGCGTAGGCGGCGTGGGCCGTGCGAACGCAGGGATCCGTGCCGCCGGTGCCGAATCGTAGCGAGGGCCGCGAGGCGCGCCTCAGGGGGCGCCCTGCGTGGTGCTGCTGGGAGAAGGCATGTTTTCAACATGTTGATGTCAGCAGCGCCGCGAAGAGCGCGTCAAGAGGTGTGGATCGTGGGCCGCAGTAGATTCGGTGCGCCCTACAGGCTCCTAGTCCTTGCTGCCCGCCACCCAGCGCATGCCCCAGCGGTAGTGGTGGTCGC
This sequence comes from uncultured Enterobacterales bacterium, assembly GCA_964512185.1. GTDB lineage: Bacteria > Myxococcota_A > UBA796 > UBA796 > JAFGLY01 > CAZEJJ01. The sequence continues at coordinate 9,772 of CAZEJJ010000224.1, read as the reverse complement.
ACTCTTCTTGATCGGGGAAGAACACCACTTCCTTGGTGACCTTGATCTGGCCGTTGTTGTTCTCGAGCAGCGCGATGGCGCAGAGGCGCTGGGAGTTGCGCTGGTCGCCCATGCGCACCTCGATGACCGGGTTGCCGGGGGCCTTGATGGTGACCACAGCATCTGTGACGTCCCAGCGGGGCGCGCCCTCGTAGATGTAGGTGTAGATCAACACCCGCTTGATGCTGGCCCACTGCGCCAGGTTGATCTTGAGGTTCTCGCCCTCGGACCAGCCACCGGAGCGGTCGTCGCCCAGATGCAGGATCCAGGGGGGGTAGTTGAAGGAGCCGAAGGTGCCGTCGGGGTTCTGGCGACCGAGGGGCTGGATGGCCGACTTGGGGCCCTCGTACATCTCGAAGAAGCAGCCCAGGTCGAGGTCGATCTCGGCGCCGCCGCCCAGCAGGCCCGCCAGAAAACCCTTCTTCTTGGGGGCGCCGGTGTTCCAGTTGAGGTTGATGAGCACCTCGTTGCCACCCGCCGCGCTGCTCGCCTTGGGCTTGATGGCGAAGCTATCGCCCTTCTGGGCCAGGGTGACCTTGGAGGCCAGCTTGATCTCGCCCGCGCCGGGGACGGTGGTCTTGAACTGGTCGAAGCTCATGACCTGGGAGTCGTTGAGCAGCTGGGCGCCCAGGAAGCCGGCGCTGAACTTGGCCAGGATGGCCACGGAGCCCTGCTGGCGGGAGTCGAGGTTGATGGTGTGCTTCTCACCGCGGTCAGTGGCCACCTCGACCCGCGCGTCGAACTCGGCGAAGGTGCGGCTCTTGCCCTCGGAGGCGTCGGTGAAGTTCAGGGCGCAGATGTAGAGCTCTTCGAAGTCGTCGAGCTTGGCCACCAGCATGTCTTCCTGGTTGTCGCCGCCCGTGGCCCCCACGCCCTCGTCACCCGACAGCTGCAGGAAGGGGAAGGCGTTGAGATCACCCAGGCTTCCGCCGGCGTAGTTGTCGGAGTAGACACCGCCGGTGCGACCATCCTTGGTCTTGTAGAAGGCCATCAGGTCGAGGTCGACGGCCGAGGTCCAGATCAGCGAGACCTTGAGCTGCTTGAAGGCACCCAGGTTGGCGCTGGCGCCCTTCTGCTTGAGTTCCATGGTCGACTCCTTGGGTACAGGTCGGTCAGAGGACGGTGTTGAGGACGGAATTGACGGAGTCGACCGCGGCGTCGACCCAGGCGACATGCATGGCCCGCATCACGATGAAGGCGGTCCAGAAGCCGTACAGGCTGATGAGGAAGGCGCCCTTGATCGCGGACATCTTGCGGCCCAGCAGGAAGGTGATGAGCACGATGGCGGTGAAGCCCAGCAGCACCACGCGCAGGATCTGCACGTCGGCAGCGGAGCCGCCCACCGAGGACAGCTCGATGGGGCCGTTGATCAGCGCGAAGACGAACAGCGGCAGGCCCAGGGCCACGGTGATGTCGAAGATGTTGGAGCCGATGGCGTTGGCCACGGCGTCGTCGTAGTCGCCGTCCATGGCGTCCTTGATGGACAGCACGGTGTCGGGCACCGAGGTGGCGGCGGCCGCCAGGATGACCGTGGTGAAGTACAGCGGGATGCCCAGGGTGTCGGCGGCGTCCACCACGGCCCAGGACAGGATGTAGCAAGCCACGCCGATGATGGCGGTGGCCGAGGCCAGCACGGCCCAGGCGCGGCCGTTGTTGAGCTCGGCGCCCTTGAAGTACAGGTTGTTGAAGTCGAAGGTGAGCAGGGCCTTGAGGAAGCCCACCTCTTCTTCTTCTTCTTCGTCGTCGTCGTCCTGGTCGGTGGAGCCCTCTTCGTCTTCGTCGCCGTGCAGCTTGAACTGCACCATCAGCACGGTGAAGTAGATGGCGTAGACGGACATGAGCACGGCGCCCATCCACCAATGCATCACGTGGCTACCCAGCAGGAAGATCAGCACCAGCTCGGCCAGCACGAAAAAGAACCCGTCGCGCAGGATTGTGGGGCGGCCCACCTCGATGAAGGGCACCTTGTCGCGCTGCCCCTTGGCGTTCTTGACCCCCAGGTAGACCACGGCCAGGATGCACACACCCGGGATGACCGCCGCGTTGAAGATGGCCGAACCGGCGCAGGTGGCGATGCCGCCGGAGTAGCCGTCCTTGTCCAGGAAGAACACCAGCAGGATGAAGGTGGTGAGCAGCTCGGGCAGGGAGCTGCCGATGGCGTTGATGGTGGCGCCCTTGACCCCCGGCGGCATGTTGCGACCGAGGTGGTCCGCCGCGTCCTCGAACGAGTTGCAGGCGTACATGATGATGACCGAGGCCAGGCCCACCAGGGCCAGCGCGAGCAGCAGATTCAGGAACATGCGGGAGGTCCTCGGACAGGGGTCAGCGAGCGTAACGCGGGGTCGCAGCGGGCCCCAAACGAAAAGCGGCCCGAGCCCGACGGGATGCCGGAGCCCGGGCCGTGTCGCTCCAGAGAGCTAGGCGTACATGCCGAACAGGAACTGCATCTTGGCAGGGACGGCGCCCTTGGCCGCGCCCTTGAGGTGCTTGATCAGCGCCTGCTCCACGGCGTCGATCTGGCCATCGGCGTAGAGCTGACCGTGCAGGTACTCGGCCTCGTCGTCGTCGATGACGCCTGGGGAGACGTCGTCTTCCAGCACGTGGGCCGCGATGGCTTCGACGAACAGGGCCTGCCAGCCGGCGCAGTTGGCCTCGCCGCTGACGGCGTCGTTGATCTCGAAGAGGAAGTCGGCCTCGGCGCGATCCACCCCGGCGCCGGCGCCGCCGCCGGTGCCGTAGATCACGGCCTCGATCATCTCGACCTCTTCGTCGTCCACCACGCCGTCTTCGAGCACCTTGGCCTTGAGGGCCGCCAGCACGAAGGCGTTGAAGCCCGCGTCGCAGTCGCTGGCCTTGGCGGTGATGTTGATGAGCAGGGCCAGCTCGGCGTCGTCCACCTGGCCGTCACCTTCGATCTTGGCCAGCAGCCAGCCGGCTTCGTCGGCGTCGAGCACGCCAGGGGAGACCTCGTCGGCCAGCACGTGGTCGGTGAGGGCTTCGACGAACAGGGCGGCCCAGCCGGCGTCGTTGGGCTTGCCGGTGACGGCGTCGTTGATCTCGAAGAGGAAGTCGGCTTCTTCGCGGTCGATGATGCCGTCGTCGTACAGCCGCTCGCGCAGCAGCGCGACCTCGTCGGCGTCGATGATGCCGTCGGCCAACAGCTCAGTCTTGAGCTCCGCCAGGGGAGCGGTGAGGTGGTGACTCATGTGCAGACCCCTAGCTCTCGATGATGCCGACGAGCTGGTTGAGGTTGCTCAGGCCCTTGAGGGTGCCGGCCTTGGAGGTGTTGACCAGCTGGCCACCGATGGGGCTCGAGTTGTCGATGGTGGCGATGAGGGCCACGTTGCCCATCTGGCCGCTGTCGAGCACCACGTCGTGGTTGGTGCCGCGGTCGTCCATGACGTTGAGCTTGACGTCGGAGTCGGAGAAGCGGGCGGGCGCGCCGTCCTGCACCTTGCCGTAGTCCCAGCAGAGGATCCAGACGTACTTCATCTCGTCGAGCGAGGCGATGCGCATCTGCTCTTCGTTGTCGCCGCCGGCGTCGCCCACGCCCTCGTCGCCCGACAGCTGCATGTAGGGGAAGCCGTTGAGGTCGCCCAGGTCGCCGAAGTAGACCAGGCCCTTGCGGCCGTCCTTGGTCTCGTACACGGCGGCGAGGTCGAAGTCGGCAGCCGTGGTCCACTTCATGCTGACCAGCAGCTGCTTGAACGAACCGACGTTGGCGCTGGCGCCCTTCTGCTTGAGTTCCATGCTTCCCTCCGGGGATGGGTGCCGTGCAGGGCACGGGCTTGGGTAGATGTTGAGGAAGGCGGGTCCCTTACCCGGCCCTCCAGCGCATTTCAAGGCCGCTTCGGGGCGCTTTATTCCTTGCCCTGGGTGACCCGATGCATCTCCAGCCAGGCGCGGGTCTCGGCGTCGAGCCGGCGCCACTCGGCGTCGAGCTGCTCCACCGCTCCCTGGCGCTCGGCTTCGGTGTGGTCTTTTCCCAGCACGCCCTCGCCCATGGCGTTGCGCAGCACCCAGTCAGCCTCGGCGGCCACGTCGCCGCCGGCACCAGCCTGGCCGGCGATGCGCGCCCGCTGATCGCGCAGCACGTCGAGCCCAAAAGATTCTTCCAAGGCGTCGATGCGCCCGATGGCCGAGGACACGATGCGCGCCAGCATGGCGTCGATCCAGCCGGGGAAGTCCCGCTGCAGGCGCCGCAGGGCTTCCACAAGCAGGGGCCGCTCAGGGTTGCCCCAGAAGTGCCCCGACAGCCCGTTGGCCAGCCGCTCCAGATCGCCCACATGGGCTTCCAACCTGCGCAGGCGCGCCAGCGCCACCCGCAGGCTCTCTTCGTCCGCCACGTCGCCGCTGCGGATCGTGACCTCGATGTTGTGCATCAAGGCATCGACCTGGCCGCGCAGCACCGCCACGGGCAGCACCCGCAGCCGCTGCAGGTAGGGCTCCAGATCTGGCGCCTGCACCCGCGCCCGCTCCAGCTGGTCCTCCAGGTCATCCAGCTCACCGAACAACAGGTCCAGCTGCCGCACCACCTCGTCGAGCTCACCGCCGCGCCGGGTGGCCTCTTCGGCTGCTTGAGCCCGCCGCGTGACCGCGTACACCGCCGACAGCCCAGCGTCGCGCACCAGCCCGCGCAGGTGGGTGACCAGCGCCGATTCCTTGGCCGCCCTGGCCCCGGGCCGCTCCAGCTCGAAGGCCGAACGCAGCCGTATGGCCTCGCGGATGCTGTTCTCCAGCTCGGCCATGGCCTTGCGCGTGAGCCCCACCAGCCCCGCGGAGGCGAAGTCCACCAGCTCGAGGCTCAGGGCTCCATCGGGGTCCTCGGTGGCGCAGGCCGCCCGCAGCGCGTGGGGTGCGAAGGCGACGGCGGTCAGCTCCGCGCCGGTGTTCCACAAGGTGAAGATCTTTCGCGACGCTGGCGAGCCCAGCACCAGGCCCCGGCTGCTCCAGCAGGCCAGGCGCTGGCCATCGCCGAAGAACGCGAAGCTCCGCAGGTGCCCCTCGAGCCCGAAGCGCCCCAGCTGGTGGGACATGCTGGCGTCCCACACCGAGACGAAGCCACCCTGGGCCACGGCGATCCGCCGAGCACCCGGATCGAAGCCGATATGCCCGGCCCCCGCCAGCTCGCGGCTGGAGAAGCCCACCAGCTTGTCGCCCTGCACCCACCAGGAGCGCACGGTGCCGCTGCCCGCGCTGAACATGCGCAGCCCACCGGGCTCCACCGCCAGCCCTGCCAGCCCAAAACCGTGGGCACCCCGCTGGCTCTGGAGGGCGCGCAGCCCGTCGTCGCAGGCGAAGCGGTGCAGCTGCCCCTTGTTGTCGCCCACCGCCAGCCAGGCGCCGCCGGGTTCGATGGCCAGCGCCGTGACCGTGGGAGCCACACCCCAGCCGCCCCCAGGCAGCAAGGCGGCGGCCGTATGCTCGGCCTCGGCCGTGGCCAGCAGCTGCACCCCGCCGCGACATCCAAGCGCGAGCAGCTCGCTGTCGTGCGAAAACGCCAGCAGGTCGGCCCGGGCATGGGGGATCTCGATGGACCTGGGCGGCCCCGGCTGTTCCAGGGACCACAGCAGCAGCTGCCGCCCTTCGCCGGTCAATCCTGCCAGCCAGCGCCCGCAGGGCGACCACGCCAGCCCCGACAGCCGCTCCAGCCCGGCGGGCAGCGGCAGCGCCGCGCGCTCCGGCTCACCCGACAGCAGCTGGTCAAGGCTCTGCCCATCGGCGTCGTCTTCCAGCCCGGCCATGAAGGCCCTGATCCGGTTGTGGCTGCGCTCGACATCCACCCCGGCCAGCACCGCCCGCTGGCGCTGCACCAGCAGGCGCGCTTCCTGGATCGCGGCGTCGATGCCCCGGATGGCCTCCAGCAGAGGCCCCGGATCCCGGCCCTGGCTCCTGGCCCCGTCTACCCGCTCCTGGAGCGGCCGGCGCGTGGCCTCCAGGTGCGTCGCGTGCTCCTGCAGCCGCTCCACCTCGGCCTGCAGCCGCGCTTCGAGCGCGCGCAGGTTCTCGGGGTTGCGCTGGGGCGCGCCGCGGCCCATCAGCCGCCCGAACAGCGAGGCCTTGTGCCGCAGGTGCAGCCCGCAGTCGGGGCAGAACTCGCGCCCGGCTTCCACCGCGAAGCCACACTCGGGACAGGGGATGAAGCGCTCGGCCATGAAGCCACTCACGGGGACCCGAAAAAGCTAACCGGTGTTCGCTGCTCACAGCGCCACCACCACCCGGCCCGGGGAGCGCTGAGTCATTCGTGGCGAGCTGGCTCCAGCTCCGCAGGAATCACTCGGAGCCGCGTCATTCGTGGAGGGGTGGGCTCACTCTCGTCCAATCGACGCGGAGGCTCGCCTCCACCGCCAGCCACCGCCCCCGAGCACAACAGCAAGGGAAGCCGACCTGACCGACGTGGAAGACGACGGCCAGTGTACCCAGGCCAGCGGCACCGTAGCCTCCGCCTGGGGCACGCTGCGGAACCTCCCAGAGACCTTCTCCCATGGGCGGGAGCCCCGTGCTGGACCAGCTCGGCCACCGTGGCTGCCTGCCACAGGCCGGCGGCCGCTGGCCGCCTCGTCGACGCACGCTCCCAGCCGGTGCCGCGAGCTCGAGACCCAGCGAAATCATCCCTTCCTGGTTCCTTGAGCTCCTCCAGCAGGATCCTTGAGCCTGCGGCTGTCCTCATCGCGGATCCAAGCCAGGAAACGCGCGCACATGATGTGCACCCCTGCATCGACCGGCCGCCGCCACGGCCCCGACGCCCACAATCCTCGTGGATCCTCCCTCCCACCCATGCCATCATCCGTCATCGACCGAGGAGCAAGGATGCGCACCACCGGACTCTCCGCCGCCGCCGCCCTCTTCCTGGGACTCCTGTCCTGCGGCGACCCCAAGCCCGATGACACAGGCTCCGCCGAGTGCGAAGCCACCACGGAGGTCCCCTACGACGGCCTCGACCAGGACTGCGACGGCGTCGACCTGACCGACGTGGACGACGACGGCTACGACTCCGCAGCCGTGGCCGGCGGCACCGACTGCGATGACGAAGACCACGCCATCAACCCCGGCGCCACCGAGACCTGCAGCGGCGTCGACGATGACTGCGACGGACTGGTGGACGACGACGACGACAGCGTCACCGGCCGCGACACCTGGTACGCCGACAACGACAGCGACGGCTACGGCGATGCCGCGGCAGCGCAGCCCGCCTGCGAGATCCCCAGCGGCTACGTGCAGGACAACGCCGACTGCGACGACTCCGACGCGGCGATCCACCCGGGCGCCGCGGAGACCTGCGACGGTCAGGACCAGGACTGTGACGACGAGATCGACGAGGACGCGCTGGACGCCACGGACTGGTACGCCGACGCCGACAGCGATGGCTACGGCGACCCCGACACGACCGTCACCAACTGCGAGGCCCCCCCGGACCATGTCGCAGACGATGCCGACTGCGACGACACCGACAGCCTCACCCACCCGGGAGCAGAAGAGCTGGACGACGGCAAAGACAACGACTGCGACGGCGTGGTGGACGTGGAGATCTGCGGCGACGGGCTGGACAACGAGGAGGATGGCCTGGTGGACTGCGAGGATGGCGACTGCGCGGAGGACACCGGCTGCACCGAGCAGGGCTACTGCACCGACACCTCCGACAACGACGACGACGGGCTGACGGACTGCGACGACGACGACTGCTGGGGAGACTGCGCCGCCGCGCCCTACCGTGCGAGGGTCCTGGGCGGCGCCATGAGGACCCTGAGCAAGTCCCGCAGAGAGACCTGGATGCGCTCCACACAGGCGATCGGGACCGTCGCCTCCGCCTGGGGCACCCTGCGGGTCCTCCCAGAGACCTTCTCCCCCTGGACGGGAGCACCGTACTGGACCAGCTCGGCCACGGTGGCCACCTGCCAGTGGTCCGTCGCCCGCGCCTCCATGCAGTTCAGCACCTACTACCATGTGGGAACGGGCCGAGGCGCCTACACGCTCCACCCCACCGTCCGCACCGGCTTCTTCGTCGAGTCCGGCTGTGGATGGACCACCAGCGGCTTCCTCCCCCACGACCTGGCTCCAGACGGCCCCGAAGGTGAGATCCTGTTCAGCCACAGCGCGGCCATGTGGATGAGCGTGCTGGACTGGTACGCGGGGTCCGTGGTCCATTCCTGGCACTCGCCTGGCGCATCCCCCTGGTCCGCCAGCTACTCGGTGGAGCTTGGCAGCAGCGGCGATTCCTACCCTCCGAGCTGGTTCTGGTACTAGCCCATGTAACGGGACGACCAGACCACCAAAGACCCCGTCCTGACGCGCCAACTCGCGTTGACCTGACCCCTCCCCGCTGGTACCATCCGGCCTTCGCGACCCCCACGGCGCCGATGCTCCAGCACCCGTCCAGCACCGCCTCCAGCCCACCCGGACAGCCCCTTGCCTGAACCCCCCGACCTGCTGGTCTGCTGGGGCTGTGGGGGCATGCCCTGGCTGCGCTGCGAGCGGGGCTCCGATCGCCACCAGCTTGGCTCCCTGGGCAGCTGGATGGGGCTCACCGCCAACGGGCCGCGCTGCGGGCTGGAGATCTCCCAGGTGCGCACGGGCGAGAGCCCCCTCAGCCTCTCAGCCATGCTGCACTCCGCCGAGCTGTGGCTGCCCCAGGCCAGCTGGCTGGGCAAGGTGGAGGTGGAGGTCATCGCCCACGGCAGCGCCCGAGCCAACCCGCCTCCCGAGCCGCCCGATCTGGCGGTCCTGTCGGGCGCCCTGGCGGGCTGGGTGGAGCAGCAGATCGGCGGCCGCGGTGTGCTGGCGGTGCCCACGGGGTGGTCCACCCAACCCCTGGCGGCCACCCTGCTGGGCGCCTGGGCCGACCGCGGCTGGCGCTTCACGGCGCTGGAGACCCTGGTGGACCGCCACCGCGGCGCGCGCACCAGGGTGATCACCGCCGACGGGCCCTACCTGCGGCTGCACGGTCCCATCCACCAGCTGGTCATGCCCAACGGGCGCGAGGCCGCCGCGGCGCTGCTGTTGTCCGAGCGGGCCCTGGAGCGCATGCTGCAAGCGGCGGGTCCCACGGTGCCCTCCTACTGGCGGCAGTTCGAGCAGGAGCGGCAGCAGTCCTTCGTGCTGCAATTCCTGGCGCGCAAGCTGTTCCAGGCGCTGCGCATCGGCGCCCACGCCATCGCGGTGGGCGGGGCCGAGGCCCCCCTGTTCCTGCGACCCCAGGAGCGAGCCCTCGAAGCCCTGGGTGCCCTGCACGATGTGCGCTTCAGGGTGCACCTGCCGCGCCTGCCCGACGGTGACTGGTGGCCGCAGGTGGCCGAGCCGGGTTTCTTGCGCAGCCCCGGAGGCCGCGTGCTGATCTTCGGCCTGGACTGGAAGGCCATGCCCACCCTGGAGATCGAGGGCCCCGACCGCCCCTGGGCCATGCCCACCTTCCTGGAGCAGGCGGGCTGTGACCGCCAAGGCCTGCGCGCCCACGCCCTGCACGCCGCCGCCGACGCCGGCGAGCCCCTCTCCGCCTGGTTCCCCGCCTGGGGTCCCCCGGAGCGCCAGGACAACGCGGAGGAGCCCAAGCGCCCACCACCGTCCCAACTTCACCACCAGGACCAGAGGCGCGAGACAACCCCGGCCACCGACGCCGCCCGGCAGCCGCCCGTCCCGGTGCTGGAGCCGCCGCCGCTGGACCAGCCCGACCAACCCCGCCCCCCGCGCGCCCCCCCCCGCCCCCCGCCCCCCGCCCCCCCCCGCCCCCCCCCCGCCC
>CAZEJJ010000223.1:0-10428 GCA_964512185.1 uncultured Enterobacterales bacterium | reverse complement strand
ACATCACCCTGAAGGTCCCCTTCGACGACAACGGGGTGAAGCTGCTGACGGGGGGCAACGATGGCGGGCTGGGCGGGCCTGGGGGCGATGGGGTGGATACCGTGGGGAGACCAATGCTTCCGGCTGTTTCTGTTCCGAGTTTGTCTGGACCACTACAGCGGGCCGTACGGATCATGGTGAACCTGCGAGCTCGCAGCGAAGTTGCGCTGTTTCGGGCACACACACCGGGCACACCCCTCTACGATCCGCTACAGCACGGCACTACCCTTCTATTTTCAGTTCTGAAGCGCCCACCAGCACCCCAACTTCACCACCAAGGCCCTCGGCGCGTCGTAAGAACCCTCACCAGCGCCCCGAGCACCACGACGCCTCCAGGCACCTACCGGCAGGCGCCAGCACCCGGGGCGCGGGGGAGGCGTCGAACGCGAAGGGGACCGGAGGTCGCGCTCACCCGGGCATGAAGATCGGGCTGTCCGGCCCGATGGGCAGGCCGGTGAGATACCAGCCGACCATCATGACGATCCAGCCCACCAACAGGAAGGCGGCGTAGGGCACGAGGTAGCTGAGCACCGTGCCGACACGTGCGCGTTCCGGGTCGATGTCGGCGATCCATCCGAGCAGCAGCGGGAAGAACGGGTACAGCGGGCTCACGCAGTTGGTGATGGAGTCGCCCAAGCGGTACAGCAGCTGTGTGAAGGCCGGGTGGAAGCCCAGCGAGATGAACATGGGCACGAAGATGGGGGCAAAGATGGCCCACTTGGCGCTGGCACTGCCCATGAACAGGTTGGCCACTGCGATGATGACGATGAAGGCGACGAAGAAGGGCACGGGCCAGGACTCCATGCCCATGACCCGCAGGAGCCGAGCCCCCTCCACCGCCACGAGCGCGTCGAGGCGAGCGAACTGGAACGCACGGGTGAACTGCGAGATCGCCAGCACCAGCACGATGTAGGGGCCCATCTTCCGCATGGTGTCGGTCATGAAGCCTACGATGTCGTCGGCCTTGCGGATGGTGCCGGCGGACTTTCCGTACGCCACCCCGCCCACGACGAAGAGCGTGAAGAGGATGGGGATGAGCCCCTTGAAGAAGGGCGAGCGCCAGAACAGCGCCGGATCGGGCTCTCTGAGGGGACCGCCGGGCAGCAGCAAGAGTGAAAGCCAGACAGCCAGAGCGATCAGCACCGCCGCGACGGCCACGAAGATGGCACGCCGTTCGCGGGAGGTGAGCGCCGAGACCTCGCCACCCCCCTCCCCTCCAGGTAGCCGCGGCAGGACGTAGCGGACCGTGACGAAGGTGCCGACGACGGACAGGAAGAAGACGCTGGCCACCATGAAGTACCAGTTGCAGAGGACGTTGACCTCGGGCTCCCCTCCGGTCGCTGCGTTGGTCAGCGCCATGGCCAGCACATCGGTGCCGGCGGGCAACAGGTTGGCCGTGAAGCCCGCCGTGGCGCCGACGTAGCCCACCAACAGCCCCGCGATGGGGCTCTTGCCGAGCTGCTTGAAGATGGCCGCGGCGAGCGGCGGTATGACCACGATTCCAGCGTCACTGCCGATGTTGCCGCAGGCGCCCAGGGCGAACATCACCGGGATGACCAGCACCGCCGGCACCGAGGTGGCCACGCCCCGCATCACCGCCGGGATCAGGCCCGCCCCCTCGGCCACCGCGACGCCCATCAGCATGACGAGCACGAGCCCCAGCGGCTCAAAGTGGCTGAAGTTCTCGACCATGCTCAGCACGAACCATCGCAGCCCCTCGCCCGACAACAGGGACCGCACCGGCTCGATGCTGCCGTCGGGGCGCTCGACCGTCACCCCCGCCGCCGCCAGGGCCGCCGAGAGCAGCACCACAGCGGCGATCAGCCAGCAGAACAGCCAGAACGGATGAGGCAGCTTGTTGCCCGCGCGCTCGACGAAGCCGAGCAATGCCATCATGGGAGAGCTGCGGGGAGGCTCGGATGAGACGGATTCGGGTTGCGACACGGGTCCTCCAGCGAAGTGGGCAGCCTATCGCACGCCTGTTCGGCGGGACGAGGTCACGGATCCCACAGCCAGAACAAGGTCGCACGGCGCTGGATCCTCATCCCTCATCCCCCCGAGGCGCACGAGGCACTGACCGCCGCCCCCGGTGGGCTGGATATTCCCCTGCTGACCACGCTGAGGCCCTGGCGTGAAGACCTCCGCCGAGTGCTCAAGGGAGAGATCGAGGCGACTGCCGTCCGCGCCAGACTGCTGGGACTGACCGCCCCGCTGGCCTGGTGAGGCCCGAACCGCTCCAGGGAGTGTCCGCCTCCCCACCTCGACGTCGTCCACCCCACCGAGGTGAACGATGGCGAGCAGTCGAGGAGCACTGACCCAGACCGAGACGCCCAGCGGCCGCGCAGGGCGCCGGGTCATCCTGGTCGCCCTCGACTGGCACCGCCCCAAGGATCCCCGCCTGCCCCTCGGCCACGCTTCCCTGGCGGCACGGCTGGCTACGACTCCCGGGGCCGAGCTGATCCACGGAGCCTTCGACGTGAACGGACCTGGCGGCCAGCCGGAGCAGGTCGCTGCACGGATCCTCGAGCACGCCCTGGCCCGCCCCGCCGCCGAGGTGGACGTCGCGCTGGGCGCCTATGTCTGGAACGAGACCACCATCCAGCGCTCGCTCCCCCTCCTTCGCCAGGGCGGCTTCCGCGGCCGCATCGTGCTCGGCGGTCCACAGATCAGCTACGCCAGCCCGGGCCTGGAGGCGCTCTACCCCGAGGCCGACGCCTTCGTGCGCGGTGCCGGGGAGGACGCCCTGGCCGCGCTCGCGACCAACCCTGCGACCAGGACGGTCCCCGGCGTCCACTTCGCGGGCCACTTCGATCGGGAGGAACACGCCCAGGTGAAGCTCCGGGCCCAGCCTTCCCCTTGGCTGAGGGGCACCTGCTCGGTCCCCGCCAGCGGCTTCGCGCGCTGGGAGACCCAGCGCGGCTGCCCGTTCCGCTGTGGATTCTGCCAGCACCGGGACCCGGGCTCACGCCCTGGCTGCCAGCACGCAGCCGAGGACAGGATCACCGCCGAGCAGGAGCTGCTGGTGCGTCAGGGCGCCAGTGAGATCGCCGTGCTCGACCCGGTCTTCAGCAGCAGCTCGCGCAGCGTCGCCGTGCTGGACCGCTTCTCTCGGCTGGGCTTCCGGGGCCGGCTCGAGCTGCAGGCCCACTTCGACCTGATCCGATCCCCCCTGCTCGACGCCTGCCAGCGCCTGGACACCTGCCTCGAGCTGGGCCTGCAGACCATCCACCCCGCCGAGCAGGCGGCCATCGGGCGTCGCAACGACCTGGACCACGCGAGCGCCGTGCTCATCGAGCTCCAAGCTCGCGGCATCGCCTGCGAGGTCTCCCTCATCTACGGCCTGCCCGAGCAGACCCCGGAGAGCTTCCGCGCCACCGTGGCCTGGCTGCTCGAGCGTCGCGTCCCGGTGATCAAGGCCTTCCCCCTGGTGCTCCTGCGCGGCACCCAGCTGGACCGCGAGAGGGTTCGCTGGAGCCTCGAAGAGGACGGCGCGACCATCCCCAAGGTCGTCCGCAGCCACAGCTTCGACACACAAGGCTGGCGCCGGATGCGTGCCCTCGCCCAGGCGCTGGCCGCCACGGAAGGCCACCACCCCACGAGCCTCGCAGCGCTGGAGCGAGACCACAGCTCCCGGAGGGCAGCATGAGCGCGCCCTGGATCGTCATCGAGGGCCTGGACGGCACCGGCAAGTCCAGCCTCGCCGCCAAGCTGGCATCAGAGCTTGGAGCTCACCTGCTCGCCACACCCGGCGAGGCGCTGGAGCCCATTCGCTCACGGGTCCACAGCGGACTCGAGCACGACCCAGCCGCCCTGGTCGCCTTCTACGGCGCCACCGTGATCGCCAGGGGCAGGCAGGCGCGGAGCCTCACTGCGCAGGGGATGCGGGTGGTGATGGATCGCTACCTGGCCTCCACCGTGGCCTATGCCTGGGCACGAGAGATCGACCTCGATCTGAGCTGGCTGACAGACGCAGCACCGAGACCCGATCACGAGCTGCTCGTCACCATCCCCGAGCCCATCCGACGTGCACGCCTGGCGGCCAGAGGGCTTGACCCCGAGGACCGCGAGACCCTGCACCCAGCCTTCGCGACGCGGGTCATGAGCGCCTACCGCTCACTGATGCCCCGGAGGCTGGAGGTCGAGAACCTTGAGCCCCTCGAGCGCGTCTCCGCGCGCCTGGCCGACAAGCTCGGCCGACCCGAGCGCCGCGACCAGGCTGAAGCTGTCGTTGAGCCGGTCGCGCGCCATCACGGGCGCGCCGCCCCAGCTGGCCTGGTGACGCTCCACGAGCGCGGCCTTCATCTCGAGGGCCGTCTGGAACCGATCGACCGGCTTCTCCTGGGTCGCCTTGCGCACCACCGCCACCAGCCCCGGGGGCAGCTTGGGCCGTCCCTCGGCGATCCCGAAGCCTCGCACCAGATCCTCGAGGGTGCGCCCGAGAGCGTAGAGATCCGTGCGCGCGTCGACCTCACCCCCCGAGAGTTGCTCCGGTGCCATGTAGTCACGGGTCCCCACGGCCTGCAGGGTCCGCGTGATCCGAGTGGCGCCCGCCGCCGCGGCGATGCCGAAGTCGATCAGGCGCACGTGGCCCCGCGGATCGAGGATCAGGTTGGCCGGCTTGATGTCGCGGTGGACCTGGTCGCGGGCGTGGGTGGCCGCCAGGGTGTCCAGCACCTCCATCACGATGCGAGCAGCCTCGTCAGGATCGAGGGGAGCCATCCGCAGCCTGGCCTCAAGGTCCATGCCCTGGATGTACTCCATCACGAGGTACGGGCCGTCGTTGTCGCTCTCTCCCCAGTCGCGTGCGCCGACCACCGCAGGATGTGGGCGCCTTGCCAGAAAGTCATACTCTCGCCTCAGGCGCTCGCGGGCCTGAGCGTCGGCGATGTTGGTGCGGTGCAGCACCTTGACGGCCACCCGCTCGGTGCTGGTGAGCTGTTCTGCGCGCGCCATCCAGACGCTGCCCGTCCCACCGCGCCCCAACAGACCGTCGATGGCATAGCCCGGGATCCTGGGCTGGCCGGCACCGGGTGAGGCACCCCGCAGACGCTCGGTGGTGGTGGGCGAGAACGCCTCGCGACGGACCGCCGCTCGGCGAGGCAGCCGCTCCTGGAGCAACTTCAGGTCCTCCTTGTGGCGGGGGTTGCGCAGCACCGCGCGGCAGCTCCCCGCCCGTTCCTCGAGCCGCAGCCAGGGATCGAGACAGAGCACGTCACCTCGCTTGGACACCAGGAACACCTGCCGCTTGTCCAGCACGAGCCGAATCGCGCCCACCTCGAAGCAGTCAATGCCCGCAGGTGTGGAGCGCAGCACCTTGGTCCAGGCAGGCGCCCTGATGTCCTCGATGGCGAGCAGCGGATAGCCCCGCAGCGGCGAGAGCCCGTGCAGTACGGTGCGCAGGGGGCCGTGGACCTCAGCGAGCAGCGAGCTGGCCTCTTCCTCGGAGGGCATGATCGCACCCTCGAGGTGGGCGCTGAGGTTGCGGACCTCGATGAGCTGCTGCAGCTTCCGCGACACCGGCGTTGGGCTGGGCTTGGTGCCTCCGAAGGTGTCCACCAGGATTCCCGCGAGCTCTGGCGCCACCGCGTCGTCCTTGACCACGACGGCCCGCGCCAGGCTGTCGGCGGCGTTCCACCAGGTGCCCAGCGAGGGCTTGGCCAGCTGCTGGCGCAGCATCCGGTAGGGCCCAGACGTGGGCTCGCTGAGCTCGGCGCTGTAGATCGCCACCAGGTAACGCAGCAAGGTCTCGAGGAAGCCCAGCCGCCGCGAGAGCTGGTCCCGCGCGCTGCCCCAGCCTGAGACCACATGGCGGTAGGGCTCGGAGAGCAGCGGCGGTGCATAGCAGCGCAGCACCACGTCCGAGGAAGATGAGCCGGTCCAGTCTGAGTGCATTGGGACGCCCCTCGTCGTCGATTGTGGCACTCTACCATGGCTGGTGAACGTCCTGGCCAGGGAGGTGGTCGAGGAGCTGCGCGTCCCACCGGCTGTGCCCATCACCGTGGCCCACCTGGACCAGGCAAAGGAGCGGCTCATCATGGCCCGCGCCACCCACCTGGACAGCGTTCGAGCCAGCCACCACGCCCGAGGGACGCACCGCCACCCTGCTCAAGGGCTGACCCCCGGCCACGCTCGCGCCGTCAGTACGGACAGCGCCGCACCCACCCCAGCGGCTCCCCTGCCAGCAGCGCCTCGAGGGCAGCGTCCACCCCGGGATCCAGCTCGGGGAGCAGGCGCCGGAGTGCCGCGATCAGCGGCGCTGCGCTGCCCACCAGCTCCCCCGTCCGCGCGGCGTGCCGGGCCACCGCTCCCAGTGCGAGCTGAAGGTAGACGATGCTGCTCGCCGGCTCCAGCTCCATGCCCACCGCGTGCTCGGCCAGCCAGGCGTCCAGCGCATCACCGGACGCGACGGCCAGCAAGGTCTCGAGCACCTCGCCAGGCTGGGGCCAGGCGAGCCACTGGGGCGGCTCCACCCGCCAGCAGGGGGGGGCGAGCCCAGCGCGCACGCGGAAGAGCCGCTGGAAGCGGCCGGTGAACGCGCGCTGATCCGAGGGTGTGTTTCGCAGCCGCGCGCGGGCCAGCTCGAGCTGCTCCCGGGCCTCATCGATCCGGCCCGCCCGACGGTACAGCTCCGCCAGGTCGGCCCGACTGCGGGACTCCTCGTGGGGCAGCGTGACCTTGCCCAGGCTCCACTCGAGCAGCACTCGCTCCGCAGCCTCGAGCTCGCCGTCGAGCAGCAGCACCCGGTGTAGGGATCCCGCCAGCTGCAGCGTCACGCTTGCCGCCCGTTGATCCAGCGGCTCGGGGAGGGCTGCCATGCTGTCGAGGCCGCGTTCGAGCACCTCGCGGGCGCGACGCAGCTCGAGACGATCGAGCAAGGCGATACCCTGGAAGGCGCAGAGCTCCTCCAGCACGAACGCATCCAGCGGCGCGTCGTCCGGTGCCGCTGGCTGTCGCAGCGCAGCCAGCGCGCGCTCCATGCGCTCGAGCCCTTCGCCTGCCTGGCCCTTGTGCACCAGACATACACCCACCACCCACTCGGCCAGGGCGCGAGTGTGCCCCTTCCCCAGGCGGATGGCTTCACGAGCCTTGGCCTCGGCCAGGGAGCGATCGCCGCGATGACCCAGCAACGCCTCGCGGGCCAAGGCCTGTGGCGAGAGCCGCAGCAGCTCCTCGAGCTCGGCGGACCAGCCTTCGCCCAGCCAGAGCGCCAGCGCAGGACCGGCCTCACGAGGTTCACCCACCAGCACGGCGTCGACCCCAGGGGCCTCGAGCGCCAGGATCGTGCGCTTGCGCGCGAGCCGCTCTACAGGTGCGAGCCTGCCCGGCGGTCCCAGGGCGCCAGAGCACACGGCGGGCCGCAGTGGTGGAACACCCAGCAGGTGGGACAACAGCGCGACCGCGGCCGAGAGCTGCCCAGACGACCCGCGGGCCGAGACTCCATGTGGGAGCGAGGTCACATACAGGTCTGGGAGCGTCAACACCCGCGGGTCCTCGACCTCGAGCAGGCCGGCCACCCAGCGGTGCACAGCGAGGGTCAAGGCCTCGTCGCGCTCGAGCGGCAGGCACGCGGTCCCCGCGACACGCGGCCTGGCCGCGACCTGGAGCAGCAGGCCGGGGACCGCTGGGACATCATCGAGGGTCACCGGAAACCAGGCCTCTCCCAGACGGGGGCGAGCGTCGTGCCGCTGCAACGCCCCGAGCTTCCTCTCTGCCGCGCGGCGTTCGAGGGCGCTGCCCTCACCGCGTTCACGCAGCAAGAAGGCGCGCCACGCGCCGGGACACCAGGCTCGGAGGTGCTCAGGCGGCCTAGTCTTCTCCAAAGGCCACCTCGCGCCACCCACCACCGCGGTGCAGCCTGACCCGTCGCACCGAGGTGGCTGGAGGCAAGCTCATGGACCACAGCCGTGTGCCAGGCTCGAACAGCTCCTGCTCTTCTTCCAGCTCGATGCCGCCGGGCTCAAGGGTGGCGCGTTCTGGGGCCCGGCCCTCTGGGCCGTCCCACTCCAGGAAGAGCCGCCGGTCGTGGGCGGTCAGGTACAGCCCCTCCGGGTCGCTGGACTCGATCTCCACCCGGACGGGATGCGCCTCGGTGCGTGGCTGCTCGGCCGCACAGCGCGCCACCAGGGCGCCGCCGTGGTGGAACGGCTCTACCAGGCCCGGTGAGATCCTGGAGAGCAGCTCGATCCAGGCGGCGAGCCGGGGTCGGCGGGCTCTCGCCGCGGCGGCGGCCATGCCGCGAGCCATAGCAGCTTCGTCGAGCGCCGCCTCGCAACCGACGACCGCATCCTCGACCGCCGAGAGCAGCAGGTGGACCCTGTGCCCATCGTCCAGGTCGAGCTGATCGGACAGCCAGGCCGCCAGGGGCGCTAGCGGCGCGACCCGATCCGGCGCCATCAGCGCGGTGCCTTCGGCCAGCACCAGGGGCGCCTCGACGCGGACAGCCAGCGCCTCGGGCAGGGCCTCCGCCAGCCCGGCGAGGCTCACGAGCTGGTGCAGGGTCTCCTGCTGATCGTCGAGATCGTCGACGTCCAGGGTGTACGCAGCGGTGGACAGCTCGAGCTGGTCGAGCGCCAGCGCGACGCGTGAGGAGCGTGCCAACGCATCGACCAGCTCGCTGCGCAGGCTGCGTAGCGCAGGTTCCCCGACGGTGACGTGGTCGAGCAGGCCGGCGGCCTGGGCAGCCGCGATCAGGATGGCGGCATCGAGGGGAGCCGCACCAGCGAGCATCTCGAGGGCCGCAGGGCCGGCCACGGCGAGCTGCTCGCGCAGGGTCGCGCGGAAGTCGGCGGATTGTTGGGTGCTCATCGCGGTTGCTCCTCGGCGCGCCACGCGGCGATACGCCGTCGGGCCGCCAGCTCTGCGAGCCTTCGCCTGGTGTCGACGCTGGTGCGGTCAGTGGGCGGACACTCGTGGCGAGCGAGCTTGAAGTCCATGGGGCGGTAGGCGCTGTAGAGCTGCCAGCCACCGCCGCGCCAGCGGACCATCAACAGCACGCCCAGGCCGGCGTCGCACGCCCGGCGGTGGCCACGGACGACCCAGGGCTGGCTGGGGTGGCCCTGGCTCCCACCGGCCACATGGCGGGCGGGCTCCGGCAGGGCTTCGGCCAGCGCGAGGATCAGCACGCCATAGCCGTGCTCGTAGGCAGGAGCGAGCCGCCGCCACGCCTCGCGGAGGGCCTCGGGCGGGGCCTCCCACTGCTCCCAGGACGGGGGAGCGAGGATCGGCAGCGCCTGCGCCACCGCGCGGGGCCGGCACGCAGGCTCCACCTCGTCGCAGATGTCCTGCCACATCTCCTGGGGTCTCAGGTAGTGCTTGAGGGTGTGGGACAGACCCAGGTGCTCGTCAGGCCCGCCGGGGGGCAGGAGCTGGAGCTTCATGGTTTGTCCTCCTCGAGCAGGGCGAGGATGAAGGGCCGAAACCGATTCTCCCACTGGCGCAGCAGATCCTGCGCCCTGCACGCCTCGTCGGGGCTCGCGGCGCGCCAGGCCTCGGGGGTGCTGTCGTCCGCCGACCTCAGGATCCAGGCCAGCTCGCGGCGGGAGTCCCGGCTACGGGGATCGTGGGCATGCCGAGGCAGCCAGGCGAACAGCAGGGCCCAGGTCTCGTCCGGTCGCCGCACCAGGCCGCGCTGGGTGCCCACGCGGCCCTGGTGGGCCAGCCCGCTGGCGCGCTCGACCCACGCGCGTGTGAGCAGCCGCGGCCGGGAGAGCAGCACCCAGGCCAGGGCCTGCACCGGCGGCAGGTCGCCGCGGTCCAGCAGGGCGTTGATGGCCCGGTGGGCACGCTGCACGTCGAGGCGCTCGGCGGCTCCCTGGGGCGAGGCCCCATCGTCCGCGCGCTGAACCCCCAGCGCCTCCACCTCACCCTCGCGGGTCAGGTGCTCACGCTCCTGGCGGCCCAGGCGGCGCAGCACGTCGATGGCCTGCCGGTAGACCACGCTGGCCAACCAAGGAGCCAGCTCCGGTCGATCCCAGCCCGACGGCAAGGCCAGCCCCCCCTTCGCCTCCGCCTTCTCGAGCAGCGCGCAGACCGTGTAGGTGAGCAGGTCTCCCTGGTCCTCCAGCACCCTGCAGCGGCGGCCGTGGCGGTGGTAGACCCGCGCCACGACCCGCTCGAGCAGCGGCGCACAGCGCTCGAGGGCCTGCCAGGCGTTCTCGGGGCCGACCCAGCCCTCGCGGAGCAGGGGGAGCAGATCCTCCCGAGCGACGATCGGCGCTGCGTCCATCGAGCCTCCCAGCGGCGTGTGAGAAGGCAAGGGTAGCAGAGGAAGCGAGGGGAGGTCCAGCGCCGAAGCCGGCCGCTCCGAGTGTCCGCGGACAATGGGAGGTTTCTGAAGAGCAGGCGACAGAACCCCGAATCTACTGCGGCCCAGCAGTCGCGACTGCGGCC
>CAZEJJ010000222.1:2669-10519 GCA_964512185.1 uncultured Enterobacterales bacterium | reverse complement strand
TTCGGCGCGCCCCCCAGGCGACCGCTGCGCGGTCGCATAGTGCACGCGAGGGCGGTTTGTGGGGGTGGCCAGGAACTTCCGAGCGCGTGCACTAGTCGAAGCTGAACCTGCCCTCGCGGAACAGCCGCACGCATGCGTCCACCGCGTCGATGTCGAGGGTTCGGCCGCGCTGTCGCTCCAGCACGACCAGCGCGTCCTCTATCGGCCGGGCCGGGCGATAGGGGCGGTGGGAGACCATGGCCTCCATGGAATCGGCGACGGCCAGGATGCGCGCCTCCTGGCAGATGGCGTCGCCCTCGAGCCTGTCGGGGTAGCCCGTGCCGTCCAGGCGCTCGTGGTGCTGGCGCACCACCCGGTGCAGGTTGGGTGGGTAGGCGATGGTCTCGAGGATCTCCGCCCCCAGCACCGAGTGCTGCTTGATGAGCGCGAACTGCACCGCCGACAGCCTGGCCGGCTTGGTGAGGATGTCGGCGGGGATGGCGATCTTGCCGATGTCGTGCAGCATGCCCGCCAGGCGGACGGCGTCAACGGCGGCTGGAGAGAGCTGCAGCTCGACGGCGATGGCGCGGGCGAGATCGGCCACGCGCTTCTGGTGGCCGGCGGTGTAGGGATCACGGCTCTCCACTGCGCGGATGATGGCCTGGATGGTGCCGCCGAGCATGACCCGCAGCTTGGCCAGGGATCGGCGCAGCCGCTCCTCGGCGCGACGCCGCTGCAGGATCTCCCACATGCTGGCCACAAACAGCTCCAGCTGGCGCGTGTCGGTGGCCTCGTAGGGCTCGCGCTTGTTGGCGACGCCCACGGTGGCCACCACGCGGTCGCCCTCGAAGATGGGCACGCTCATGTGCCTGCGGATGGGGAGGTGGTCTGCGGGCAGGCCCTGGCGGCCCTCCATCGCCGGGTAGTCGTTGTGCACCACGGGCTGCTGCAAGCGCATGCTGTCGGCCCAGATGCCCGCCTGGTCGAGGGGACAGCGCCGGCGGTGCCGGACCGTGCGGTCCTCCCCCGTTCGCTCGGAGGAGGCGTAGAGCTGCACGGTGCGGCCGTTCCGCGACAGCAGGTGGAGGTAGGCCAGCTCGCTGCGGGACAGCAGCACCGCCTGGTCCAGCGCCCAGGTGACCAGGCTCATCTCATCGCGGACCTCGAGGCGCACCAGGGCCAGCAGCGCGGTGATGTGCTCGTCGATGAGCTGGGCGGCCTGCTCGGCCTGCCGCTGGTGGGTCAGGTCGGTGAAGGTCTCCAGCCACAGGGACCGACCGGCGTGTTCGACCCGGTGGACCTCGGCCATGATGGGCAGCTGGCTGCCATCGGCGCGCTGCAGTGTGCTCTCCCAGGGGGCCATGAAGCGGCCCAGCTCTTCGGCCGGACAGACCCCTGACTCGGCCTGGCAGAGCAGCGGGTGGCACTGCACGCCGATCACGTCGTCTTCGACGCGATCCAGCAGGCGCAGAGCGTGGGCGTTGGCGTACTCGATGGTGTGGGTGTCGGGATCCACCAGGATGGCGCCCGCCGGGAGGTGGTCCAGCAGGGCCAGGGCCTGGTTGGACAGGCGGGCCTCTCTGCGGTCCGCCCGCGCCTGGGCGTCGTGCAGGGTGAACAAGGCGCCTGTGCCACCCTGCAGCTGCCACGGGGCCACCCCCAGGTGCAGGTGCCGCAGCTCCGCGCCCTCGTCGGTGTGTACGTTGAAGCGGGACAGGCCGCTGGGGCGGGACTCGCCCTGGTTGACCGCGGCCAGGAAGGCGCCGCGGGCGTCGCAGCTGGCGCAGGCCCGGCGCAGGCCGCAGCCGTCGGGGTGGCGGGAGGCGTGCAGGCAGCGCAGCAGGTCGCAGATGTGCTGCTCGCCTGGCGAAGGAGCTGCGCCCAGCAGGGCGACCGCCAGGGGATTGCAGGCCTGGACAGTCCACTCCGGGCCAAGCAGGACCGCGGCCACCGGGAGCTGAGCCAGCAGCGCTTCGTGGCTCGGGCTGGGCGCCTGCTCTTCGCTCATGCCCTGCTCTCCGACTGCAGGATCCGATTGATGGGGGCGAGGAAGCGCGCGCACATGCCGGCCACCAGCTCGGCGAGGGCGGGGTCGTCGCGCACCGCGGGCACCTGCAGGGCGGCCAGGCGACGGCGCTCCAGCTCGGCCAGGGCGAAGGCCAGCGAACCGCAGGCCCGCAGCAGCTGGATGGCCTCGTGGATCTGTTGCTGGTTCGTGGCTTCTCGCGGTGCGTCCAGCACCCGGCGCAGCCAGGCGGAGCGCTCCGGGGGCAGGCGCTGCAGGGCGTGCACCACCAGGGCGGAGCGCTTGCCCTCGGCGATGTCACCGCCGGGCGTGGTGCGGCCCTTGTCGCCGTACAGATCCAGCACGTCGTCCTGCACCTGGAACAGCACGCCCATGTGGCGGGCGGCCTCGGCCAGGCCATCGACTGTGGCCTGTGGGGCCGCGCACACCAGGGCGGCGCCCGCGATGGGCAGCGCGAACAGGCCCGAGGTCTTGCCCTGGACCATGGCGAAGTAGGCGTCCAGCGTGGGCTCGGGCTGCAGCTTGAGCTGGAACTCCTGCTCCTGGCCGTCGATCACCCGCAGCGTGTCCAGCAGGACCCGCCGGGCCACCTGCTCTCGGAGCGCGGGCGGGACCGGCAGGCGCTGCACCAGCAGCAGGGTCCAGTAGAACATGGCGTCGCCCAGATTGATGGCCTGGGGTTCGCCGAAGCGGGTCCACACCGTGGGCTGGCCGCGGCGGGTGACGTCGCCGTCCTGCAGGTCGTCGTGCACCAGGGTGGCGTTGTGCAGGATCTCGCAGGCGGCCCCCAGGGGCACCAGCGGCCCGGGCTCGCTGCCCAGGGCCTGGGCGGTGAGCAGGGGCAGCAGCGCCCGCAGCCGCTTGCCGCCGGTCTGCAGGTGATAGGCCGCCATGCCGGGCAGGGTGGACCCGGCCGGCGTGCTGCCGCGGGTGACCTGCTCGATCAGGTCGAGGATGGCGGGCAGCTGGGCGTCGCGGATCTGCAGGTAGCGCGCTTGGAAGTCCATGGGATCCTGCGCTCAGCTGGGGTCGATCAGGCCCAGGAAGAGCGGGGCGGGGTTGGCGCAGGTGGAGCAACGGAGCGCGAGGATCCAGTAGCCCTCGCCCTCGAAGCCCTGGAACTCCGCGCCGCCGTCGGTGCCCAGCTCCGACAGGGTGTAGCTGCCGAGCCCGCCCACGTCGGCCTGGTAGATGTCGGTGGCGATGGTCTCCAGGTCGAAGAACTGGTCCTCGATCTCGGGGATGCTCAGGTCGTAGCGGGCCAGCATCAGGCCATCGATGTTGGACAGGGAGAAGCTGGGGCTGCCCTGGCCGTCGCGGGACAGGCCCATCCAGTCCACCAGGTAGTCCTTGGCCCTGGGCACCTCGATGGTGGTGCTGCTCTCCAGATCGGGATCGAACTCCAGCGTGGCGGTGCTGGAGGTGAGCTCCACCGTGGTGGTGGTCTCGCCCTCGGTGGGGGCCATGAAGACCAGCATGCGGTACTCGTACAGGCCGGTCATGGCGGTGACCAGGAAGGTGCCCAGGCCCTCGCAGACCTCGGTGGCGGGATCGATGGCGGTGCCCTGGAAATCGAAGGCGGACAAGGGGGCGCTGGTCTCGCCGCCGGTGGGCTCGTACTCCACGGTGCCGGAGATCTCCGACTGGGGGAGGTCGTTGGCCGCGATGCGCTCGAGCACCTCGGTGGGGGTGTAGTTGGCGAAGCGCACCACGCGCACCAGATCCACATCGGCCACGGCGTCCACCGCGTGGCCCTGGAGGTCGACGGACAGGCCCGCCCAGTCGATGGTGACCTCGTCGGGGCAGCTCTCGATGGCCACCACGTCTCCGCCCATGGAGGTGGTGAAGGAGTAGTTGTCGTCGTCGGCCAGCTCGATGGTGTGGGTGCCACAGCCGATGAGCAGGGGGAGCAGGGCGCAGGGGAGGGTGGTGGCGGGGGAGTTCACGGTAGAGCCTCGGTGTGCGGGGAACATGCCCTAACCCGGCTTCGGCGGGCTATGCTGCCCGTGGCGCGGTTGTCACCGCCGAACCCGGAGGATGCCCCATGGCCTGCGTTCGCCTGCCCGCCCTGCTCGTCGCCGCGGCCACCGCTCTCGTCGGCTGCAAGGCCCCCCCCGAGGCCCCCGTCGAGCTGTCCGAGCTGTCGGCCTACCTGTTCAGCAACTGGGAGACCGAAGAGCAGGGCGTGCTCGAGGTGGGCATGTACAACCTGCAGCAGTTCTTCGCCGACATGGACCTGGAGCAGGGCTACTCCGACCTGTCCTACCAGATCGAGAACCTCACCGAAGATCAGCTGGTGGAGGTCAATCCCCCCGAGGGCACCGATCCGGGGGACTGCCTGGGCGTGGGCCTGGTGGCCGGCTCGGCCTTCAGCCCGGACGATCACACCCAGGCCATCATCCAGCCCGATCAGACCGAGATGGAGCCCAACTCCCGCGACAAGTACGATCGCATCTTCCTTGATCCCGAGGACCCCAGCTGCTTCCCTACCCGCGGCTGCCTGGTGCTGCGCACCAACAACGATCTCATCAAAGACAACGCCTTCATGACCATCCCCTACGAGATGATCAAAGACTTCCGCTGGGTGGAGCTGGACGAGCTGGGCGAGCCCGGCAGCGGCGAGTGGGGCGTGCTGGCCCGCACCTGGATCGAGGAGCGCGGCGTGGGCGACAGCGGCAACAACACCATCGAGCAGTCCTACAGCATCGACGTGTTCCTGCCCGGCGTGCACGGCGGCTGGGCCGCCTACCGCTACATGGGCCTGTGGAGCCAGTCCACCGGCACCACCGACGACCCCGATACGATCATGGGTGTGACCAAGTTCGGCATCCACCAGCTCTTCGACGAGACCGAGGAGTGGCTGGAGGAGAACCTGTAGGGATCGCTCACCCCGCCAGCAGCCCCCTCTTGAGCTTCTTGGAGGGGGGCACGGGGCCGATGAAGAGGGTCCAGACGGCCTGCATGAAGTCGGCGCCGGGGATGGTGTCCTTGTGCTCGCCCTTGAGGGTGATCGACAGGCCCGTGCCGGGCACGTAGTCCAGCACCACCTGGTCGCCGGCGCCCACCGGCTCCATCACGGCGTACAGCCGCTCGGCGCGGTCGCCCATGGCCTGGGCCTCGGGGTTGCGCTCCAGGCCCTCACGGAAGGTGTCGATCATCTGCTCGCGGGTGACCCCGCTGTAGATGAAGTGCATGACCATGCGCTTGGGTACGTCGGACTGGATGGCCTGCACGTCGGAGGCGGTGAAGCCGGGCAGGTACATGGCCCCCACGTAGATGTCGATCCAGAAGTACTCGCGCAGGCCCATGCCGTTGAGCTGCAGCTGCTGGCCGCCCAGCTGGATGGTGTCGGGCAGGGTGACGCCCGCCAGCTCGCGGGCGGGGGCGGGCAGGCAGAGCAGCAGGGCGAGCAGCAGGGCTGGCATGGGCACCTCGGGTGGGAAACGCGCGGGCGGGCGGGCGGGCGGGCTGGACTACATGCCGGTGGGATGGTCGATGAAGGTCCAGGGCAGGCCGTGCTCGGCCTCGATGTGGCGGGCCAGGGCCTTGACCCCCAGGGTCTCGGTGGCGTAGTGCCCGGCGAAGAAGATGGGCAGCCCGCTCTCTTCGGAGAGGAAATAGGAGCCGTAGCGGGTCTCGCCGGTGACGAAGGCGTCGAAGCCCTCGTGCAGGGCCTGGTCGGCCATGGCCACGGCGTCGCCGGAGACCACGGCCACCCGCTCGATGGGCTCGGTGCCGAACGGCAGCACGCGCACCTGGGCGCCCAGGATCTCTCGCAGACGTGCGGCCAGGGCCTGGCGCGAGAGGGCCGGCACCAGCCGCCCGGCGAAGCCGATGGTCTGGTCGTCGTAGCCGCCCCAGGGCTCGGCATCCTGCAGCCGCAGCAGGCGGGCCAGCTCGGCGTTGTTGCCCAGCTGGTGGTGGGCGTCCAGGGGCAGGTGGCTGGCGTAGACGTTGAGATCGGCCTTGATGGCGGCGCGCACCCGGCGCCCGTGGGCGCCGCGGATGCGCTCGCAGCGCCCCCAGAACAGGCCGTGGTGCACGATGAGCATGTCCACCCCGGCCGCCACCGCCGCGTCGATGGTGGCCTGGCAGGCGTCGGTGGCCACGGCCAGGTGGTTCACCTCCTCGCGACCCTCGATCTGCAGGCCGTTGAGGGACTTGTCCTGGAAGCCCGAGGAATCCAGGATGTAGTCCAGCCAGTCGACCAGGGCTTCGCGCTGCATGGCGGCCTCCCGCGTGAGGGCGAGAGGGCCCCTATCGCGGTGTCTGAGCTATCTGCACTCACCGGAAGTGCCCCAGCCCCGAGTCCCCCGTCCCGAGCCCCGAGAACTGGCGAAACCCGAGACTAGACCCACCAGCAAGCCAGCACGCCCCCGAAGAGCAGCAGGCTGCCCACAAGCCCGACGCGCAGCGGCCCGCGAAGCTCGGGAGCATGGGGGCGGCGCCACCACCACAGCGCCACCAGCAGCATGAGCAGCAGCATCACCCCGCCCAGGGGCGCCAGGGGGACGATGCTGCCTGGCGCGGCCAGCTCCTCGGCCTGGATCCGAGCGAAGTGGTCGAGCCCGCGAGGTTCAGCCAGGGCCAACGGCAGGTAGCCGCCCCAGCTGGAGAGCTTGGCCAGGGCCTTGGCCAGGTGGGCCAGGGCCACCACCGGGGCGGCGCCGGTGGCCGCGGCACGCAGCAGCGTAGCCAAGGGGCGTCGGAAACCCGTCAACCGGATCGCGATCACCGCCAGCAGCCAGATCAGCGCGGGGAGGACCAGCAGGTACCAGGTGGCCTCGAGCCAGCCGAAGGGCAGGGAGGGCAGCCAGCCCGAGACCAGCTCGGGCGCGGCATGGAAGTGCGCATCCAGCCATCTGGCCTCGCCGACCACCTCGTGGACCACGAACCCCGAGGCTATGAGCACGAAGACGCTCTCCACTGGGCCCAGCAGGGCGGCAGCTCGGGACGGCGCGCCCACCTCGGCCAGGCCGTAGCCCACGTTGTCCAGGGGGCAGGCCTTGGCGCACTGGAAGCAGAGCACGCAGCCATCGGAGGGCTGGCGCTTGAAGGGACGCAGCAGGGAAGGGCAGCTGCGCGCGTCGAAGCGCAGCCGGCGATCGGGGGCCACGCACTCTCGGCCTTTGCAGCTGGCGCAGATCGCGGGATCCGCCACGTCCAGCTGCAGGGGCGTGTAGCGGCCGTAGACAGAGAGCAGGGGGTTGGCGGGGCAGAGCAGCTTGCAGAAGGAGCGCTGCTCGGAGAACAGCAGGCCCGTGAGCAGCGCCAGGCCGGGCAGGGCCAGGAGCAGCAGGGCGGTGAGGTGGGGCACGCGGTGCAGGGCCACACCCGCCACCAGCAGCTGCAGCAGGAAGTAGGCGCCCAGGGCCAACCAGCCGGCCCGCAGCCAGGGCTTGATGCCCAGGCGCGGCCAGCCCAGCTGCCTGGCCAGCGCGTCGGCCAGGCGATTGGCCAGCTCCATGGGGCAGGCCGTGCACCAGGCGCGGCCCAGGGACAGCGCCACCAGGATCATCAGCGGCCACCAGGTGCCCCACACCGCCAGGGTGGCCAGGTTGGTCTTGCGGAACAGCTTGAGATCCGCCGTGGGCATGTCGGTGCCCAGCCCCCAGCCGATCCAGGCCAGCCAGGCCAGCAACACCAGGGCAGGGAGCTGGAGCAGCACCGGGAAGACGGGCCAACCCAGCAGGCTGCGCAGCGGTGGCCAGCCCAGCAGGTTCTGGCGAAAGCGGGGTGTCTGCATCGGGGGCCCTCACGCAGGAAGGGCCCGCCCCATGGGGGGCCGGGGGGTCGGTGGGCCCCGGGGAGGACCCGGCGCCGGCGGGCGGGGGAGGGCGAGTGG
>CAZEJJ010000222.1:0-2659 GCA_964512185.1 uncultured Enterobacterales bacterium | reverse complement strand
GGGTATGGGGGGTGTTGTGCTGGGGGGGCCTGCCGGCTGTAGGGCGGGGTCTGTGGGGGGGCGGGGCCTTCGGTGGGCCCGGTGGATCACCGGGCGCAGGCGAGCTGGCTAGCGATCGTGGTAGCCCACGGCCACCGCTTCGAGCTCTTCGTCGGTGTAGTCCGTCCAGTCACCCACATCGCTGTGGCAGCTGCGGCAGGCGAAGTCCAGGGTCAGGTACGGCATGGCGTCGTCACCGTCGTCGTTGAACTGCTCCGCCGTGGCGTCGGTGTTGATGCCGAACAGGTGGGTGCGCACGTCGCCCACATACTCGTTCTCGTAGACGGCCGACTTGGTGGCTTTGGGCATGTGGCAGTCGACGCACTCGGTGTTGGAGGCCATGGTCTCGGAGGCCTGGTGGGCCGCCTCGACGAAGTGGCAGTCCTCGCAGGTGGCGCCGATGCTGGCCGTGGGGTTGGCGTCGTCATCGGACCAGTGGGCGCTCTGGTGCGGGTTGTGGCAGTCCACACAGTCCATGGCGTGCTTGGTGGAGTGGTACAGCTCGTTCCACTGCTCGTGGTGCTTGATATAGCCGCTGCTGGCCGGGATCACGTCGGCGCTGGTGCGGTAGTGGCAGGAGCCGCAGGCGTTGGCGCTGCGGTCGATGTGCATGGGCACGTAGTAGGGGTCGTCGGCATGGTTCGAGCCAGCGCCGTGGCACTCCTCGCAGTGCACCCCGGGGGCTTCCCAGGTGCCGGTGATGCCTTCCATGTCGTCCTGGTGGCCGTCGGGGTTGTAACCCGAGCAGTGGCAGGAGCCGCAGTCGTATTCCTTGGTGCCGGGCTTCTCATCGGAGTGGTAGGAGGACCACTCTTCGGTGGCCAGGTTGTACTGGACCTCCTTGCCGGTGATGATGTAGCCGTCGTTGTCGACGAAGCGCTGCTTCCAGCCCCAGCCGCCGATCACGTAGGAGACGTCGGACCACTCCCAGCCGTCCGGAGGAGCCGGGGCGTAGTGGCCGTACTCGCCGTCGAAGTCTTCCCAGGCCGGCGTGGGCTCTACGCCTTCGGTGGCGACGAGCTTGTAGGGATGGCCGGAGCGGACGAAGTCGTAGTAGTTGTCTTCGTGGCACTCTTCGCAGGCAGCGGAGCCGATCCAGTAGGCGGTGCCCAGTCCGTCTTCGCCGTCTGCGCCGTCTGCGCCGTCTGCGCCATCTGCGCCATCTGCGCCAGCGGTGCCTGAGCAGTCCAGGATGTTGACGTCGCCGTCACCGTTGCTGTCCTCATCGGTGTCGGCTTCGCCGTTCTCGTTGAGGTCCCAGCAGTCGGTGCCGCGGTAGCCGTCGTCTCCGTCTTCACCGGCGGGACCGGCGGGCCCCTCCGGGCCTTCACAGGCCGTGAGGCCGAGCAACAGAGTGCCAGCGACCAGGGTCATGACTGACGTGCGGTTGAGGGTCATCTTGAATTTCCTCCTTGGGGGAAAGCACGGGGAATGAGTCGCCGTCGTCAATAGCACGAACCGTGCCATGTCTCCGGTGCCGTGGAGGGCGGCAGAGTAGCCTCCCGGAAAGACATGCGGAAAACTCGAATAGCAAGCGCTACCAGGTTGGTGGTGATTTCTCCCTCCGCGACGAGCTGTGGCGCATCGTCGGAATTCCGTCGGCGTACAGCGGCTGTGGGTGCTCCACCGGGCGGAACTGTCGGGATCCCGTCGGCTCGTATTGCGGTTAGGCTGGCGGCCCCCTGGAGACCCCATGCCAGAGCGAGCCGCCCGCCCGGCCTCACTGCCGCTCATCGACACGGCGCTGGTGGATCGCTTCGTGCCCGTGGCCCGCGCCATCCGGGCCTACCTGCGAGGGCGGGTGCTGGGCGTGGAGAACATCCCCGTGGGTCCTGCCCTGCTGGTGGGCAACCACAACGCGGGCATCACCTTCCTCGAGCCTGTGCTGCTGGGCCTGGTGTGGCACGAGCGCATGAACGGGGAAGACGGCTTCTACTACCTGGCCCACGACTCCCTGATGGCCATGCCGGGCCTGGGCCCGCTGCTGGCCAGGGGGGGCGCTGTGCCCGCCAGCCACGCGGCGGCCCAGGCGATCTTCGAGGCCGGGCGCAAGGTGGCCGTGTGGCCGGGCGGCAACCACGAGGCCTTCCGTCCCTGGAAGGAGCGGCACCGGGTGGACTTCGGGGGGCACCGGGGCTTCGCCAGGCTCGCGCTGAAGAACCGGGTGCCCATCGTCCCAGTCCTCTCCCTGGGGGGCCACGAGGCCTACTTCGTCATCAGCCGCGGCGAGCGGCTGGCCCGCCTCACGGGCTTCAAGAAGAGATTCCGCAGCGAGTCCTTCCCCATCTTCCTGGGATTGCCATGGGGGCTCGGTGTGGGGCCCCTGTTCCACCTGCCGCTGCCCGTGCGCACTCTGGTCGAGGTGGGCGCGCCCATCCCGCTGGACCGCTACGCGGCCGACGCGCACGAAGACGAGGCCACGGTCACGGCCCTGAGCGCGCTGGTGCAGGACACCCTGCAGGGCATGATGGACCGGCAGCTGGCCCTGCGCCGCTGGGGCTGGCGCTAGTGCCGGCGGCAGCGAGTCCTGCCCCAGAGCAGGCGACAGAACCCCGAATCTACTGGGGCCCAGCAGTCGCGACTGCGGCCGTCCCTGCTTGCAGCGCTCTCGGTCAACGTG
>CAZEJJ010000221.1:0-10547 GCA_964512185.1 uncultured Enterobacterales bacterium | reverse complement strand
TCGCTACGACATGAACCGGCGGCAGGTCTGCCGCCTCTTTCCCGAGGGCCCCTAGAAGTAGTAGTGCAGCCCCGCGCCCGGGGCGCTGGTGAAGCTGGCGGCGCGGGCGTCGGTGCCCAGGTCGAAGGACAGGCCCCATTCCGCCGAGAAGCCGAGGTTCTCGAGGCCGAAGAGGAAGAACTGCACGCCCAGGCCGGGCTGCAGGCGCAGGTTGCCGGTGTCGTTTGCAGACACCCAGCCCACCCCGGCGGCGGCGTAGGCGTTCATGTTGTCTTCGGCCACGATGCCGTAGAGCAGGCGCGCACCGGCGCAGGCACCGTCGACGGTGAGATCGTCGCCGTCGGTGTTGAAGCCGGCCAGCAGCTCCACCTGGGCGTTGATGACCGGATCGGGCATGGGCAGGCCGTAGCGGAAGCTCAGGGCCGGGTAGGTGCCGAGCTGGTTGTTGAAGCCCAGGCCCGCGCGGTTGCGCAGGTCCTTGGCGTGGGCGGAGGGGGCCAGCAGCAGCGTGGCTGCCAGCAGCGCCGGGCCGACGAGATGGGAACGCATCGGGATGTCCTGGGAGGGGGGGCGGGGGACAGGCACCGCGAGCGCGGGCGGCTCGCTGGTGGGGGCGTGGATCCTAACATGCCGGGGTGAGGCGCTGTGATCAGCGCTGCTTGTTGCGGTTTCGCCGGGCGGGGTCGGGCAGCTCGGAGCCGTGCACGAACAGGGCCCGGGTCTCGGTGGCCACGCCATCGACGGTGATCACCGCCTTGGCCCGCTCGTAGGTGCGCTGTGGCCAGCCGGCCGCGAGCCTGGCCAGGGGCCGCTCCAGGAAGTTGAGGTGCTCCCAGGGGTGCCGCTGCACTCGAGAGCGGCTGAGCAGGGCGGAGATCTCCACGGGCAGGTCCGGCGCCAGGGAGATGCTCAGTCTCCGGCCCTTGCGCTGGAAGCTGGCGCTGCCGCCTACGTGCTGGCCGCTGGCGTCTACCAACCAGCTGAGGGCTTCGCCCCCCACCTCCTCTATGCCCAGGGCCATGGTCGGGGTGAGCACGTGGAAGGAGCGGCGGGCGGGCTGGGCCTTGGGGAAGGTGTCGTTGCTCTCCCGCAGCAGCACGGCCCAGCCTTCCAGCATGCCGCCCTGGGCACCGGCCCGCCAGACACCGGTGACCTGGGCCCGCGGTACGGGCGCGCCCAGCAGCCACTGCTCCTGGCCCTGCACCAGGGTGGCGGGGGGGATCGCTGCGGCGCGGGGCACCAGCTGCAGGGTGGCGTCCAGCGCCTCGCGGCCCTCCCGCACGTGCAGGGTCCAGCCGCGCTCGCCCTGCACGAGCTGGTTGTTCACCATGCGCATGCTGCCGGCGTCGGGATCGAAGGCCACCGTCGCGGGGTGCGCGGTGCGGCGCAGCAGGATGGGGGACTCCCGCGGCGGGTAGACGGTGACGTCCAGGATGCCCTGTCCTTTGAGCAGCCCGGTGTTGCTCTCGGTCATGCGCGCGTCGAACACCAGGCCCGCGTCGTCCATGGCCAGCAGGTTCCAGCTCTGGCGCCAGCACAGGCCATCGGCGGGATGATCACCGCAGGCCACGGCCAGCGAGAGGAGGCCGGGCAGGAGCGCCCGCCGTGCGGCTTGCCAGGGACTCAGGGGGACCTCCCGGGAGGGTGGACGCGCGCGGCGTCCCCTGGCGCTCTAGCCTCTGCGGTGGCGGGCTGTCGAGCCGGGATCAGGGGGGACAGAGCTCGCGGGCCTCGCGATCCTGCAGGATGGCCTGGAGCTCCTCGTCCGGGGTGTGCAGGGCCTGGGTCGGAGGCGTGCTGCCGTCGCAGGGATAGAGGCCGCGATCCCGCAGGTGGTTCAGCCGATCGTTGTACAGCGCGCGGCCTGTCTCCCAGCAGGCTTCGCGCAGCGGCGAGGGCAGCGGGAGGCAAGCGGAGCGGTCCATGATCGAGCTGCGGCCGAGCACCCAGCGAAACCAGGCCGACCAGGCGCGGGCGTCGTCGGCGCCCAGCCCCACGCGGCTCACCTGTTCGGCCAGCAGGGCCAGCTGGTCGCGGTCGCTGGCGGGCGCCTCGGGATCTGCCCAGCTGGTGAAGCTGGAGGAGAGCAGGTGCAGGCGGCAGTCATCCTCGAAGGGGCCCGCTACCCCGCAGGCTGCGGGATCATCTCTGCGTTCGGCCACCTGGAAGGCGCACTCGTGGGCCACCCAGGAGGGCTCGATCTCAGCGCAGCGCTGCAGCAGCCAGGCGCTGTCGGGCGCGGGGCGTTGAGCCATGGCTTCCATGACCGCCAGCTTGCAGTCCCCGGCCAGGCCCGGGTCCGAGAGCTTCTGGCAACGGGACCAGGCGTTCTCCGGGTCTGTGGCCAGCTGCTCCAGCGCGCGCTGGTAGGTCTCCTGCTGCGCGGCGATGGGGTCGGCACCCTGGCAGGCCTGCAGGCCCAGGGCCAGGATCACCACCGGCCGCAGGGGGCTCACCCCACCACCTCCACCTCGTCCCGGCCGGTGTCGCGCAGCAGCTGGTGCAGGGCTTCTACCCGCGAGGGCTCGTCGGCGTAGAGCTCCCGCAGCTGGGCCACCAGGTCGCGGGCCCGTCGGAACGCGCCCACCAGGTCGCCCGCGATGTCGATGTCGCTGTCGATGCGATCCAGGATGGCGGACAGGGGTTCGCCCTCGGCCCAGAGGAGTCCGCAGGGCATCAGCTCCGGGCTCCAGTCCACCTCGACGCCGGTGATGCGCTCGGCGCCGCGCACCGTGGCCGCGAAGCGCACGCGGCTGACCGCCTTGGCCAGCTGTCGGCTGCGGGCGTCCAGGGGCAGCAGCAGGTTGGCGCCGCGGGGCAGGGTCTGCACCAGCCCGCAGAGCAGGCCGAAGAGGGCGGGGGGCTCCAGGGGATCCAGCAGGGCTTCCAGGAACAGCTCGGTGACGAAGATCTCGGAGATCTGGACGTGCAGCAGGGCCTTGGCGCCGGCGTTGAACTCCAGCTCGGGCCCCAGGTAGCCCACCTGCTGCAGGAAGCCGATGCGCGCCTGCAGGTCGTGCCAGCAGCGGTCGCGGCCCGCCTCGGCCTGGCGCTGCAGCCTGGCCTGCTGGCGGGCGGTCTTGCGCAGGGGCGGTGGCAGCTGGTTGGGCGAGGGCAGGGGAGCGCCGGCAGCGAGGGATGAGCCCATGCTCTTTCGGATGCGGGCCTCGAGGCGGGCGCTCTGGTCGGCGGCCTGCTGGGAGCGGTGTTGCTGCTGGTGGGCCAGGAAGGAGCGCTGCACCAGCCCCCGCACGCGCTCCAGGGGGTGGCGCTGCAGCAGGTTGACCACCGAGTGGAAGGAGAGGTTGAAGCTGCTGCTCACCTTCTCGGGGGTGCCGCGGCGGTAGCCCGCCAGCTGGCCCTTCACGGCGCCGTAGTCGTGGTGATCCATGCGCACCACCACGTGCCCCACCGGGTCCATGCCGCGGCGGCCGGCGCGCCCGGCCATCTGCATGAACTCGCGCACAGTCAGCGGGACCACCGCGCGGCCGTCGTACTTGACCAGGCCGTCGAAGACAGCGGTGCGGGCGGGCATGTTGACGCCCAGCGCGAAGGTGGAGGTGCAGTACAGCACCCGGATCAGCTTGCGCTCGTAGAGCCGCTCCACCAGGGCCTTGAGCTGCACGTGCAGCCCGGCGTGGTGGAAGCCCACGCCCTGCTCGTACATGTGGCGCAGGCCGGGCAGGAGCACCTCGCTGCCGTGGGCCTGCTCGAAGTCGTCCAGCTCGCGCCGGCAGGCCCGCCAGTCCTCGTGGGAGAGCAGGCGCGGGCGCCGCGCCGCCAGCGTGTTGGCGAAGCGCTCGGTGAAGCGGCGGTTGAAGACGAAGTACAGGTAGGGCGTGTAGTCGCCGCGCAGGGCCCTGAACAGGTCCATGTGGCGGGTGGTGTCCGCCCGCGGACGGCGCTCGGGGGGGCCGCGCCGCCGGCCCCGGTGGCGCGGCCTGTGATCGGCGCGCTCGGCCTTGCGGCGTTTCTTCCAGCGGGCGTGCTCCTCGTCATAGGGGCCGGGCTGCTGCAGGCCCCCGGCGCGCTCGAACAGGTGCAGCTCCAGGGGCACCGCGCGCTGCTCTTCGCGCACCACCGCCACCGGCCGTCCCCGCACGCTGCCCAGCCAGGCCGCGAAGTCACCCAGGTTGGAGAGGGTGGCCGACAGACCCAGCACCTGGATGTGGTCGGGCAGGTAGATGAGCACCTCTTCCCAGGTGGTGCCCCGCTCCCGGTCGTCGAGGAAGTGGATCTCGTCCAGGATCACGTGCTCCAGGCCCTGGGGCAGATCGTCCGTGAGCAGCATGTTGCGGAGGATCTCGGTGGTCATCACCAGGCAGGGGGCGTCGCGGTTGATGACCAGGTCGCCGGTGACGAGGCCGATGGCTTCGTGCCCGTGCAGGCTGCGGTAGTCGCGGAACTTCTGGTTGGAGAGCGCCTTGACCGGGGCGGTGTAGATCACCATGCGGCCCGCCCGCAGCGCGTGGGCCACCACGTGGTCGGCCACCACGGTCTTGCCCGTGCCCGTGGGCGCGCAGACCAGCACCGAGAGGCCTTGGTCCAGATGGGCGATGGCCTCGCGCTGGAAGCGGTCGAGCTGGAAGGTGTGGGGCTGCATGGGGAGCTGGCTACCTGGCGCCTGGGTGCTGGGGGGCGCTTGTCCCCGACGGTGCCTGCGCGTTACCCACGGCGCCTATCATCGGGGAATCAAACATGCTGTGCAGCTCTTCGGTCGTCCTCTTCGCCCTGTCCCTCTCCAGCCCGGCCGCCTGGTCCCAGGCGCCGCCGGCCCTGCCGCCGGCCCCCGGGGTCACGCCTCCTCCTCTCCCCGGCGAGCAGCCGCGCCTCCACTACGCCGGCAGCGGTGGCCAGGGCGAGTTCACGGCGCAGGAGATCGCGGCCTTCGTGGCCGCGGATCGTGACACCAAGCACCTGGTGTGGGCCGCCGGCTGGCCCGGGTGGCGGTCATGGGACGAGGTGCCTGTAGTGGTGGACGCCATGCCCGTGGCGCCCCCGCCGCTGCCGGTAGAACAGGTCCTCTTCCAGTACGCGGGGCCCGACGGCAGCACCCAGGAGCTCACGGCCAGCCAGGTGGCGGCGGCCTCCGTGGCGCCCGGCCGCCACCTCGTGTGGCGCAGCGGCATGGCCGGCTGGACACCCGCCGACCAGGTGCCCGAGATCGTGGCTGCGCTCTTCGGTGGTCCCCCCGACGAGCCCGCCGTGTCGGCCCCGGCCGAGCCGGCTCCCGCCGAGCCGGCCCCCGCCGAGCCGGAGCCACCGGCCCCCGCCGAGCCCGCCAGCGAGCCGGCCCCCGCCGAGCCGGAGCCACCGGCCCCCGCCGAGCCGGCCCCCCCGGCCGAGCCCGCCAGCGAGCCCACCCCCACCGCGCCCGCCACCGCCGACGCGGTCGCTGGCGCCAGCGCGGCGGGCCACGGCGACGAGCCCTGCTCTGGCCACGGCGGTCACAAGGCCCGCCACAAGGCCGTCAAGCTGGGCGGCGAGGTGTGGTTCAACCTGGGCGCCGACGACCTGCAGAACCTGGGGCCCGACGCCGAGGGCTCGTTCCATCCCACCTTCTACGCCCGCCGCGTCCGCCTCAAGGTCGCGACCCGCCTGCACGAGAACATCAAGGCCAAGCTGCAGCTGGACTTCCCCCAGGACGAGGGCAGCACCGACTACGACCTGGAGCTGGACAACATCTACTCCCGGCTGGCCGCCCTCGAGGGCAGCGAGGCGGAGGGCAGCGAGGACTCGGAGCTGTCGGTGCGTGACTACCCCGACGGCTGGTCTGCCGTGCTGAAGGACGCCTACCTGGACTTCGGCATGGATCGCGGCGGGCAGCGTGTGCGGGTGGGCATGCAGAAGCCCATCTTCAGCACCCGCGACTGGTTCGACGGCCTCGACGCCTTCTTCATGGGTGGCCACGACGCCTACAAGACCATGGCCGAGCGCGCCGGGCACGTCCCCACCCGCGACCTGGGCATCGCCTACCGCCTGGCGCCCGCCGATCTCTGGTCGGCTGATCTGCAGGTCATGAACGGCACCGGCGACAAGATCATGGATGACAACGCCGGCAAGGACTTCAGCGGTCGCGCGAGCCTCGACCTGCCAGTGGGGCTGGGCGTGCAGGCCTCGGGCCACCACGGCATGCGGGGCGACGACAGCACCGACAGCATCAGCCAGGTGGATCTGGCAGCGAGCCTCAAGCTCGGCGGCCTCCGCGCCCTGGTGGAGGGGTTGTACGGCAGCGCCAGCGAGGCGGACGCCAGCGGGGAGTTCGCCGCCTTCCAGGGAGCGCTGGCCGGCGACATCCCCCTGTCGGCCGAGCGCCTGGACCACCTGGCGCTGGCGGGGCGCTTCATGTTCTACGATCCGCTACTGGAGCTGGGGGTCGACAAGCCCTACCCGGACGCCTGGTGGGTGATCAACGCCGCAGGCTTCCTGCACTGGGACGTGGCCGAGAGGCAGCACCTGCTCACCGGCCTGGTCTACGAGAACTACGCGCCCCAGAACGACCAGGAGCCGCTGGAGCACAGCCTGGTGGCCCAGGCCATCTGGAAGTACTGAGCGGGCGCGTCGGAGGGTCCGCAGATGGGTCGCGTGCCCCGCAACCTCCTGGGCAGCATGACCGTGCTCATCATGGTCATCTTCGCGCTCACCGCGGCGCTGAAGTCCCCCTGGCTGGCGGCGGCCTTCGGCGGCCTGGCCCTGCTGCGCCTGGTGGTGCTGGTGCGGGACTGGAACAAGGGCGCCCGCCGCTGAACGCTGGCGGAATCCACGCGCGCAAGAACCCGCCCCGGGCAGGAGCGGGCTGTGCTGCCGGTCGGGGGATCAGACCTGGATGATCGCCTCGGTGGGGCAGACGTCGACGCAGGTGCCGCAGTCGCTGCAGACATCTTCGTCGATCACGTAGATCTCACCATCGTCGCGCTCGCTGATGGCCTCGACCGGGCACTCGGCCTCGCAGGAGCCGCAGACGATGCATTCGTCGGTGATCTTGTACATGGGGCCTCCAGGAAGGGCTGCTTCCGTTGGAAAAGGGTGGTTGGTTCCTCGAAGGCCGCCGAGCATATCTTTCACCCGGGTGCCAGTCAACGGGCGCGGTGCGGCGCTGCGATCCGCGTCACGAAGCGCCCCCCCTGCGCGCAGAAAACCCCGCAGCGACGGTGCGCTGCGGGGCTTGATGGCACTCCCAACGGGGTTCGAACCCGTGTTTCCGGCGTGAGAGGCCGGCGTCCTAGGCCACTAGACGATGGGAGCAGGAAGACTTCTAGTGCTGAGGAAGATGGTTGAGGCGCCAGGACTCGAACCTGGAACCTTCAGGGCCAGAACCTGACGTCTTGCCAATTCGACCACGCCTCAACGAACGGCCCGTCGTTTATTCCCGGGTCCGGTGGGTGTCAAGACATGGCCGCCGCGCGGGCGGCCGCCTTGCTGGCGCCGACGCGGGCTCGGGCCACGCTGTGGTCGCGGCCGAGGGCGGCCAGGGTCTCGAAGATGCCCGGCCCGCGGCCGGTGCCACAGACGGAGACCCGCAGCGGCTGGGCCAGGGCGCCCAGCTTGAGCCCGCGCTGCTCGATCCATGCGCTGATCCGGGCCTCGAGCTGCTCGGTGGTCCAGGGCTCGATGGACTCGAGCAGGGTGACGGCGTCGGCCAGAAGCCCGGCGCGGGAGGCCTTGAGGTGCTTCTTGACGGCCTTGGGATCGTACTCGAGGTCTTCGTCGGCCACGAAGTAGAACGCGGCCTGCTCGGCGGCCTCCAGCAGGTTGGCCGCGCGCTGCTGGATGGTGGCCATGGCCGCCGGGAGGCGCTGTGGATCGGGATCGAGCCCGCGCGCGCGCAGCAGGGGCTCCACCCGCTGGGCGAGCTGCTCTGGGCTCACGCGCCCCATCCACTGCTGGTTGACCCAGTCCAGCTTGTCGGCGTCCCAGCGGCCCGCCGCCAGGCCGATGCCTTCCAGCGAGAAGATCCGCAGCAGGTCGTCCACTGAGAACAGCTCCTCGTCGCCGTGGGCCCAGCCCAGGCGCACCAGGTAGTTCACCAGGCCCTCGGCCAGGTAGCCGGCTTTCAGGTAGGCACCGACGCTGGTGGCGCCGTGGCGCTTGCTCAGGCGCTTGCCGTCAGGGCCCAGGATCAAGGGCACGTGCCCGAAGCGTGGGGGCTCGGCGCCCAGCGCCCGGTAGATGTGCAGCTGCTTGGGGGTGTTGGAGAGGTGGTCGTCGCCGCGGATGACATGGCTGATGCCCATGAGATGGTCGTCCACCACCACCACGAAGTTGTAGGTGGGATCGCCGTTGCTGCGCCGGAGCACGAAGTCGTCCAGCTGCTGGTTGCGGATGGCGACGCGGCCTTTGACCAGGTCGTCGATGAGCACCTCGCCCTCGCTCGGCATGCGGAAGCGCAGCACGTGGGGGCCGCAGCCGGGGCCCAGCTCGAGATCTCTGCAGCGGCCGTCGTACTTGGGGTCGCGCTTCTCGGCCTGGGCCTGCTGGCGGAGCTGCTCCAGGCGCTCGGCCGAGCAGGCGCAGCGGTAGGCGTGTCCGCTCGCCAGCAGGCGCTGCAGGGCCTGCTCGTAGAGCTCGCCGCGCTCGGTCTGGCGGTAGGGGCCCCGGGGGCCGCCCACGTCCGGGCCTTCGTCCCACTGCAGGCCCATGAGCGCCAGGTCGCGGAGGATCTCTGCTTCGTTCTCGCGGGTGGAGCGCTCGGCGTCCGTGTCTTCCAGGCGCAGGATGAAGGCTCCGCCCAGGCGGCGCGCCAGCAGCCAGTTGAACAGGGCGGTGCGGGCGCCGCCGATGTGCAGGTGGCCGGTGGGGCTGGGGGCGAAGCGGAGGCGGAGGGGAGGGGAGGTGTTCATGGATCTGCTCACGAAGCCGGGCGCCGGTGGATGCACAGGCGGCCGCGGTGGAGGACTGGGACGGCGGCTCTACCGGATGGGCGGGAACTCGTCGAGGTGGTAGCCGTAGGGCTCCAGCATGCGGTTGGCCTGCTTGACGTAGCTCTCGATGGTGACCTTGGCCTGGCCGAGCTTCTTCTGCCCGGCGGAGAAGCTGTCGACGTCGTTGCTCTTGTAGGCCGCGATCATCTCGCCGTAGGCGGTGGTCTGCAGGGACCAGGCGGTGATGGCCTGCTGGTGCACGTCCGCCAGCTCCTCGATGCCCGGCTCGACGCTGGCGATGCCGGCCTGCAAGGCTTCAGCGGCGGGGTAGACCTCGGCTTCCAGCTGCCGCACCACCGCGTCCATCTCCTCGCGATCCTTGTGCACCGCCTTGGCCAGCACCAAGAACTGGGCGGCCAGCTGGGTGTTCTGGGTCATGAGGGGATCCATGGCGGTGTGGTAGGCGGCGATCTCGTCGGCGATGGGATCGCCGCACGCCAGGACCCCGAGCAGGGTCAGGGCTGTGAGGCGAGCAGAGCGGACCATGGCAACTCCACGGGGCCTCGCGGCGGCTGGGACCTGCCCCGTTTTCATGGGTTATCCAGCTGACGGTGACGCCGCCCACCGGGCCGCGCCTCCGCTATCCCGTAGGGCGGTGGTCGTCCCACCTGCGGCGCCCGAGAGGTCTCCCATGCGCATCCACATCGAGCAGCTCGGACAGGACAGCCTGGCCGTGCCCCTGAGCCTGGACACCGGCTGGGCGGTGGCCTCCCTGGAACAGGCCTTCGAGGGCCAGGTGGCCGCGCTGCAGGGTGTGCTGGAGCTGGGCGTGGTGGGGCCGGGCATCCTGGTGCGGGGCCAGGCGCGGGCCGTGCTGCTGCGCAGCTGCGACCGCTGCCTGGCCGCGGTCAGGAACAGCCTGGGCGGCGCGGTGGATCTGTTCTTCGATCCCAGCCGGCCCGAGGGCGATGAGAGCGTCTGCCTGCTGCCGGACGAGCTCGACGTGGGCTTCATCGACGGCGAAGAGCTCGACCTTGCCGCGGTGGTGGCGGAGTTCTTCCTGCTGGAGAGCCCCAGCCGCCTGCGCTGTGGCGACGCGGGGGTCGCCCGCGCCGAGCCCGGCGAGTGCACCATCGCCGGCCTGGGCGACGCCCCCTCTGAGGTGGATCCTCGGCTGGCGGCCCTCAAGGACTTCAAGCCCCGGTAGTCCTCGCCCCCCGCGCGTCGCTGGCGCTCCCCCAGGCGACCGCTTCGCGGCCACATAGCGCGCGCGCGAGGACGTTTTCGAGGGTGCTTGGAGACTTCCGGGCGCGCGCACCGGTTGTCAAACGGCGGCGCCTCTATTACAAGCCGCCGGCTGTGCGCCCCCGCGGGGGCCAGAGCTGTCGGGAGCGCGTCGTTCCCACCTTGCTCGCCGGCTCCGCGCCGGCTTCAACGGAGCCTCCCATGGCCGTCCCCAAGAAGCGCACCTCGTCGAGCCGTCGCAACATGCGGCGCGCCCACGACGCCCTCAAGGCCCCCACGCACGTGGAGCTCTGCCCCGAGTGTGGCGAGCTCAAGCTGCGGCACCACGCCTGCGCAGCCTGTGGCAGCTACCGCGGCCGCCAGGTGTTCGCGGTCGAGGACCAAGACTAGTGCACGCGCTCGGAAGTTCATAGCCGCCCCCACAAGCCGCCCTCGCGTGCA
>CAZEJJ010000220.1:0-10563 GCA_964512185.1 uncultured Enterobacterales bacterium | reverse complement strand
ATAGTGCACGCGAGGGCGGCTTGTGGGGGTGGCTAGGAACTTCCGAGCGCGTGCATTAGCGGGCCCCGTACTCGTCGTACTTCTCCATGCGGCCCCGCACCTTGTCGGCGGGGTACTTGCGCTCGTTGATGGCCAGCTTGCGCTCGACGGCGGCGGCGAGATCCACCCCGGCGGCCTCGCAGAGGTTCAAGAGGCAGATGGCTACGTCGGCGATCTCCTCGGGGACCCGCGGGCTGCGGCTGGCCAGGGCCGGCTGGGGGCCGTCATCGCGGCTCCAGAGGTACAGCTCCAGCAGCTCGCCGGCTTCGGCGGACAGCGCCATGGCCAGGTTGCGAGGGCAGTGGTACTGCGCCCAGTCGCGGGCCTGGTTGAAGCCGCGCAGCTGGCCGCGCAGCTGGGCGATGGTGGTGTCCTGGTCGTTCATGGTGCGCTCTGGTTGGAAACGGGTGCGGGTGGGGCGCTGTCGGGCTAGCCTGGGGCTCGCCTTGCAGGCCGGGGATTTCCAGCTAACTCCCCAGGCCACTGCGCTGGACCCCTGGAGACGCAATGCACCGCCTGTTCACCGTCCTCGCCCTCGCGGCCCTCGCGGCCCTCGCGGGCTGCGGCGACGACTTCGAGGTCACCATCTCGACGGAAGCCTGTGTGGGCACCACCCCGCGGCTGAGCTGGACCACCAACAAGCCCGGCGTGAGCTGGGTGGAGTACGGCTTCGACGAGTCGCTGGGCCTGAGCACGCCCATCAGCACCGAGGAGGGCACGGAGCACAGCTTCACCCTGCTGGGCACGCCGCCCCTGACCGAGGTGCACTACCGCGCGATCACCGAGGTCGGCGGCAAGCAGCGGGAAGCCAGCGGCGTGACCGCCACGGCGGGGCTGCCCGCGGATCTGCCCGACTTCCAGGTCACGGTCTACGATCCCGAGCTGGCCTCCCCCGAGCCCTGGGTCCTGGGCACGGCTTTCGGCACGATCCCCGCGGTCTACGCCGTGGATCGCGAGGGCAACTGGGTGTGGTATCGGCGCGTGAGCCCCGAGAAGAACCCCATCGAGCTGGCCTTCGAGCAGAGCACCGGCGACGTGCTGTTCAACAGCTTCCTCACCGATCATGGCGAGGACGACAGCACGGTCACGCGGATCTCCTTCGACTGCTCCACCGACGAGGACGTCCACACCCCGCTGGGTCACCACGCGTTCACACAGCTGCCGGACGGCTCCCTGGCCTACCTGGCCATCGACGTGCGCGACGCCGAGGTGGACGGCCTGGGCGAGGTGAGCGTGGTGGGCGACTCCGTCGAGGTGCTCACCCCCGAGGGCGAGCAGTACACGCTGTGGAGCGGCTGGGACCTGTACGAGCCCGCCTGGCATGACGGCTGGGACTCCGCCTTCTACCCCCAGGGCGGCGACTGGACCCACGCCAACGCGCTGCACTACAGCGCCGAACGCGACAGCCTGCTGATGTCCTTCCGCAACCTGCGGACCATCGTGGAGCTGGAGTTCCAGGACGACGGCAGCGTCGAGGTGGGGCGGCAGTTCGGCGGCGAGGGCGGCTACGGCTTCGCCGAGGGTACCCGCGAGTTCAACTACCAGCACGACCCCAATTTCACGGAAGGCGGCACCATCCTGATGATCACCACCGACGAGGAGGACGAGACCACGGCGGTGGAGTACGAGATCGACGACGATCAGGAGCTGCTCACCGAGATCTGGAGCCACGGCGACGGCGAGGGCCTGTACGTGCTGGTGCAGGGCACCGCCCGCGAGCTGTCCAACGGCAACCGCATGGTCAACTTCGGCTCCTCGGGGCTGGTGCGCGAGGTGACGCCCGACGGCGACGTGGCCTGGGAGATGTCCGCGCTGGCGGGCGCCGCCTTCGGCAACACCGTGCCCTTCGATGATCTCTACGATCCTCTGCTGGGCTCGTCGGAGTAGCTGGCGGCCGGCAGCTCGAACAGCAGGGCGTGCTCCTGGCGCGCCGGGCGGGTGGCCGGCAGGCTCCGGCTGGCGCGGGCGAGCAGCCGCAGGCCGGCGGCTTTGGCGGCGTCGACGGTGGGATCGGCGCTGCCGATGACCTTGGAGCCGGCCTGGCCGTCGCCGATGACCACGGCGATGCGGCCCTCGGGCTGCAGCGCCCGCGCGCAGGCCTGCAGCCAGCCCTGGGTGTCGCGCAGCCAGTGCTGGCGGGCCTCGCTGCGATCGCCCTTGAAGGCCCTGCGGGAGCCCATCTCCCGGGCGGCCTCGGCCTGCGGGCGCAGGCCCAGCCAGGCGTGGCGCAGCAGCTGCATGGGCAGGTAGTCGTAGACCCCGGGGTAGGGGGGCGAGGTGAGCATGCCCGCCACGGGGGAGGGCAGGGCCAGGCGGCGCGCGTCGGCCTGGCGGATGTCGGCGGGGGGTGTGCCCTCAGGCACGGCCTGGCGCAGGGCCAGCAGGCGTCGCGCCAGCTCGCGGGCTTTCTTGTGGAAGAGCACCGCGGTGGTGCCCG
Source organism: uncultured Enterobacterales bacterium (assembly GCA_964512185.1). Taxonomy (GTDB): domain Bacteria; phylum Myxococcota_A; class UBA796; order UBA796; family JAFGLY01; genus CAZEJJ01. Next base: position 8,087 of record CAZEJJ010000220.1, on the reverse strand, counting down.
GCGGCCGGTGGCGGGTGACCTTGCGCGCCCGGGTGTCGCTCTGGCGCAGGCTGGCCTTGACGGCGATGGCGCTCAAGCAGCCCTCCAACAGGAAGCGGATGGCCTGGGGGGACTTCATGGTGCTGCGGCGCAGCGACTCCAGCTCCCACAGCACGTGCTGCTGGTACCAGGGCTCGAGGGCCTGCAGGCGCTGGGGCTCGGGCAGCTGCCTGGCGGCGCGGGCCTCTGCGGCGGCCTTGCGCGCGGCCGAGCGGAAGGCGGTGAGGGTCTCGTCCGGCACCAGGGCGGTGCGCAGCCGGCTGACCCGCGTGGCGATGGGCGACAGGTCGCGGCCCAGGCAGGGCCGACCCGCGGCCATGGCCTCTACCAGCGCGGTGCCGCCGCCGCAGAAGGGATCGCAGATGGCCCCGGCGGGCAGCAGCTGCAGGGCCTGGGCGGCGGTGTCGGGGTGCAGCCCGGCGGGCCAGGTGTGGAAGCCGTGGGTCCAGCGCTGGTAGCCCGCGCTGGTGGGCGTGCGCCGCTGGTCGTCTGGCTGTCGTCCGGATCCCGAGCAGGCCAGCGCTTCAGTCAGCGCGGCGCTGAGCGGATCCCGGCGCTTGCCGTAGGTCTTGCGGGCCATGGTGCTATCCCTCGTAGGCTTCGTCCTGCTCGATGGCGGACAGCACCCAGGCGTGCTGACCAGAGGCGATCTTGGCGTCGCAGTAGCCGCAGACCCCCGACTGGCTGACCTTGTCCAGCGGCGCGCCGCAGGCGGGGCAGTGCAGCAGGTCACCCTTGCGCGGCGCGTGCTGGCCCGCGGTGCGGATGAAGGTCCAGTACTCGGTGAAGCGGCGCGTGCGGCTGCGATGCCCGCCCACCACCTGGCCCTGCTTGTCGACGGTGTAGTCCACCATGCTGGCCGCCAGGCGCAGGGTGATGGCCTCGTAGAAGGCGTCGGTGCTGATCTTCACGGGGACGATGTCGCGCAGCTGCACCTGCTCCAGCTTGTTCTGCAGCCCGAAGCGGCGGTAGCGCTCGATCCAGTAGCGGTGGGACTGGAACAGGTGATCCGTCTCGTAGGGACGGGCCTGCTCCCAGCTGCTGTCGGACCAGGCCTGCTGCAGCAGGAGGAAGGTCTGGCGCACCTGGGCCTTGAAGGCCTCGAGCTGGAAGGCCGGATCCCGTGTCTGCAGGGCCCGCAGCTGTGCGCCCAGCAGGGGATCGAAGATGGTGGGCAGCTCGCTGCCGGCCTCCTGGCCAGCGCCCAGGCTGAGCCGCGGCGGGCTCACGGGCTCCTGGGAGACGACGCGGACATCGGCCACCTGCCACAGGGCGCGGCCCGCGCCGATGGGGGTGTCGCAGTGTACGCAGGAGCCGTCTGGGCGGGTCTCCACGGGGGTGCCGCAGCTGGGGCAGGCCAGCGCGGCCAGGCGCTCGGGCGGGGGAGAGAGCGCGCCGGCCTGCTTGCGGAAGGTCCAGCGCTCCGTGAGCAGCAGCTGCTGGTTGCCGGCCACCCGCACCTCGGTGAGGTTGGTCTCGAAGTGCACCAGCAGCTCGATGTGGGCGCCGGTCACGCCCCCGCGCACGATGCGGGTGGCGCCGAAGATCACGTCGCGCACCTCGGCCACCGCCTGGCTGCGCTGCTGCAGCGCCGTGGCGGCCTGGGGGCCCAGGTAGGCGGCCACGGACGCCAGCTCGCGCGGGCGTTCCTGCTGGCAGCGGGCGTAGACCACCTGGGCGAAGTCCAGGAAGGCGGGCACGCTGAAGTTGGGATCCGCCACCACGATGTGGCGCGGATCGAGGCCTGGCGCGCGACGCCGGGGCCCGGGCCGGGCGGGTCGGCTGTGGGGCGGAGGCGGCTGGTCGTAGCGCGGGCCCCGGCTCTTCTTGATGATGATCTTGACGACCACCACGGCGATGACCACGAGGGTGACGGGGATGCCGATGAGCGGGTGCTCGATGCACAGCCAGATCAGGAAGAAGACCAGGTCGCCGCTGCCGCCGCCGCTGGAGGAGGAGGAGCCCCCGCTGCTGCGGCTGGAGCCGCCGTAGGACTGCCCGCCGCCCACGCGGGCCCAGGCCTCGGCGGGATCCAGCGCCAGCAGGCCCAGCGCCAGCAGCAGCGCGAGCAGCGCCAGCCAGGGCAGGGCGCGCCGGGTGCGCGGGCCCAGCAGCTGGATGAGGCCGCTCACGAGCGCACCCTGGGGGCGTTGGGGATCTCGTTCTTGTCGCCGGTGGACGGCAGCTTGTCGGCCAGGATCGTGCCCACCGACCGCAGCAGCGCTTCGAGCTCCGCCAGGCTGCCGGGCTGCAGCTGCAGGCTGTTCCAGGCCGCAGCGGGGATGGCGCCGTCCAGCCCCAGATCGCGCAGGAGGACCACCTGCTGCTCCAGCTCGCTCAGGTAGACCAGCAGGCCCACGCGCCGCCTGGTGCCGTGCACCGCTTCTTCTACGAAGCAGGCGCGCGCCGCCTGCTCCGCCTGCCGCCTGCGTCGCCGGGCGCGGGTGAGCAGGCGCAGCGCGGCGGGGGAGCGCTGCACCAGCCAGCTGGCGAGCCCAGCCAGGCCCAGCAGGTAGATCGGCACGCTGAGGGGGTGGAAGTCCAGCGGGCTGTAGAGCAGGAACAGCAGGGCCAGCACCGCCACCGCCGCGCCTGCGAGCAGCGCCACGTCGCGGTAGCTGCCGGAGCGCGTGGCTGCGACCACCACGATCTCGGCGTCGGTGCCCTGCTCCAGCTCGCCCACCAGCGCCTCGATGGACGACGCGAAGTCGGGGTGGCGGTGGATCACGGTGTCACTCCGGGTGCTGTCCGCTCGTTCTGCGCGGCAGGTTGCAGATCCCTGTGATCCCCCGGGGCGGGGTTGTCAACTCATTCCGGGCTGCTGGCGCTCGAGGAGCAGCAGCCTGAAGGCGGCGTCGCGCCGGAAGCCGGCGCGCTCGTAGCAGCGCACGGCCGGGGCGTTGGCTTCGTTGAGGTGCAGGGTGACCCTGGGGGAGGCCAGGAGCAGATCGCGCAGGACGCCGCGCACAGCACCCTGCCCGATGCCGCGGCCCCGCTGCCGGGGCACCACGTAGGTGCCGCCCAGCATGGCGCCTTCGGAGGTGGAGCAGCCCAGGTCGATCTTGAAGATCAGCTGGCCACCCTGCTCCACCACCCAGGTGCGCCCCTCGCGGATGCGGCGCAGGATGGCGCTGGCGTGGCTGCGCGGGTTGAGCTGGGCTGGATCGAAGCCCAGATCCTCGAGCATCATGCGGGAGGCGAAGTGGGCCACCTGGGGGGCGTCCGCTTCGCGGGCCAGGCGCAGGCCAGCGGGTACGGGGCCGGGCGAGGCCTGTTCGCAGCAGTACAGCCGCTGCTCGTAGCGGGCGCGCACGCCTCCCCGCTGGCCGTAGCCCTCCCACAGGGCGTCGCTGGCGGCGCGCGGACCGATGAGCAGGTGCAGGTGGTGCAGGGAGGCCAGGTGCCGCCCCAGCGCCGTGGAGTGCTCCACCCAGGGGCACCACGGCACCACCAGGCCGCTGGGGCTGAGGTAGGCGATGCCCGCGAGCTCACCGTCGCCGCGGCCTGCGGCGGCGCGCTCCCAGCAGCCGTAGAAGATGCCGCGGCTGGGCTCACCCGGCTGGCCGGCCTGCTCCAGCAGGCTGAGCAGGAAGAGGTTGGGCACGGGATCCTGCATGAGCAGGGACAGCAGGGCGAAGCGCTCGGAGGGCAGGACGGGGCGGATGGTCACGGCGGCTCCGAGGGCGGCCAGCGGGCGGCGGAACGTAACAGGCTCGTCTGCCACGCGGTTCTGATGGGGAGCACAGCTGGCTGCGGCCTGCTGACCGCCGAGATAGACACCGGGAAACCTAGAGGCAGAGCCCATGAGAATCCACAGCGTCTCCCTCGTCCACCATCCCCTCGAGGCCGTCTACCGCGCCTACCGCGACCGGCTGTCCGAGATCGCCGCCTATATTCCAGATGTGCGGGAGATCGCCGTGCAGTCCAGGGAGGACGACGGCGGGGTGGTCAAGCTGCACAACCTGTGGAAGGCCGACCGCGAGGTGCCCCGCGCCCTGCGCCTGGTGCTCAAGCCCGAGAACCTGCAGTGGGACGACTACGCCACCTGGAGCGAGGCCGACCTCACCTGCGACTGGGAGCTCAAGACCCGCGTCTTCCGCGACAAGGTCAGCTGCAGCGGCCGCAACACCTTCACCGTCGTGGGCGGTCAGACCAAGGTGGTGCTCTCGGGTGAGCTGCAGATCGACATGGCCAAGGTGCCCGGAGTGCCCCGCCTGCTGGCCCGCAAGCTCGGCCCCCAGGTGGAGCGCTTCATCGTCTCGCTGATCACCCCCAACCTCGAGCAGGTCAACCAGTCCCTGGAGCGCTTCCTCGACGACCAGGGTTGAGCCTGGAAACCTCTTCTGGGAGCGGTCCATGAACGAGGCCTCTCGAACCCTCTGTGTCGCGCTCGCGGTCCTGTGCCCGCCCGGGCTGGCCTGGGCCGGCGAGCCCGGCGGGCTGGGCTGGCAGGTCACACCCTACTGGCGCCCGGTGGCGGGGATCAGCTCCGTGGCCAGCAGCTCCGGGGTGTACACGGGGGTGCGCCTGGGGGCCACGGCGGGGCTGTCCTACTGGAAGGACCCCCTCGCCGGTCGCACCCGCGCCCTGGCCGCCTACACCGCGGGCAGCTCCGGTTTTTCGGGCCTCGATCTGCGCCTGGGCAGCTTCATGGGGCCGCAGCAGAAGTACTGGGGCGCCGAGGCTGGCGCGGATCTGTTCTGGGACCACTACAGCGCGGGCAGCCTCGAGCTGATCCCCGGCTCGGCGGGGGTCGACTTTCCCCTCAACCTGCACCTGGGACCTTCGGAGCTCTATGGCCTGGCGGGTGTCTCCAGCGCCCTGCTGTTCGATCCCGATCGCCGGGTGGACTGGTCCAGCACCGACGCCTTCGGCTTCGGCCACGAGTTCGGCTGGCAGCTGGGCGTGGGGGCCAAGCTGGGCAGGATCCGGGGCCACGTGGCCTACACCCGGCGCACGGTGGTGGGCGGCACCGTCAGCGGCTGGGCCGTGTCCGCGTCGCTGTGAGCCTGTCCCGAGGGGGCCTGGCGCTGGTCGGGGGGATGCTACTGGCGTAGCCAGGACTGCAGCAGGCGGGCGGTGGCCGGCACGAACAGGGGGCATGGATCCATGGGCGCGGGTGAGCCCGATCCATCGAAGAAGAAGCCTCCGAAGCGGTCGAGCCAGCCGCGGTGGCGCGCCCGCTCGCTGGGCGACACATCGCGGTCCGTCACGCGCGTGCCCAGGGCCAGCTCGCGACGGCGGCGCAGGTCCCAGGAGAACACGTGCAGGTCGCCGGCCACCAGGCCTGGCGCCTGCAGCGATGCCGGCAGGTCGCCGGTGGCGGACAGGGCGGGCGCCTCGGGCCCGAACAGGCGCCGCGCCGCCGCCAGCGACAGCAGGGCCACCGGCATGCGCACCAGCTCCACGCTGCCGTCTGGGTGCTCGAGGAGCTCCCCGTCCAGCAGGCTGTCGTCTTGGCCCAGCTCCCAGCGCAGGACCATCGCCACGTCGATGCCCAGCTCCAGCGGGCTGGGAGCCACCAGCAGGTTGCGGCGCCAGGTGGAGCCGCGATCCGAGCGCAGCAGCAGGTCGGTGCGCGTGGGCACACGATCGCAGGCGATGGCGCCCTTGAGCCAGGCGAGGTCGGCCAGCTCGCCGGCCGGGCCGCTCGTCATGGGGAGCCGATCGCAGCGTTCCCGCAGCGCCAGGTGCTGCAGGCAGGCGCCGAGGGCGGCGTCCAGCGCCGCGTGGGGGCCCTGCCCGTGGTCCACCAGCAGCGGTCGGATGCCCAGCGGCTCCGCCATGCGCGGTGTGCCGCAGACCACCAGCAGCTCCTCGAGGAGCTCCCGTGTCCCCCACGCCGCGGGGTCGTCCAGCTCGTCCTGCGGTCCGGACGCCCCCAGGGGCAGGTTCCAGCCCACCGGTGGGATGTCGCGGAAGAACAGGGGCACCCAGTCGCTGCCTCGCCAGCGCACCAGCGAGAGCGCGCCCGCTCCGCCCCAGCGCAGCCGGGGGCTCGGCAGCTGGGGGGGATCGCTGCTGGCACCCGCGAGCCTGGCTTGGAGGTGGGCGTCCCAGGCCTGGGCCCGGGCCAGGCCGTCGCGGGAGCCCAGCTCGCGGATCCAGTGATCGGCCTTGGCGGCGCCGGTGAGCACCGCCTGCTGCGCCCCGCGGCGGTCCACGATGGCCAGCTGCCGGTTGCCCTGTGTCAGCAGCTGGCAGGGCTCCACCAGGATCTCCTGGGCGATGGTCTCGCCGGGCAGGCGCAGCCTGGTGCCGAAGGCGGCGTCCCGGTCCACCGGCCCAGGCGGGCTGTCGCTGGCAGGGGCTGGGGTGCGGGCGGTGGCCTGCGGCAGCGGCCAGGCCAGCCGAGCCAGCCCCGCCTCGGGCGCCAGCGCGGCGCTGGAGGCCAGCCGCTCCAGGTCTCCGAGCACGGCGGCCACCGTGGCCTCGTAGGCGGCCTCGTCGCGGCAGCGGTGGTGCTGTTCTTCGGCCTGTAGGGCCGCCAGATCGGAGGGGGGTGGGCTGTCGTCGCCGGTGGCGCTGAAGACCAGCGGCAGGGCCTGGACGCTGCGCCGTGCCGCCAGGTGGGCCAGCGCGCGCCGCGTGCGCGGAGCCTGCGCGGAGGCGCTGGAGAGGATCAGCAGCAGCGCATCGCAGCTGTCCAGCGTGTGCTGGAACAGGGGGCTGGGGGCCGAGGAGGGCCGCAGCAGGACGGGACGATGCCCCGCCAGCCGGAGATCGCGCTCCAGCCGGCCCGCCAGCTGATCGTCGGACTTGAGCCGCGGCTCAGGGCCCTCTGCGCCTCCATACAGCAGCAGCACGCGGCGGCCGAACCAGAGCCGCTCCGCCTGCTGGATGGCGGGCAGCTGCTCTCGCCGCAGGTTGCGCAGCATGGCGAAGAAGGGGCGCCCGAGCTTTCCGGCGTCGGCCAGGCCCCGGATCACCGCGCGGTGCAGCTGGGCGTCGCTGCACCCGGGCTCGGGCAGCTGGCCGCCGAGATCCCCGAGATACAGGTCGGTGGAGGTGAGGGTGCGCAGCTCGTTTGCATCGAACAGGGAGCCCAGCAGGGTGACCACAGCCTTGGCAGCTTCCACCGACGACCTCCGGGACGTGGGAGCGCCCATCCTACCGCGGCCGAGCGCCCCCTGTTCACCCGGTCGCTGCCGGGCTGTGAAATAGCCTGCACCAGCCGCGCGTAGGTGGAGCGGACCAGCAACCGAGGTGCCGCATGGAAAACGTGATCGCCGAAAGCAACGCCCCCGACTCAACAGCGCGTCGCTTTCTCAGCAAGATCGACCTGAGGGGCTGGCTCGGCCGCATGCCGCTGCCCATCCAGGCCCTGGTGACCTTCTTCTTCGTCCAGCTCTTCATCGTCAACCTGGCGGTGCCGGACCTGATCCCCTTGATCGACGAGGTGGTCTGCGGCTGGCTGCTCTACATGGGCATCTCGGCGTCGGCCGCCACGGTGCGCGAGCGCTACGGTCACAAGCTGTCTTCGTTCGGCAAGCGGCGCCAGGTGATCGACATTCCCCAGGAGCGCGATGTGCTGCCCGATCTCGAGGAGGCCGAGGCGCACGAGCTGGACCCGGTGCTGGTGCACGCCACCCTCAAGGAGATGGAGGGTCTGGATCCGGAGATCCTCAGGGAGGCCATCGCCGAGATCGAGGGGGTGTAGATCCCACCGAGTCCTTCGGTGCTGGGCTGCCTGGCGCAGCCGGGTCTGGGTGTTCACCGAGCAGACAGGCCGCGGTCTGGGCCTCGCCACCATCTTCTTCGGTGCTGGGCTGCCTGGCGCAGCCGGGTCTGGGCCTCGCCACCGAGTCCTTCGGTGCTGGGCTGCCTGGCGCAGCCGGGTCTGGGCCTCGCCACCGAGTCCTTCGGTGATGTGCTGCCTGGCGCAGCCAGGTCTGGGCCTCGCCACCGAGTCCTTCGGTGATGTGCTGCCTGGCGCAGCCAGGTCTGGGCCTCGCCACCGAGTCCTTCGGTGATGTGCTGCCTGGCGCAGCCAGGTCTGGGCCTCGCCACCGAGTCCTTCGGTGATGTGCTGCCTGGCGCAGCCAGGT
>CAZEJJ010000219.1:0-10766 GCA_964512185.1 uncultured Enterobacterales bacterium | reverse complement strand
CACCTGGGGCCGACAGAGACACCTCCCGGCCATGGGGGCAGGGCGAGCATGTACGATTATCCTCTCATAGACGCCGGGGGCGCGGTCGCGGCCCCCGGCCACAGCCTGGCGTAGCCAGGCGAAAGAACAAGGCGAACCGGAGGTTCGCAACACGCCTGTGAGGGCCATTGGCCCTTGCAGGCGTGTTTATCCCAATGGGCTGTCCGATGAGGGTGTCTTCAATGGGGGCGGGCACGGGCCTCTATATTACCTCGGCTGGTGGGGGGAGCTACCCCAGGTGGGGCGCGGGCGCTTTCTGCCAGGTGGTTCCCGCGGCCTCCACGGTGTAGTGCACGCGGATATCCTCGGTGTCCTCGGCGATGCGCGGCACCAGCTGGACCTCCATGCCGATGGCCATCTCCTTCTCCGGGATGGAGTCGCCCAGCCAGCCCAGGGCGCGGCCGCCGCCCTCGAGCTCCACCACGACGATGGTGTACGGCACCATGTCGTCGAAGCCGGTGGGGGCCGCGTCGATGCGGGTGTGGGTGAAGATGACGCCCTTGCCGGTGTACTCCACGAACTCGAAGCCCTCCCCCATGCACTCGGGGCAGTCCGCCCTGGGGGGGAAGGTCTGGTAGCCGCACTCGGTGCAGCGGGAGCCCATGAGGTGGCCGTCCTTGAGGTAGACCGTGAATTCCTGGACCTTGGAGTAGGGGACGAATGAGACCTTTCCGAACCAGCTGAACATGACTCAGTCCCTCCTGAACAGGTGAACGAAGCAGTACTGGCCGATGCCGCCCACGTTGTGGGTCAAGCCCACGTCCGCGTCGGGGACCTGCCGCTTGCCGGCGTTGCCGCGCAGCTGGGTGACCATCTCGTAGGCCATGGACACGCCGGTGGCGCCGATGGGGTGGCCCTTGGACTTGAGCCCGCCGTCCACGTTTACCGGCGTGGAGCCGCCGATGTAGGCCTGCTTGTCCGAGATGAAGGCCCCGCCCGCGCCCTTGTCGCAGAAGCCGAGGTCCTCGTAGGCCATGAGCTCGGCCACGGTGAAGCAGTCGTGCACCTCGGCCACCTTCACATCGGCCGCGGTGACGCCGGCCTGACTGTACGCCTGGCGTGATGCCTCCTGCGCCGACGGGACGCCGGTGAGGTCCGGCCGTTTGAGCACGGACATGGAGGCGGTGGCGCAGCCCACGCCATCCAGCCACACCACCTTGTCGCCGGCGATGGCCTTGGCCTCGTCCTCGGCCGCCAGGATAAGCACGGCCGCGCCGTCGGCGTTGGCGCAGCAGTCGTAGACGCAGAAGGGGGTGGCCACCGGGTCAGAGGCCATGGCCTTCTCCAGGGTGATCTCCTTCTGGAACAGCGCCTTGTCATTCATGGCGCCGTAGTGGTGGTTCTTCACCGCGACCTGCAACAGCTGCTCGCGCGTGGTGCCGAACTCGTGCATGTGGCGCGTGGCGAACATGGCGTAGTAGCCGGGGAAGGTGGTGCCGAACACCGACTCCCACTGCACCTCGCCCACCCTGCCCATGAGGGCCAGGATGTCAGCGGTGGCCAGCTCGGTCATCTTCTGGGCGCCGATGACCGCCACCACCTTGTGCAGCCCGCTCTGGATGGCCATCCAGGCCGTGCGGATGGCCGCGCTGCCCGACGAGCAAGCCACCTCGGTGAGCCAGGTGGGCAGCGGGTTGAGGTTCAGGTACTCCTGGATCACGCCGGCCACCGAACGCTGCGTGTGGTACTCCGGCACAGCGGCGATCACGGAGGCGTCCAGGCGGTCACGCTGGATGCCCGCGTCGCGCATGGCCAGGCGGAAGGCCTCGAAGGCCAGCTCCTGCACCGTGGCGTCGCTGCGGCGGCCGAAGCGGCCGTGTCCAGCTCCAACAACTCCCACTCGGGTCATCGGTATCTCCTTATATGTACTGCCCGCCGTCCACCTTGATCACCTCGCCGGTGATGTGGCGCGACAGATCGGAGCAGAGGAAGGTAACGGTGTTGGCGATGTCCTCGGGGGTGGCGAAGCGGCCCACCACGGTCTCGGCCAGGGCGGCGGCCTGAAACTCCATGGGCACGGCCTGCATCATCTCGGTGAGCACCATGCCCGGCGCCACCACGTTGACGTTGACGTTGAAGCGGCCCAGCTCCTTGGCCAGGGACTTGCTCAGGCCGCCGATGCCCCCCTTGGAGGCGGCGTAGTTGCTCTGGGCGAACTTTCCCCGCAGGCCGTTGATGGAGGAGATGTTGACGATCTTGCCGTACTTCTGCTGCATGAACAGCCGGGCGGCCGCGCGGTTGTGGTTGAAGTAGCCCTTCAGGTTCACCGCGATGACTGTGTCGAACTGCTCCTCGGTCATCTTCCAGATCGGGCCGTCCATGGTGATGCCCGCGTTGCACACCAGCAGGTGCACGCCGCCCAGCTCCTCAACGGCGCGGGCAGTGGTCTGCTCGGCCTGGTCGAAGCTGGAGGCGTCGGACTCCACGTAGATCGCCTTGCCACCCAGGGCCTCGATCTGGGCGACGACGGCGGCGCCCTCCTCGGCGCGCCCCACGTCGGTGATGGCCACGTTGGCCCCTTCTTTGGCCAGCCCGATGGCGATGGCGGCGCCGATGCCAACGCTGCCGCCGGTGACAATGGCACCCTTTCCTTTGAGTCCGAGGTCCACGGTTGATCGTCCTTTTCGCTAGAGGGAACTTCGTGCGATCCTTAGCAGCCAGCCGTCGCGGCGGTCAAGGAGGCGCAGCCCTGTCCAACATCATTGGATACCCGGAGCAGGAGGAGTTGCCCGAGCTGAACCTGGAGGACAGGAAGCTGCACATCCTCTGCTCGGTGCTGGCCCTGGCCTCCTCGGCCCTGGCCAGCACGCCCTCCCAGCGCGAGATAGCGTTCTTCTTCTGTTCCCGGGATCTGCGCGTGCTCGGTCCAGGCATGGGCGGGTTCGACCTTGGCGAGCTGCCCTGGGGCCCTGACTTCAAGGCTGACCGGCGGTTCCTGAAGAGCACCTGCAACGCGGCGCTGCGCGGCCTGGGCTGGGAGCGGCTGAGCTATCACCCGGACCAGCAGTGGCTGCTGCCGGCCCTGGAGTTCATGCGCCAGATCATCTCCCTGTTCAAGTCCGACCATGTGGTGGACCCGGACCCGACCCTGAGAGATCTGCGCCCCGAGGAGGATCTCAAGTGCGCCGTCCACGGGGTGTACGTGCACAAGCACGGGTGTTTGTTGTGTTAGAGCGTGGCCAGGTCCAGCGAGGCTGATAACTCCCTGCGCAACTCACCTGCGCCGCCTTCGTACTCCAGCCGCCCCACGAACTCGGAATGGCTCCGCCCCGCCCGATAATCCGGCTCCCTGGGCGGATGGCGTAGGCAGCTGGACATCAGTGGCATATCAGGGGTCACCAGCAGAGTGGTGCTGTAGTAGAGCAACCCCCGCTGCCGCTGAATGCAGGAGCCGCCAACCTTGAGGTCGCCGAGGCAGAGGTCCGAGATCCCGCGCTGGGTGATGCCGGCAAGGCCCAGGTCTGACAGGGCGTTGATGAGCCAGGCGCTGATCCGGTCGAAGTGCTCACGGTTGCGGCCGATCCCCTCCACGGCGAGGGTGAGCGAGACAATGACGTTGCCCGGGTCGAGCAGCACGGCGCACCCGCCCCCCCGCCGGCGCAGGATCGGGATGTTGGCGGCCTGGCAGGCAGCCTTGTCTATCTCCAGCTCCACCTTGCTGCCCCGGCCAAGCACCACCATGCGGTGTTCTGGAATGTAGACCGAGACGTGGGGCCCACCGTCGGTGAGGGTTGCTTCTATCTGGGCGTCGTCGAGATCGTAGGTGGGGAACACGAACGGCAGTGTATCAGGTTCACTTCCTGGGCGGATTTACATGTACCGCGGCGCCGGCGGCGACTTCGGCCGCCTCCATGATCGCTTCGCTGATGGTGGGGTGGGGGTGGATTGTGACCATCAGGTCTTCCAGGGTGGCGCCCATCTCGATGGCCAGGGTCCCCTCGGCGATGAGCTCCGAGGCGTGGGGGCCCACCATGCCGACGCCCAGCACGGCGCCGCTGTCCGGCTGGCTGATCACCTTGACCAGGCCGTCGGTGCGGCCCATGGTGCGCGCACGGCCCAGGGCGGCCAGAGGGAAGCGCCCCACCTTCACGTCCACGCCCTCTGCCTCCGCCTCTGCCTCGGTGATGCCGGTCCAGGCGATCTCCGGGTCGGTGAAGACCACGGCGGGGATGGCGCGGTTGTCAAAGGCGCTGGGCTCGCCGGCGATGACCTCGGCCACCACCTTTCCCTCGCGGCTGGCCTTGTGGGCCAGCATGGGCCCGGGCGCCACGTCGCCGATGGCGTAGATGTTGGTCACCGCGGTGCGGCCCTGCTCGTTGGTGGGCACATGGCCGGCGGCGTCAGGTGTGATGCCCAGCTCCTCCAACCCGAGGTCGCCGGAGTTGGGGGTGCGGCCCACGGCCACCAGCACCTGGTCGTACTCGTCCCGCACGGTCTTGCCGTCATGCTCCGCGGTCACAGCGTAGCCGCCGGCGCTCTTCTCCACCTTCACCACCTTCGACTCGGTGCGCAGCTCGTTGAAGCGCTTCTTCGCCGAGCGCACCATCACCTGCACCAGGTCCTGGTCCGCGCCCATGAGCAGCCGCGGGAAGAACTCCACCACATCCACCCTGCTGCCCAGGCCGGCGTAGACCAGGCCCATCTCCAGGCCGATATAGCCGCCGCCCACCACCAACAGGCGCTCGGGGAGCTCGGGCAGGGTCAGCGCCTCGGCCGAGGTCCAGAGCGGCAAGTCGTAGGCCGGGGGGAGCTTGTTGATGCGCGAGCCGGTGGCCAGGATGGCCGAGCGGAAGGAGACGCCCGCCACATCGGCGCCCTCGATCTGTAGGGTGCTCTTGTTGCGGAAGCGCGCCCGGCCGTGCACCACCTCCACGCCGCGCCGCTTGAGCAGGCCCCCGATACCGCCCACCAGGCCGTCCACCACCTTGTCGGTCCAGCCGCGTAGAGCGTCCAGGTCCACTTTCAGATCGCCGAATGCCAGGCCCATGCGGTGGGCGTCCTTGGCCGACTCGGCCAGCTCCACAGCGTTGATCAGGGCCTTGGACGGGATGCACCCCTCCAGCAGGCAAACCCCGCCCAGGCGCTCCCGCTCCTCGACGAGGATGACTTCTTTTCCCAGGTCCGCGGCGCGCAGGGCGGCCACGTACCCCCCCGGCCCCCCGCCGATGACGACGACGTCGGTCTCTTGGTTCAGGCTCCCCATGACCATGATCAAGTCTCCAATAGCAACAAATTGGGGTCTGACAGCTGGCGCACCAGCTCGCTGACGAAGCGGGCGGCGTCTGCGCCGTCGGCCACGCGGTGGTCGAAGGCCAGGGTCAGCGGCAGCATTTTGCGCACCACGATCTCGCCGTCTCTGACCACGGGCTTTTCCTGCACCTTGCCCATGCCGAGGATCGCCACCTCGGGGTAGTTGATGGCCGGGATCAGGGCGGTGCCGCCCAGGGGACCCACGTTGGTGATGGTGAAGGTGCCGCCGCGCAGGTCGTCCGGCTCCACCGAGCCGCTCCGCGCCCGGTCAACCACCGCCACGATGTCCGATGCGATCTGGATGATGCTCTTGCGGTCGGTCTCGCGGATCACCGGCACGATGAGCCCGCGGCCCGTATCCGCCGCGATGCCGATGTTGTAGTAGCGCTTGTAGATGATCTCTTCCTTGAAGGGATCCAGGCTGGCATTGAAAGCAGGGGCCGCGCGCAGGCCGGCGGTGACCGCCTTGATCACAAAGGCGAGCAGGGTGAGCTTGCCTCCTGGCTGACCATCGCGTCGCTCCCGCTCCTGGCGGCGGAAGGCCTCCAGGTCGGTGACGTCGGCCTCGTCCATGTGCCACACGTGAGGCACCAGCAGCTTGGCCGTGGTCATCTTGTGCGCCACCTTTCTCCGGATGGAACGCAGGGGCTCGACCTCCACCTCGCCATAAGTGGAGAAGTCAGGCAGCGGCTCCAGATCCATAAACGGAATCGAGCTGGCAGCGTGAGCAGCGTACTCAGCCTCAGGCGTGGACGTGGACGTCGTCGTGGGCGTGGACGTGGTCGTGGTCGTGGGCGATACAGCCGGTGCTCCACCCTCCGCGAATGCATGCACATCCTCCGGCGTGACCCTGCCTCCAGGACCTGAGGCCGTCACCAGCCGCAGATCAACCCCAAGCTCCCGCGCCAGCCGTCTGGTGGCCGGCGCAGCAGGCACAGGGCGTCCGGGGGAGGCGGGGGCAGCGGTCGGGGCAGGTTTTTCAGGCGCGGGCGCGGGCGCGGGAGCGGGCGCGTGGACCGCTTCACCGTCGCCGGTATCGATGACCACCACCACCTCGCCCACATTCACAATATCCCCCACCTTCCCACCCTGCCGGGTCACCGTCCCGCTCACCGGCGACGGGATGGTCACCGCCGCCTTGTCAGTCTCCACCTCCACCAGTGGGTCATCCTCCTGGATGGAATCCCCCACTTCCACATACCACTTGAGGATCTCGCCCTCGTGAATCCCCTCGCCCAGGTCGGGCAGGATGAACTCGAACATGATTGGCCTCCTCTAGAAGTCGAGGGTCTGGTTGATGGCGTCCACCACCTGGGCTTCGTCCGGCATGTAGAGCATCTCCCGGGCGAAGTATGGCATGACCACATCGTAGTGGGTCACGCGCCCCACCGGCGCCTCCAGGTACTCCAGGGCGTGGTCGTTGATGCGCGCCACAATCTCCGAGGAGAGTCCCAGGGTGCGCGGCGCCTCCTGCACCACCACGCAGCGGCCGGTCTTCTTCACCGACTTGATGATTGTCTCAGTGTCCAGCGGCGAGATGGTGAGCAGGTCGATGAGCTCAACAGAGGTCCCGCGGGTCTCTGCCACCGACTGCACCGCCTTGAGCGCGGGCCGCATCATGGCGCCCCAGGTGATCACCGTGAGGTCGCTCCCCTCCTGCGCCACCTCGGCGACACCCAGGGGCAGGACCTCCTCCTCCTCGGGCACCTCCTCGCGGAAGGCCCGGTACGAGTGCTTCGGCTCCATGAAGACCACGGGGTCCGGGTCGCGGATCGCGGCCAGGAGCAGGGCCCTGGCGTTGCGCGGCCCCGACGGGATGACCACCTTGCAGCCCGGAATATGGGCGAAGGTCGCCTCCCGGCTCTCGGAGTGGTGCTCCAGGGCCCGCACGGCCCCGCCGTACGGCATGCGCAGCACCATTGGCACGGTCCAGGTGCCGAAGGTGCGGCCCCGCATGCGGGAAGCGTTGGCCTCCAGCTGGGGGATGGCGATGTAGGAGAAGCCTGAAAACTGCATCTCCGCCACCGGGCGCAGGCCGGCCATGGCCATGCCGATGGCGGTGCCCATGATGGCCGACTCGGCCAGGGGCGTGTCGATGACCCGCTTGTCGCCGTAGACGTCGAGCAGCCCGTCGGTGACCCGGAAGACGCCGCCGTCCTGGCCCACGTCCTCGCCCATGATCAGGACGCTGTCGTCCCGCTCCATCTCCTGCTTCAAGGCCAGGTTCAGGGCCTGGACCATGTTTAGCTTGGCCATGGCTTATCCCTCCCTCGTGGCGCCGCGCGCCAGGAATGCCGCGCGCTGGGCCTCCACCTCGGGCACGTCGGTGCCGTACAGGTGATCAAAGGCTGTGTCCGGCTTGAACTCGCCGGCGGCGATCTCCTCGTAGTTCTTCACCGCCGCGGCCACCTCCTCGCGCAGCTCCTGCTGCTGGGCGGCCTCCTTCTTGTCGTCCCATATCCCCTTCTGGCTCAGGTACAGGCGCGTGCGGATGAGCGGCTCGCGCTCCCAGGCCGCCTTCTCCTCCTCCGGGTCGCGGTACTTCTTCGGGTCGTCCGCGGTGGTGTGCATCATCAGCCGGTAGGTGACCGCCTCGATGAGGCTCGGGCCGCCGCCGCCCTTGGCCCGGTCCAGGGCCGCGTCCACCGCCTGGAATACGGCCAGGGGGTCGTTGCCGTCCACCTGCACCCCTTCGAAGCCGTACGCCACCGCCTTCTGCGCGATGGTCTGCGAGCGGGTCTGCTTGGCCCGAGGGTGGCTGATGGCCCATTGGTTGTTCTGCACGATGAACACCACCGGCGCGTTCCAGACGCCGGCGAAGTTGAGCGCCTCGTGGAAGTCACCCTGGCTGGTTGCGCCGTCACCGACGAAGGCCAGCACCGCCGTGCCCTCCTCGCCCTGGTACTGCATTGCGTAGGCCACGCCCACCGCGTTTGGCAGCTGTGAGCCGAGCACCACGTATGTGGGCAGCACCCGCCTGTCCGCGGCGAGCGTGTTCCCCTCCTCGAACCCGCCGTAGTAGAGCAGCACGTTCTCGATGGGCTCGCCCCTCATGAGGCGGGCGCCCAGCTCGCGGTAGGAGCCGGCCATCCAGTCGCGCTCGCCCATGGCCAGGGCCGCGCCGCACACGGTGGCCTCCTGCCCGGTGTTGGGCGGGAAGGTGCCGATGCGTCCCTGGCGTTGCAACTTGAGCATGCGCTGGTCCACTTCCCGGGCCAGGGCCATGTTGCGGTAGAGGGAGAGCAGCTGCTCCGGGCTCAGGTTCGGCTCCAGCGCGGGATCCACCTGCCCCTGCTCATCGAGCACCTGGGTGTAGCTGACGCTATATGTTGCTACTTGTTTTTGCGGCATCCCCGCCTCCTATGGGAAGTCTCAGGTTGAATCAGCCAGGAAAACGAATGTCTGGCGGGTGTTGAGGGTTTAGCACAAGGATGAGCTGCCTCAAGTAGTCTCGCCTTTTTGTAAAGTGTTACGCTAAGCTTTCTCAGTAATTGCGCATGGAACCACCCGGGGAAAAGAAGGGCGGAAGCGGGGCCACGCCCCCGGCGGTACGCGAGTTCGCGGACGACGCCACGCCCAACCTGCGCCTGCCCACTCCGGCTCCTGATTTCGCGGACGACGCCACACCCAACCTGCGCCTGCCTGCACTGGCCCTGGAGTCCGAAGGCCCGGACCTGGAGGTGGAGGAGGAGCCCACCGTACAGGAGGTGCTCCTGGAGCTGCCTGAGATCCCGGATCTTCCGGACCTGCCCCTGGCCCCGGAAGCGGCGTTCCCCAATGAGCCGACGCCGGATCTTCGGCAATCTCGGGATCCCAAGGCTCCGCACATGGTCAAGGGTGGGAGGCCGGGCGGGACTCACCCCAGGCGCGGCCGCACCCTGGTCCAGTACACCCCACCTGCGCCGGGCGCTGCCAGGCCCGCGACCGCTGCCGAAGACACGGAGCAAGAGCAGGAGCAGGAGCAAGAGACCCACCCCGATGGCGAGACGTTTGGCCGCTACTTGCTCACGGGCATGCTGGCCGAGGGGGGCATGGCCCGGGTGCACCACGCCCTGCTGCAGGAGGAGAGCGGCTTCGAGAAGCCCCTGGCCATCAAGTGCATGCGCGCGGGGCTGGGCGACGATCCGGAGTTCGTGCGCCGGTTCGCTGACGAGGCGCGCATCGCCTCAACCCTGGGGCACAGCAACATCGTCCAGGTGTTCGACTTCGGTCAGGTCGACGGCCAGTACTACCTGGCCATGGAGCTGGTGCAGGGGCCGGACCTGGGCTCGCTGCTGGACAAGCTGGCCGAGGCGGGCCGCACCTTGCCTCTGTCGGCCACGCTCTTCGTGGCGGCGGGCGCCCTGCGCGGCCTGGGCGCGGCCCACCGGCGGGTGGACGCCAGGGGCAACCCGGCCCCGGTGGTGCACCGGGACATGTCGCCCCAGAACATCCTGATCTCCCTGTCCGGGGAGGTGAAGGTGGCGGACTTTGGCATCGCCAAGGCGGCCAGCAACCTGGTGCAGACCCGCGCCGGTGTGGTGATGGGCAAGTTCTTCTACATGTCCCCCGAGCAGGCCAGCGGCCAGGAGGTGGACGCGCGGTCGGACATCTGGTCCATGGGCGCGGTGCTGTTCGAGATGCTGGCGGCGCGGCCCCTCTGGCAGGGGAACAGCCCCGATGAGCTGGTGCGCCAGGTGGTCAGCGCGCCCCTGCCGAACCTGCGCCAGCTGGGCGGTCCGGATGCCCCGGAGCTGGGGCGGATCCTGGAGCGGGTGCTCTGCCGGGATCCCGAAGGCCGGCCCGAGGACGGCAAGGCCCTGGCGCGGGAGTTGGAGCGGCTGCTCCACCGGCTGAGCCCGGGCTACTCCCGGGACGACCTGGCAGATCTGGTGCGCAGGGTGGAGGGAGCGACGGACCCGTCCGGGACCGCGCCGGAGGTTTCAGCGCCGGGCCTGTTCCGCGACGCCGGGGACGAGTCCCCCTCCCTGGACGAGCTGCGCGAGAGATGGCCCGAGCAGCAGTCGCCTGCCCCCGACACGGCCCCGGGAGACGCCAGCGGGGTTGAGGTGGTTCGTGGCGATACCGACGTTCACCCCATCGCTGACACTGAACCGGAGCTGGCGGCGCCCGCCACTGTCTCCCAGCCCGACAGACCCAGGCCCTGGCTCCTGCCCCTGGTCCTGGCCGCGGCCATCATGTTGGGCGCGGTGACGGGATATGCCCTGAGCGGGCCTGGCCTGGCCCAGCTCCGGCTAAGCCCCGGGACCGCCGCCCGCCATGGCGCCTGGAGCCTCTCCCTGAGGGAGGCCGGCCCGGTGGAAGGGGCGCCTTCGCCGCGCTTCATGGTTGAGATCTGGCTGGGGCATCCCCGGGGCGTGACCGCCAGCGCCGGGCGCCTGTTTTCGCGCCAGGGCAAGGCCGCCCTGTTCTGGATCGTGGCCACGGTGCAGGGGGAGACCAGGTTGAAGATGGTGTTCGCGGGAGAGCAGGGGGAG
>CAZEJJ010000218.1:0-10818 GCA_964512185.1 uncultured Enterobacterales bacterium | reverse complement strand
CCCCCCCCCCCCCCCCCCCCCCCCCCCCCCCCCCGCCCCCCCCCCCCCCGCCCCCGCG
Source organism: uncultured Enterobacterales bacterium (assembly GCA_964512185.1). Classification (GTDB taxonomy): domain Bacteria; phylum Myxococcota_A; class UBA796; order UBA796; family JAFGLY01; genus CAZEJJ01. Next base: position 10,760 of record CAZEJJ010000218.1, on the reverse strand, counting down.
GCTCCCCCGCCAGCGGCGGTGGCTGTCACGGGCGAGCTCACCGTAGAGCTTCCGGAGGTGTCGGTCACGGGCGAGCCCACCGTAGATCTGCCTGAGGTGGCGGACGAAGCGCAGCCCCCTGTCCGGGACTCCGATGCTGCCCCGGCGCCGGGACCAGTGGCCGCACCGGTGTCCGAGCCCGATCCGACCCCTGAGCCCGACCCGGTCCCCGAGCCCGCAACGGCGGCGCAGGCTCCCGAGGTGCTCACACAGGTGCACCCGGACGAGCCGGTCCGGGTGGAAGCCACGGTCACCGTCGCGGGGCACATCCCCCTCGACGAGCCCGCGCCTCCACCCGGCGTGCAGGGACCGGCCGTGCATGCGGCGGCCGCACAGCTGACCGTGTCGCAGCCCCAGCCCGAGCCCGAGCCGGACGCTCCGGAGCCGGAGCAGGTCGTTCCAGCACCCCAGCCCGAGCCAGGACCCACCGTGCCCGAGCCCACGGTGGACATCGCGCCCACCGCCGTCTACGAGGCGCCCACGCAGCCCGAGGAGGCCACCCGCAGCACCGCTGCGGGAACAGACGGCCTGCAGGAGGCCGCACCGGAGCAGCTCTTCGGCAGCAGCCCGGCGCCCCAGCCGGCCGTCGAGGAGGAGCCCACGGCACAGAGCCTGGCAGCCGAGCCCCTCCCTCCAGCCGTGACCCAGCCCCTGCCACCTGCTGAACCCAGCCCCCTGGCCCGGCGGCTGACGCCCGATCGGGTCCGCACGCCTCGCCCAGTGCCCCCCCCCCAGCCCGCCAGGCTGGCCCTGGGGTCGGCGCTGGCCTCTGTCTTCCTGCTGCTCTGCTGCCTGGGGGGAGCCGCTCTGGGGGGCGTGCTCTTCCTGGCCATACTCCCTTCCACCCTGGCGCCCGCTTGGTCCTTCACCGCCCCTGCAGCGCCGGCTGGCGACGCCCCCACGGCGCTCTCCGCTCCGGAACCGGCCGCCGAGCCGCCCCCGCGGGTCGCGCTGCCGCCGGCCCCGCAGCCTGAGCCTCCCGCTGAGCCTGCGGAGGCCCCTGGCGGCGCCTCGGCGGTGCCCGAAGGCCAGTCCGAGTTCCTGGTGGACCTGGGCGAGCTCCGCAAGGTGCAGGTGCGCTGTACCGGGGGCAGCGCCCAGGGCGCCAGCCCCTTGCTGGTTCCCATCGGCCAGGACGACGCCTGCACCGTCACCGCGATCCTGAAGGACCGCAGCCGGCTCACCGCGGTCATCGAGCGCGCGATCCCAGACAAGCGCTACCGCTGCTTCGTCGCCGACGCCGCCACCTGCGAGGAGTCTTGACGTGACGTCAGGCCGTGACCGCGGCGAGGTGTGGATCACGGGGATGGGCGCGGTCACCGGCTTCGGCTCCGGTGTCGCGGCCCTCGTGGAGGGACTGGGTGCAGGCCGCTCAGCGGCGCGCTCCCCTGGCTTCGATCCCGGCGGGCTGCCCATCCACGCAGCAGCTCGGGCCCCGGCTCTACCCTCTCTGACGGACTTCCCTGGGGACCGCAAGGTCCAGCTGCTGTTCGACACAGCCGAGCAGCTCCCCCAGCTGCCGGGGGGTGCCGGGGCCTGTGGTGTGTTCCTGGGCACCGGGTTGTCGAGCGTGACCCCCCGGGAGCTGGCCGAAGACCTGTACCCTCACCTGGAGCAGGGTCGCTTCCAGCGCTCCAGCCTCTCCCAGGATCTCGACGGCAGCGGTGTCGCCCCCCGGCGCCACCTTCCCGCCAGGGCCGCCCGTGGGCTGGCCGCGAGGCTGGGGGCCACCGGCGCGGTGCAGACCAGCTTCTCTGCCTGCGCGGCCGGTGCCCAGGCCATCGTCGCCGCCATGCGCGCCATCCAGCGCGGGGAGCTGCGCTGCGCCGTGGCTGGCGGCCACGACTCCATGGTCCATCCCCTTGGTGCCCTCTCCTTCCTGCTGCTCGACACGCTCTGCAGCGAGGCCTGCCGACCCTTCGACCGGCACCGGGACGGCTTCCTGCTGGGTGAGGGCGCCGCCCTCGTGCTGCTGGAGCACCCCGAGTCCGCCCGCGCGGCGGGACGACAGCCGCTCGCCAGGCTCCTGGGTGGGGCCACCAGCGTAGATGCCCACGCGGTGACCGCGCCCCATCCCCAGGGGCACGGCGCTTGGCTCAGCATGACCCGTGCCCTGGGCGACGCCGGGCTCTCTCCAGGAGACGTCCACCAGGTGAACGCCCACGGCACGGGGACCCCAGTGGGCGACCGGGCCGAGGCCCTGGCCATCGCTCGCCTCTTCCCCGCTGGCCTGCCCGTGTGCTCCATCAAGGGAGCTGTGGGGCACACCATCGCTGCCGCCGGCGCGGTTGAGCTGGTGGCCACGGTGGGGGCCATGGGGGCCGGGTTCTCCCTTGGCACCGTGAACTGCCGCGAGCCCGACCCGGAGTGCCCCATCGAGGTTCAGCTCTCCACTGGTGGTCGCGCGCCGGGGGTGGTGATCTCCAACTCCTTCGGCTTCGGGGGCCAGAACGCGTCCCTGGTGCTGGCCCACTGCGACTGGCAGCGCTGATCCACCGCACAGCACGCGAGGCCACAGCCATGCTCGGGAGTGGTTAGCAAGAAGGCCGCAGGAGGTGCCATGCGCACGGTGGTGGTGTTCCCGGGTCAAGGCGCGCAGTACGTGGGCATGCTGTCCGCCCTGGCGGAGAGCGAGCCCGTGGTGGCCGACACCCTCGCCGAGGCTGACGACACCCTGCAGCTTCCCCTGAGCCGCTGGATGGCCCAGGGCCCCAAGCAGCAGCTCGCCGCCACCCCCGTCACCCAGCCCGCCGTGCTCGCCGCCAGCGTGGCCATGTGGCGCCTGCTGCGCCAGCGACGACCGGAGCTGGCTCCCCTGCAGGCCGCCGGACACAGCCTGGGCGAGTACTCTGCGCTCGTGGCGGCTGGCTCCCTGAGCTACCCCGACGCCTTGCGGCTGGTGCGGCTGCGCGGGCAGGCCATGCAAGAAGCCGTACCCGAGGGCGCGGGAGCCATGGTGGCCATCCTGGGCCTGCCCGCCGAGCAGGTGTCGCGGCTGTGCGAGTCGCGCACGGGCGAAGGCGTCGCCGGGCCGGCCTGCTACAACGGGCCAGGCCAGGTAGTGGTGGCCGGCCACCGCGCCGCCGTGGACCAGCTGGTGGAGCTGGCCCGCGGTGCCGGCTGCCGGGGCGCGGTGCCCCTCAAGGTGTCGGCTCCTTTCCACACCTCCCTGCTCGCCCCGGCGGGGCTAATCCTGGCCGATGCGCTGGCGAGCACGGCCATCCACGCGCCGGCCTTTCCCATCGTCCAGAACGTCGATGCGGAGCCTACGACGGCTCCCGCCCAGATCCGCGAGAAGCTGGTGGCGCAGGTCACGCGCCCGGTGCGCTGGCAGGCCTGCGCCCAGGCCTTGCTGGACTCCGGAGCCGAGCGGGCCGTCGAGGTGGGGCCGGGGACCACCCTCTCGGGCCTGTTTCGGCGCCTGGCTCGGCGTTTCCCGGTCATCGCGCTGGACCGCACCGGCGGCTGGGGGAGCCTCTGATGAGCGGACCGAGCACCCACGAAGTAGGCGTCGCGGGCATCGGCCTGTTCTGCCCGGCGGGCATCGGCCAGGCTGGCATCGAGCCTGGTGCGCCCGGCGAGGTCCCCGGCTTCCGAGCGCGCGACTGGGTTGCCAACCGCAAGAACCTCAAGCTCATGACCAGGGCGGTGCAGCTGGGCGTGGCCGGCGCCGCGATGGCTGTGTCCCAGCTGGAAGACCTGGAGTCGGTGCCACCCCACCGGCGCGCCATGTACGTGGGCAGCAACCCCCTGGGGGGCGACTTCGACGACCTGCGGCCGGCCCTGGAAGAGAGCACCGACGCGCAGGGGAGCTTCGACCTGGCACGCTTCGCCTCCGACGGCATCCCCCTGATCCACCCCCTGTGGTTGGTGAAGGGATTGTCAAACAACGTGCTGGGTTTCGCGTCGGCCCAGCATGACTTCCAGGGAGCCAACGCCAACTACTGCCAGGGCACGAGCGCTGGGTTGCTGGCGCTGTGGGAGGGGGCGCAGGCTGTCCTGGAGGACCGCGCGGAGCTGGCGCTGGCCGGCAGCGCCGACTCCCTGTTGGGAGCCGAGGGCCTGCTCCCCGGGCGCAGGCTCGGTGAGGGTGCGGCGTTTTTTGTGCTTCGACAGCCGCGCGACGACGATCGCTGGCGGCTCCGCCTGCACCGAAAGGCTGTGCAGGTAGACGACGAAGAAGAGGAGCTCGGCTTCTTGGGCGTAGCCGGCCCCGTTGTGGCGCTGGCCCGGGCCGCGCTCTCCGGGCGCCTCCCCGTGGGCGCACACCTGGGGGGCCACAGCCTCGCCATCGCCTCCCAGCGCTCCAGCTAGGCCCCCTCTGCGGGGTCTCGCACGGCGTCGCAGCAGCGAGCGTGGCGCCGCGGTCTCGGATACACATGCCTCCGAGGAGCCTCGATGGAACTGCCGCCCGACGTCGATCCGCAGGTCTTCGCCACCGTCCGCGACGCCTTCGCCGAGGCCTTGGGGCTGGATGACGACGAGGTGGAATACGGCTCCAGGGTCATCGACGATCTGGGCGCCGAGAGCCTCGACCTGCTCGACATCGTGTACCGGTTGGAGCGGGCCTTCGGCATCCGCATCCCGCGTGGTGGCGTCGAGAAGGTCAGCCGCGAAGGCCTGGCCGAGGGCGAAGAGTACGAGAACAACGGCCTGCTCACCGAGTTGGCCCTCACCAAGCTCGCGGCGGCCATGCCCGAGGTGCCGCGCGAAGAGTTCAAGCCCGGGCTCAAGGTCTCGGAGATCCCCTTCCTGTGGGGGGTCGCCATTTTCTAAAACGTGGTCATCCGCGTCCATGCGGCGGGCGCTGTGGGGTTGGGCGCGCGGGCACCGCGGCGGCTCCCTCCAGGCACCTTGGCCACCACGCCCCTGGCTCGCTTCGTCTTCCTGGTGCACCCGTTCACCTCTGGCGTCCGGCGCGTCGCGGCGCTGCGAACCGCCCGCCCAGGCCTCGCCTTCGGGCGCAACCCTCGGGTCACCGAGGATGACGCGCGGCAGGTTGCCAGGCTGGTGGTCGAGGCCGGGCCGGGCCTGGTGGAAGGTGTCATCGTCACCGTCCCCCTGCTCCCCCACGAGCTCATCGACGACCAGGAGCGCGCCCTGCTGCTGATGCGGGCCGCCCTCTCTCGCGCAGGAGGAGCCGTGGACGTGGTGGGTCTGGGATCCCTGCTGGCGGTGGTCGCTGGCCGGGGCGTGGGCCTGCAGCGGCATATCTGGCAGCCCGTCACCACCGGCGCGGCGGCCACCGCCTGGGCCGCGGCGGAGAACGCCCGCGCCGCAGCCAGGGCTCGAGGCGTGTGGCCCCACGGTCCCGTAGCGGTGCTCGGCTACGGCGGCACCGTGGGCGAGGCCGTGGCCTCGTTGCTGCTGAGCGACGGCGCTGAGCGGCTGCAGGTGGTGGCCCGCGGGCCGGTGGCCAGACGGGCCAAGCGAGCCGGTCTGCAGGTATTCGAGGAGGCAGAAGCGGCCGTCGCCGGTTGCTCGGTGGTGGTGGGCGCCGCCACCACCGGTGGGGTGCTGAGCGCCCGCGCCCTGGACCCACGCTGCGTGCTGGTGGACGTGGCCATCCCGCGCACGCTCTCGGGCAGGCCCCTCCAGGGTCAGCGGGTTCTCTCGGGCGAAGCCCTGCTGCCCCCGAGCAGCTACCGCCGAGGGCGGTGGGGATCGCTGTACCATGTGCTGGCCGGCTACGGCCCCAGACACCTCTTCGCCTGCCTGGCCGAGCCCATGCTCATGGCCCTCGAGGGGCGCCGCGAGCCCTACGCCCAGGGTCGCCGCGTGACCTCGCAGGCCCTGCGGGATATCCGCCGGGCGGGCCGGCGCTGGGGATTCAGCCCCGTCCTGGCCAGGCACGGCGCCAGCGTCTCACCGCGGCGCCTGCAGCTGCGCTGAAGCGTCGAGAGGGCACGCCATGGAGCAGGCCATCCCCCGCAAGGTCCACATCAAGACCTTCGGCTGCCAGATGAACGTCTACGACTCGGGCAAGATGCTGGCCCTGTTGCGTCACGACGGCTTCGAGCCCTGCGAAGACTGGCACCACGCCCACCTGGTCATCATCAACACCTGCTCGGTGCGCGAGAAGCCGGAGCACAAGCTGCTCTCCTACCTGGGCAACCTGCTGCGCAAGAAGCGCGACACCGGTCTGCCCATGGTGGCCGTGGCCGGCTGCATGGCCCAGCACGACGGCGCCCGCCTGTTCCAGCAGCAGCCCCAGGTGGACCTGGTGCTGGGCCCCGACGCGGTCCCCCGCATCCGCGAGCTGGTGCGGGCCGCGGAGCACCGCCGGGTGCTGGACAACCGCTTCCTGGAGGTGGCGGACTACCCCTTCGTGCAGGAGCTCCCGCCACAGCAGGAGCGTCAGGTGAGCGGCCTGGTCACCATCCAGAAGGGCTGTGACAACCACTGCACCTACTGCATCGTGCCCTTCGCCCGCGGGCCCGAGGTGAGCCGGCCCGCCGAGCAGGTGGAGGCCGAGCTGCGCGCCCTGGTGGAGCGGGGCGTGCGCGACGTGACCCTCATCGGCCAGAACGTCAACGCCTGGGGCCACAAGCTTCCCGGTGAGCCCAGCTTCGCCCAGCTGCTGCGCCGAGTGGCCGCGGTGCCCGGCCTGGCCCGGCTGCGCTTCACCACCAGCCACCCGCGGGACCTGGGCCTCGGTACGGCCGCCTGTTTCGCGGAGCTGCCAGCCCTGGCCAGCCACCTGCACCTGCCCGTGCAGGCCGGCGCCGATCGCGTGCTGCGGCGCATGGGTCGGGGCTACGACCGGGCCCGCTACCTGCAGGTGGCGCGCTGGCTGCGCGAGGCGAGGCCCGACATCTCCCTCACCACCGACTTCATCGTGGGCTTCCCCGGCGAGAGCGAAGCAGACTTCCAGCAGACCCTGAGCCTGCTGGAGCAGCTGCGCTTCGACGCCAGCTTCAGCTTCTGCTACTCACCGCGCCCACACACCGCGGCCCGGCGCCTGCCCCCCGACGACGCCGTGCCCGAAGACGAGTCCAAGGACCGCCTAAGGCGGCTGCAGGCCCTGCAGTCCCGCATCCAGCTGGAGAACAACCGGGCCCTCGAAGGCCAGGTGCTCGAGGTGCTGGTGGAGGGCCCCAGCCGCAAGGATCCACGGCAGGTGATGGGCCGCAGCTCGTGCTTCAGGGCGGTGAACCTGGCGGGACCGAGCGAGTGGATCGGCGAGCTGATGCCGGTGCGGATCACGCGGGCGCATGCCCACAGCTTGCAGGGGGAGGTGCTGTTCTAGGGCAGCTGGTACCCCAGCCGCTGCGTGAACAGGTGGGTGGGCTTGGCCGACATGTTGCTGGCCTTGGAGACGCGGATCTCCAGGTTGCCCGCCTTGGAGGTGACCGGAGCCAGCAGCTTGATGAAGGCGAAGCTGGGGCCGAACTCGGCCAGGCTGCTGCTGGTGACCTGCTGGCGAGCTTCGGCCACCTTGTTGCCGTCGGCCAGCACCTCGGCCACGATGCAGTAGGAGATGCCGTCGAAGTCGGCGCGGGAGCGACCCAGCAGCAGGGGCAGCTCGACGACCACTGAGTCGCGGTCGGTGGCCACGATGGTGGCTTGGTAGTTGTCTGCCAGCGGGGTCTTGCCCAGCACGTCCAGCTGGATGCTGGCCGGGCGGCCCGCGCTGGCTGAGCCCGTGGTGGCGGGGGCTTCGACCTTGGGCTCGGGTTCGGTCTCGGGCAGGTCGGAGAGTTCGCCCAGGGGCTCGTCGTCGGGATCGTCCAGAGGCTCGAAGTCGAAGGACTCGATGGGGTCTTCGGGCTCTTCGGTGCCCTCGAACTCGAAGTCGAAGCCGAACTCGTCTTCGATTGGGTCTTCGTCGTCTTCGAAATCGAAGTCGTCTTCGCCGGTGGCGGTGCCCTTCTTGCGGGCGCGTCCGGTGCGGCCGGCGGGCTCCTCGTCGATGATGTCGAACTCGAACTCGTCCTCGGCGTCGCCGAAGTCGGCATCGCCGGGGAGCTCATCGCCCTGGCGTGCGACGGGATCGGCCTCGTCTTCGAGAATCAGGAAGTCCTGCATCTCGGCCTGGTACAGGCGCTCGCAGCCCCACAGGTCTTCGTGGGACAGGTCAGTCCTACCCAGCTGATCGGCGCAGTACTGCTCGAGGGATTGACCGAAGTAGGTGGTCTGGAGGACCAGCTGGCGGTCGTTGGCCGTGGCCTGTGAAGCGGCGAGGCCCACGCCTGCCAGCAGTACAAGGAAGGCGGAAGACTTCATCGGGCAAGCAGGTGTCATACGAACCCTCCAGGGCAGCGGTCCCAAGCCAGGACTCGCGGGCACACGCATTGATTCCGCTGGGCGCTGCACAGCGGGCCTGGGCGCAGTATACGGGACCAGGGTGGCCTGTCAACCGATCGTTTGACCACAGCTTGACACCTCCGACAGCCCCAGCTAGCGCCTCCCAAGCCCTGTTGCGGGCGATCGTCAGCGGGCGTTCCCGCCGGCTCGCGGCTCCCACGGCACCTCTCACACCTACCCCCGGCAGCCCTTGAACCCCTACCTCGAGGTCGACCGAACCCGACGCCGGCACCGGTGGCGGGTCGAGCCACTCGACAGCGCCTGGCCGCTGCTGGCTCCCCTGGTGCTGGGTGCCCTGGCCGCCCCCCTGGCACAGCCGGTGTTGCTGTGGTTCCTGCATCGCCCCGAGCCGGTCTTCACCGAGGGCCTGGCAGGCCTCTGCCTGCGGCTCTGCCTGCTGGTGGGCGGCGCCAGCATCCTGGTGGTGCACGAGCAGGTGGTGCGCGGCAAGGACCGCCGCGTGCTGGACCCCCACCCGGTGGATCCCGCCGCCTTGACCACCATGCTTGGCTGGCGCTTGCTTCGCTCCACCTCAGGCGTGACCCTGGGGTGCTGCCTGCTGCTGTCACCGCTGCTCACCGCCGGGCATCGACAGGCCTTCCTGCTGGGCTGCCTCACCGTCATCGGTGGCTGGTTGGCGGGCCTGGTGCTGGGGTTTCTGGCCCAGCTGGGGGCGGCCTGGGCGGCTCGCAGCCCCGCCTTCGCGGGCGTGCTCGACCTGATCAGGGGGTCCACGCCCCCGATGCAGGCCGCCCTGATCTGGGCACCTGGGCTGGGCATCGCCGCGGTGGGCGCGTCCTGCATCGGCGCCACCGCCGGGCTGGAGCACCTGCTGGCCGGTGAGCACCCCAGCTGGGGACTGCTGCTGGCCCTGCCCTTCCTCACCGCTGCCGGCGGCTGGTGGCTGGTGGGCCCCCTGGCGCGGCGTAGCTGGTACGAGGCCACCGTGGTCATCGCCGAGGTGGACGCCGCCTGGGCCCAGGTGGAGGACCCCGATGAAGCGCGCCGGGTCTACCTGGAGTGGGCGCTGCGTTTCAGCCCAGGCGCCCTGCGCCCCCACCTGCTGCGGGGCCTGCGCCAGGGCTGGCGCTCCCACCGCTCCTGGATCATCGGCGCCTGGGGCCTGGGCCTGCTGGGGGCCGTGGCCGGCTGGACCACCGAGCCCGACGCGCTCCCGCGCACCCTGCTGGTGAGCGGCGTGGCCGTCGCCTGCCTGGCCGCCGTGGCCATCCGCATGGAGACATCGGATCCGCGCTGGCTGGGACGGGCGCTGGGGCTGCCCCTGGGCCGCCGGCTGGCAGCGCGCGGCCTGGTGGTGTTCGCCTACCTGCAGGGTGCGCTGCTGCCTGGAGTGCTGGCCGTGCTGATCCGCCGGGGCAGCGAGGCCCTCTCGCTGCTCGGCCTGCTACAGGCCCTGGCGGCCTGCTGTGCGCTGCTGGCCGCCGCGGTCAGCCCGGCGCGCCGCCGCGGCTGGCTGGCCTACGCACCGCTGGCCCTGGCGGCCTGGATCCTCTTCAACCGGAGCGTCAGCTGATGCCCGACATCGATCCCGCCATCGAATTCCACGACGTGGCCCGCAACTTCGGGCGCGTGCAGGCCCTGCGCGGCGTCTCGTTCACGGTCCAGCCCGGAGAATTCGTGGGGCTGATCGGTCACAACGGGGCCGGCAAGACCACCGCGTTGCGCATCCTCACCGGGCAGCTTCCCCCCAGCGAGGGGCGGGTGCGAGTGGCGGGGCTCGACGTGCAGCGCTCTCCGCGCTTGGCTCGCTCCCGAATGGGCTACGCGCCCGAACAACCCGAGCTGTACGAGTACCTGACGGCCCGCGAATTCCTCGAGTTCGTGGCAGAGATCCGCGGCGGCGGCGACGTGGTGGCGGCCCTGGACCTGGCAGCACTCGGAGAAGACGCGGATCGGCTCATCCGGGAGTACTCGCAGGGCATGCGGCGGCGCACAGTCCTGGCAGCAGCCGTGCTGGGCACCCCGCCGGTGCTGGTCTTCGACGAGGCCATGAACGGCCTGGATCCACCCTCGGCCGCGCGTGTCAAGCAGACCCTGGCCCTGCTGTGCAGCCAGGGCTGCGCCGTGCTGCTGTCCACTCACGTGCTCGACACGGTGGAGCGCATCGCCGACCGGGTGGTCATGCTGGCCCACGGATGTGTCGTGGCCGACGAGCGCGTCGAGGACATCGGCCAGCAGGGCCTCGAGCGGCTCTTCCTGGAGAAGATCGCGCGCAGCGAGCAGGGCACCTAGTGCCCGTGCCCAGAAGTACCTGCCCACCCTGCTGGGCGGCCAGATACTTCGGCCGTACGGTCGCCAGCGACCGTACATGCCGCTCCGCGGCACACGGGCACCAGGCTTTTCGGGGGGCCTCGCCCCCCAACGCGCCTTCGGCGCGCCCCCCAGGCGACCGC
>CAZEJJ010000217.1:0-11112 GCA_964512185.1 uncultured Enterobacterales bacterium | reverse complement strand
ACCGGTAATGATTTTATTATCATTGACCACCGTCAGCCGATAGTACCGGTTGAGCTGCAACAGGATTTCGTCGCCAGGGTGTGCCGCCGCCGTTTCTCCACCGGTGCCGATGGGTTGATTTTTATTGAAGACTCCCAAACGGCCGATTTTTCATGGCGTTTTTACAATGGAGACGGTTCCAGCGCCGAGATGTGCGGTAACGGCGCCCGGTGCGCTGCCCGTTTTGCCTATAAAAACGGGATCGCGCCCAAAAAAATGTCTTTTAATACCATTGCCGGGGTCGTGCATGCCGAAATTGTCGACGACCGGGAAAACGTGAGCCTGTTGATGACCGACCCGTTTGATTTCAGGATGGATCTTTCCGCTGATATCGATTCGGAGAGAATGTCATTTTCCTTTGTTAATACTGGCGTGCCACATGTAGTCATATTTGTCGAGCAAGAAGACATACCGATCAAAAACTGGGGCAGTAAGATCCGCTTTCACCAGATGTTCCAGCCGGCCGGGACCAATGTCAATTTTGTCAGAAAAATTCGAGGAAACAGGCTCCACGTCCGCACGTACGAGCGGGGTGTGGAGGATGAGACCATGGCCTGCGGCACCGGAGCGGTGGCCTCGGCCATTATCGGTTCTCTGCAGGGAGTAGTTGCCTCGCCTGTTGAAGTCCTCACATCCGGTGGTGATGAATTAACCATCGTTTTTAACCTGGCTGAAAACACTTCTGCAACCGATGTGTACTTGCAGGGTCCGGCACATATCATTTATACTGGTGTACTGACACCGGAATCGCTGTTATAGAAGATCTGAATCCGTAAGTACCTGCAGGAAGTGCACCAGGAGTGCAATGTTAATACTGGACCGGAGGGCGACTTGTTATTTCAGGTTGTTATGGAAATATTTGACAATGCTGTATTATATCAAGATGTAACCCAGGTTAACAGCAATCTTCGTCGTGGATTCATGGAAGAGGAAATGACTGTATAAAACAGAGGGGAGGGATCATGGAAAAATTTAATGGTGCAATTGTGGCAATCGTCACCCCGTTTACCGATGGTAAGCTGAACGAGCAGGGGCTGGTCGATTTAATTGAATTTCAAATCGAGAACGGGACCCATGGCATCGTACCATGCGGTACGACAGGGGAGTCGGCAACCCTTGATTTTGATGAGCATAAACGGGTCATCGACCTGACTGTACAGACGGTAAAAGGCCGGGTTCCGGTCATTGCCGGTACAGGTGCCAATAATACCCGGGAAGCGATCGAGTTGACCGAAAGCGCCAAGAATAGCGGCGCTGATGCGATTTTATCGGTTGTACCCTATTATAATAAACCGAGCCCTGAAGGGTTGTATCAGCATTTCAAGACGATCCATGATGCTGTAGATATACCGATGGTTCTCTATAATGTGCCTGGTCGTACTGTGACCAACATGATGCCGCCCACCGTTGCCCGTCTTGCCGAACTGCCCAACGTGATCGGTATCAAGGAGGCCACTGGAAGTCTCAACCAGGTAAGCGATGTGATCAGGCGGTGTCCCGATGATTTTATCGTGCTTTCCGGAGACGATTTCACCTCAATGGCCTCGGTGCTGGTTGGCGGTAAAGGGGTTATTTCCGTGACGTCCAATGTCCATCCAAAGGGTATGGCGGAAATGATGGAAGCGGCACTCGAAGGTGATCTTGTACGGGCAAACAAACTGCATTATCACCTGTTCGGATTGATGGGAGCCATGTTCTGTTATCCTAGTCCGGCTCCGGCAAAACAGGCCCTGGAGTTGATGGGCAAAATTCCTTCCGGTGAAGTCAGGCTGCCGATGTCATCGATGGATGAGCCCAGCCTGAATATACTCAAAGAGGAAATGAAAGAAACGGGGTTACTGTAAAAGAGGAGCAGTGAGATGACAAAGGTAATTATAGCCGGCGCTGCCGGAAGAATGGGGCAGCGGGTCGGTTTCATGGTGAATGGAAGTCCCGCGCTAACCTACAGCGGCGCCTTTGAGGCTGCCGGCCACGGAGCTATCGGTCAGGATGCCGGTGAAGTAGGAGGCTGGGGCAAAAACGGGGTTATCATCGGGGAAGGACTGGAGTCGGTCATTGATGACGGTGATGTGATTGTCGATTTCACATTTCATGAAGCGACCATGTCCTTTGCCCGGATAGCTGCTGAACATGGGAAAGGTATGGTCATCGGCACTACCGGATTGAGCGCGGAGAATCTAGAGGAGCTCAGAGAGCTGTCTAACAGATTCCCCTGTGTTCAGGCTCCGAATATGGCGGTGGGAGTCAATGTCCTGTTCAAGCTGGCTGCTAAAACGGCTGCTGTTTTAGGTGACGATTACGATATTGAGATTGTGGAATCCCATCATAATAAGAAAAAAGACGCGCCCAGCGGCACAGCGCTGAAACTCGCGGAAATGGCTGCCGAGGGAGTGCACAGAGATCTAACCGAGGTAGGTGTTTACGAGCGCCATGGCATGATCGGAGAACGAAACTCTAAAGAGATCGGCATTCAGACGATCAGGGCTGGGGATATTGTCGGTGAGCATACCATCTATTTTGCCGGCCAGGGTGAACGAATCGAGATTACCCACAGGGCTCACAGCCGTGACAATTTTGCCAAGGGAGCTGCTGTTGCCACCGCATGGGTGGCCGATAAACCAAACGGTCTGTACACCATGTTTGACGTACTGGGATTACAGAACCTGTAGTACCGGACGCAATAGTGCAGGATATTTATTATACGGCTTTTATTGGACTTGGTTCAAACCTTGGCAACGGAAGGCAGACCATCCAACAGGCTTGGAAACGGCTGGGAAATGAGGACACCATTAGGTTGACCACACTTTCCAGCCCCTTTTTTTCCGACCCGGTGGGTATGGAGTCTGAAAACCAATTTACCAATTGTGTCGGCCGTATTGAGACCTTACTTTCACCGGTCAAGCTGCTCCACCTTCTCTTAGGTGTCGAAGAAGAGTTGGGCCGCGATCGGACCAGCTCAAACCAGCTTCCCCGGGATCGAACCCTTGATCTCGATCTTCTCTATTACAGTCATCGTGTGGTGAACGAACAGGATTGCATTGTCCCGCATCCCAGAATTGGTGAGCGGCTTTTTGTGCTGGTGCCGATGGTGGAAATCGAGCCCACCTATAGGGATCCGGTAACCGGGGAGACGGTTGTTTCCATGTGCCGTAAACTCTATGCGGCAATCAGGGAAGGCGAGGTCGCCCAGCAGAAAATTAAGCGGGGGACCTGGGAAGATAATTCATAAAAAGGAACTGATAACCTGTGTTTCATTTCAACAATTCCGATGGACTTTACAGAGAAAGTGACTGTATAATAGATCGGTGTGTTGAAGGAGTACCGCGTGAGCATAAAGTTGCGTTTCACGCGATGCAGTTTCTTCATCTTGGTAACTGAGCAGTGACAAAAAGGGGATTATGAACAGGAGCCCAATTGACTGCAGGCATAAGGAAGACTGAATGCATCCCTTGCGTCTTGCTATTATAGCGATTCTTATTTATATCGGTTACCGGTTGATAATTGCCGGTTGGAAAAAGAAGAAATCGAAACCGCTGGAAAAGAACGGCTCTTTCGATGATCCTGCTGTCACCGATATGCTGGTCGAAGATCCGGTTTGTCATACCCTTATTCCCCAAAAACAGGCTGTCCGTTTACAGGTCGGCAAGTCTATGGTTTATTTCTGCAGCGACACATGCTGTGATACTTTTGTCAGAGAACAGGGAGTGAAAAAATGAAATTTTTTATCGATACCGCAAATAGAGATGAAATCAAAAGAGGCGTCGAGATGGGGATGGTTGACGGCGTCACCACCAACCCCTCCCTTGTAGCCAAAGAAGACAAACCCTTTGAAGAGATATTGAAAGATATCTGTGCAATCGTCGACGGCCCTGTCAGCGCCGAGGTTGTCAGTCTCGATGCCGACGGTATGGTCGCCGAAGCCAAAGAGTTGGTTAAGATCGCCGACAATATCGTTATCAAGATTCCAATGATTGTTGAGGGTCTCAAAGCTGTAAAGCAGCTGACTTCATTGGGAATTCAAACAAACGTCACCCTGGTATTTTCCTCTACTCAGGCACTTCTGGCGGCCAAGGCCGGTGCCACCTTCGTGAGTCCCTTTGTCGGCAGGCTGGACGACATTTCTCAAAACGGTATGGAACTCATTGAAGATATTGTCACAATTTATCGCAATTACGGCTATACTTCGGAGGTGATCGTTGCCAGTGTCAGGAATCCCCTGCATGTTCGTGATTCCCTAATGATCGGAGCCGATATTGCGACCATTCCACTCAAGGTGATCGAACAGTTGGCCAAACATCCGTTAACCGACAGCGGTATGGAACAGTTTCTGGCAGATTGGGAAAAAAGGAAAAAATAACAACAACCATCACAGATTCAGGATTATGTAAATGGCTCCACTCAGGCTGATATTATTGTCGCTGCTGATCGTTCTGCTGACCATGTTTTCGTCCCATTCCCTATGGGCGAAAATGTTTGTCTGCGAGAACAATCAGGGCGAGATTGAATTTACCAATGTCAGACAGAGTAGCAATTGCGCGTCCCTGAAAAACGGAAAACACTGGTTAAAGGATACGGTTGTTGAGCGTGATTTTAGCAATATTCATAAATACACAAGAAGCAGCTGGAACAATCCAGACCGTTATGACAACTATATCAGACGTTATGGTATCCACCATAAAATTGACCCATTCCTGATCAAAGCGGTTATCAGGGCTGAATCCGACTTTGATCGATATGCGGTTTCTTCCAAAGGCGCCCAGGGATTGATGCAACTCATGCCGCTGACGGCTGAAAAATTGAGAGTAAAAAATCCCTTTGACCCTCAAGCCAATATTGATGGCGGCAGCCGTTATTTAAAGCAGATGCTTGATTTGTTCAGGGGCGATGTGAAGCTGGCTCTTGCTGCCTATAACGCTGGGCCCACTCTTGTTAAAAAGAAAAACAGGGTTCCGGCAATTCCCGAAACCGTGGAATATGTCCGCAAGGTCCTGTTATTTTACAAACTGTATAGGAATAATATCGCAGCCGCTCTTCCGACACGATCGGTGATTAATATTGGCAAGCTGTTGATTACCAATTAAGTAGTGTCGAGCAGGGATAATTAAGGTCATTTGATGAAACAGCTGCTGACGGTCCCTAACATATTGACCGGTTTTCGCTTTCTTCTGATCCCGGTCCTCGTTGTACTTTTCTCAATCGAACAGACGACCACTATTGGACTGTGGTCGTTCTGGGTGTTCACCGTTGCCGCCATCACTGATTTTGTTGACGGCTATGTCGCCAGAAAATGGGAGATTGAGACGGTTCTTGGTAAACTCATGGACCCATTGGCCGATAAAGCCCTGGTGACAACCGTCCTGGTGATGCTCATCCCTCTTGGCCGGATACCGGCATGGGTCTGCCTGCTCATCATTTGTCGCGAGATTATTGTCACCGGCTTCAGGGGGCTTGCCGCTTCAACCGGAAAAGTGGTGGCAGCTGGCCAACTGGGGAAGATCAAGTCCACCTTCCAGTACCTTGGTCTGGGCTTTCTGATATTCCCCTTGAATGTACTCCCGGTACCGTATCAGCATGAGATCGGTATGGGATTTATTTACGGGGCGCTGATCATCGCCGTCTGGGCGGCGGTGGAATATTTTTATAAACTCAGAGACGTGTTTTTCGAAACAGCCAAGTAAGTCATTTCCTTTCCCCTTGACTGCCTATAAGGATATGCGGTAATATGCCGCTCCATGCCGGAGTGGTGAAATTGGTAGACGCACTGGACTCAAAATCCAGCGGGGCTTGCCCCGTGTCGGTTCGACTCCGACCTCCGGCACCAGAAGATAATCTGAGGACTTCCTGTAAGGTCCTATTGAGCCCCGTCCAGCAATGGTTTGGGGCTTTTTTTTTGGTTTTTACTTCCAGGTTGATCCATTGCTTTCCTAAGAAATCTTGTGTAGATTGTGTGTATGGGTGTGTGTATTTGAAAATAAAAACGAACTGAGGTCTTCAGAATACACACAGAAGGTGCGAAGATGTCTAAATTGACAGTGCTTGAGATTCGGAACAGGAAAGAGCCTGGCAGGTTATCTGACGGTGGTGGTCTTTGCTATGAGATAACAAAATCAGGTATAAAACGTTGGTTATATCGCTACAGGCTTGATGGCAAACAGCAGATGTGTGTTATCGGTCGTTATCCAGATCTTTCCCTGGCAAAAGCCCGAAAAAAACATAAAAATGCCCAGGAACTTGTTAAGAAAGGCATAAACCCAGCGCTGAATCGGAGAAAGGTTAAACAGGTAAATAGAGAGAAAGAACTGGCCGAAAAAAAGAAAAGAACAAATTCTTTTGAATATGTAGCCTTAGAATGGATTGAGCAACAAAAGGGCAGTTGGAGTCATGATCACGCTGTTGCTGTCCTTGGGACCCTGCAAAAAGATGTTTTTGGAGTTATAGGCAGCAAAGCCATCGATTCAATTACACCACCAGAAGTACTCAATATTTTACGAAAGATTGAAAGTCGTGGGAGCTTAGAGATAGCTCGTAAAGTTTTACAGCGTATGAATGCTGTTTTCCGTTACGCTGTCCAAACCGGACTTGCAACCTATAACCCTGCTGCAGATATGAAGGGTGTCTTGAAGTCAAAACCGGTTGAACATTTACCGGCAGTTTTTGATAAGAACTTGGGACAACTTCTCAGAGACATTTCTGCAAGCCAAAGAATACATATTGCTACAAAGCTGGCTCTTCAGTTTACTGCACTGACAGCTTGCCGATCTGGTGAAGTTCGCGGGGCACGTTGGTCTGAGATAAATCTAAAGGAAAAGATTTGGGAGATTCCTGCAGAACGAATGAAAATGAGACGAGCTCATATGGTTCCTTTATCAAAACAGGCTTTTGCAGTATTAGAGCGGGCAGGAAAGCTCTGGGGTACCGATGGACTTGTTTTCCCAAGCGTGAGAGATAAAAACAAACCTATGAGCGATAATGCAATGTCTAAGGCCTTGCGGGATATGGGGTATAAGGGAAAAGCAACTCCCCATGGCTTTCGTGCTTCATTTTCCTCAATGGCATATGAAAAATCCGGTTTTGCAGGTGAAGTGATAGAAAAGGCCCTTGCACATGAAGAGAAAAACAAAATTAAAAGAGCCTATAATCGTGCAGAGTATTTTGAACAAAGAAAGCAGTTGATGCAGTGGTGGGGAAATCGTTTGCAGGCATTGGAATATGGAGCAGAGATATTGTCTTTCAGAGCTACAAAAAGCAAATAATTGTAATCATGTTTAAATTTATTGAGAAATTAGAGAGGGAAGTTGCAGACTTCCTCATTGAATATAATAGAAAGGCTTGGGGGCTTCGTGGTAGAGATAAGCTCGAAGATTTTCTACTATCTGATGATGAAGAAAATGTTTTGTCCTATTATAACCGAGGAAGTAAAGAGGATCAGTTATTACATACCCTTGAACTCTCCACAAGCAGACTAGATCGTATTGAGGCCAAAGAAATTCTTTTTGATGAGATTGATCTAAACAGGGAAAAACTTGAGCAGATAAGAAAAATTCTTGGGAACATTCGCAGATTGGACCTGTATAAAAAATGGAGATTAGATGAAATAATCGAGGGGGTAAATCTAAAACTTATTCCAACTCTCAAAGAGAAAATCTATGGTGCTGATCTTGAGTGGGTCCTGAACAGAGCAAGAAATTGGGCATTGGGTAAGGAAGAAAAACAAATTGCTGCTGCCGTAATTTGGATAACAGATAAAGAAGTAATGGGTACTTCCAGGTTGACAAATTTGAAAGCAGTGCGTCTCCTGCAGAAGAAATGGAACATTTATCCTGGCTGGAAAGCAGATTCAACTGCTGAACGAAGAATTAAAGAAATAAAATCAAAATACAGAAAGGAGATCCCGAAAAGTCCCTGTTAATTTTTTTGGCATGACTAGTTGAGTTTTGTACGTTCTTTTCTCTCCTCCCCCACCAAGGTCCGTCTAACGTGTAATTCCATCAAGTTTAAATTTTCTTAAAGTCCCGAATTTTATCCTTCCGTCCTACCTGGTTGTGACAGGTATATTTTAGTCATTAATAACATTCACTAAAATCTTATGAGGTGTTGTAATGACTAAAGTAACTTTTATCAAGCTTCCCAGCGTAATGGCCAGGACTTGTTTGTCCAGAAGTTCCATTTACAGCAAGATCCAAAAAGGTGAGTTCCCGTCACCTGTAAAGCTGGGCCCACGTGCGTCTGCATGGGTAGAAACCGAAGTAGATGTATGGTTGGAACAAAGAATTGAATGTCGTGACCATGTGATGGAGGAGAGGTGATTATGGAAACACCAGATTCCCTTACTTCTACTGTGTATCACAGGGATCAATCAAACAAGACACAATCAATAAATAATGACACACGTCGGTTGCTTGAATATCTATATCAACCAGGCGATGTTTTTGAAATTTGTCTGATCGGAGGTCCTATCCGAAAACATTCGTTGTGGGGCAATGAGTATGCAAGCGGTAGAAAGCCAATCATAGCTGGATGGTTCGATGATTTTGAAAAAGCTATAACGATTATTGACCAAGTAGATAAAAGAGCAAAACCTGCAGGTATTTATGTTACTCTCAACTCTTGTATTTCTGCTTTGTTGGGAAGAGCAAATAATCGGATGAAAGCGGGTGTAAACCGAACAAAGGATAAAGAGATTGCCTCAGTTAATCATCTTCTTGTCGATGCTGACCCGGTCCGACCAGAGGGGATTTGTGCCACTCAAAAAGAAAAAGAAGCTGCGCTTACGCTCTTACGAACTATTTATGCAGACCTTAAAAAAGATGGTTGGCCAGAACCATTGGTGGCTGATTCTGGAAATGGTGGGCATTTACTTTATAAAATTGATGTTGATGTCGCCCCTTTGATAGCTGATGTTCTCAAAATACTTGATCAACAATACTCAACTGAGACTGTTAAAATTGACACCACTGTCGGAAATCCTGCACGATTAGTAAAAGTTTACGGAACGATGACTCGGAAAGGTGACTCTACACAGGATAGGCCACATCGCATGGCAAGAATCCTCAGTTTCCCACAAGATATGGATAAACGAGTAACACGAAAGCAAGTACAAAAGTTAGCTGATCAATTCCAAGGCTCAGAAAAAAACCATCAACGGACAACAAGTAAACATCAAGGAAAAAAGCAGCAATTCGATGTTTTCGCATATTTGGAAAAGTATGGAATTGAGACAACTGGAACAAAACGGAATGGGAATAGTACCTTATATATATTGAAGCATTGTGTTTTTGATCAGAGCCACTCACCTAAGGAGGCGGCAATCGGTCAAACAGATAATGGGAAACTATATTATCAATGCTTTCATGATAGCTGCCAAAAGAAAACCTGGCATGATGCACGACAAATTATTTCCAGTGATGAGTCGTTGTTTGATCATAAAGATTATGAACAAAAAGCGAGCAGTTCTCCTACGACAGTACAACAACAGCTGAGTATTATTCGAGCTACTGAAATAACACCTGAGCCCATTGATTGGCTTTGGCAAGGTTATCTTGCAAAAGGCAAACTTCAAATAATTGCAGGACCTCCGGGCACGGGTAAAACGACCATAGCCCTCTCCTTTTCAGCAACTATTACAGCTGGTGGCAAGTTCCCGGATGCAGCCAAACCGCAAAAAGGAAATGTCCTCATATGGTCGGGAGAGGATGACCCCCAAGACACATTACTCCCAAGATTGCTAGGGATGGGAGGCGATCCAAATCGGATTTTTTTTGTTGGAGAAATTCAGCAAGGTGATGAACTTCAATCTTTTGATCCTTCAATTCACATAAAAGAACTGGCGAATGCAATTGAAGAAATAGGATCTCTTTCTCTTTTGGTCATCGATCCAATTGTTAACGCTGTTGCAGGTGATAGTCACAAAAACACAGAAGTACGGAGGGCTCTGCAGCCAGTTGTTGACCTTGCTTACAAACATAGTGTGGCTGTTATCGGAATTTCACACTTTTCAAAAGCAACGGCAGGGCGAAATCCAGTTGAGCGGGTCACTGGTAGTATTGCTTTTGGTGCTCTTGCAAGAGTAGTACTTGCTGCTGTCAAGATAGAAGACAATGATGGAGATGAAAAGCGACTTCTTACCAGAGCAAAATCCAACATTGGCCCTGACGGTGGTGGCTTCTTCTATTCTATTGGACAAAAGAATCTGGTGGATCACCCGGAAATTGTCGCATCTTCTATAAGTTGGCTTGAACCAATTGAAGGAGATGCTCGTGCTTTATTGGCCAAAGCCGAATCAGTTGTTAGTTCTGAGGAAAGTGGAGCATTAGCAGAAGCAAAAAGTTGGCTCGAAGGCCTCCTGAATGATGTTGGTGAGATGGAAAAAAACGAGATTATGGAACTTGCAAAAGAGAACAATTTCTCAACAAGAACGGTTCATCGGGCACGTGAAAAAATCGGAGTGCTTTACCGTACAGAAGGATTCGGGAAGAAGAAAAAAAGTCTCTGGTATTTGCCCAATACCAATTGTGCCAACGATGGCGTACAAGCCCAAAAAGAAAAAGTTGGCACGACTGATGAAAGCCTTGTCAGCAAAGGAACACAGGGCTATTCATTATTCAATCATGCCAATGATACTTTATCGTCAAATCGTGGCACGAATGGGAAGTCAAAGTATTTTGAAGGGTCTATATGAGAGTACTTGATACAATAAACGAGGCAACAAATGTAGGAATAACTCTATGGGTAGAAGGTGACGAGCTAAAATTTCGAGCTCCAAGAAAACAAGAGAACAGTCAAATCTTCTCTAAATTGAAAAAGCAAAAAGCAGAAATAATATCTCTTTTACAGAAGCAAAATCGCTACAACAAACCATACATTGATATGAATGGTGATTTAATCATCCCCTTAGACTGTGAACCTCGTTTTAAATGGTGGGCCGGTGGCCAATCAATTTACAAAACATTATTGGAGCTAGGTGCATCCGATAAAACGATCGCCAGGTATGTCGATTTGATTACAATTCCGAATGGAAATAAAACTACAGGGAAGTTTTCATGTTAGAGGGGAAGAACGTGTGAATCTGGGGAA
>CAZEJJ010000216.1:0-11144 GCA_964512185.1 uncultured Enterobacterales bacterium | reverse complement strand
TTCGAGTCATTCCTGTTGAGCTGGGGCCAGCTGCTGGAGAATCACTCGGAATTCGAGTGGTTCTGTTTGAGCTGGGGCCAGCTGCGGGAGGATCACCCGGGATGGGTTCCTGGACCTTCGATGTGGGGGAGCATGGTGGTGTGGGCCTTGCTGGCTCCGTCCAGGTCATCCTGGCTCAGTCCAGGGCCGTGACGTTTCGTGACATGAACGCGCTCTCGGGACTGCCGATGGGCTCTGTGCTTGGCCCCGGAGAGCTCCATGACATCGATCGCCCTCGTCGCCCTGGCCCTGGTCCCCAGCGGCCACGCGTACACCTACATGGAGAACTCCCAGGGCTACGCGCTGGGCTGGTCCAAGACCCCCATCCAGTTCTTCGTGAACCCGGCCAATCCCTACGGGCTGACGGACGACGAGGTGGAGGACGCGGCGCTGGACGCCGCCGAGTCCTGGGAAGCGGTGGGGGCGGCGATCCAGTTCGAGTACCTGGGGTTCACGGACAAGGCGGAGAAGGGCTTCGATGGCGAGAACGTGGTCTACTTCGATGAGACCTGGGAGGAGGGCGAGGGCAAGGCCGCCATGACCTACAACTGGTCCACCGACACGGGTGACATCGTGGCCTTCGACATCGGCATCAACGCCATCGACCTGGACTGGTCGGTAGACGAGGCGGTGCCGAGCATGGACCTGCAGAACACGCTGGCACACGAGCTCGGCCACGTGCTGGGCCTGGGCCACTCGGACATCGACGACCTGGCCACCATGCATGAGCTGACGGAGAGCGGGGAGCTGATCAAGCGGACACTCAGGCCGGATGACGAGAACGGCCTGCTGTCCATCTACGGCGCCGAGCTGCCCATGGGGCTGGCGTGCAGCTCCGCGCTCACCTCCCGCTCCCGCTCCGGCTCCGGTTCCTCGCTGGGCTGGCTGGTGGGCCTGGCCGCGGCCGGCCTGGCGCTGCGGCGCCGCCGCGACTGACATCAACTGCCGGTGGTCAGGGGGGCGTGCGCGCGGGATCCTGGGGGGGGAGGGGAGGCCGGCCAGGCCGGGCGCTCCCCAGCAGGCTGATCGAGATCTAGATCTAGTCTTCCTCCAGGCCCTCGGCGGAGTCGGAGCTGGCGCGCCAGGCCTCGGTGACGGCCATGCGCACGCGGGCGTCGGCCTTGTCGAGGCCGCCGCGCTTGAGGCGGCGGGCGACGATGCGGCGCTGGCGGGCCTTGTACAGGGCATGGGCGTTGTCGCCGCGCTCGTTGGCCAGGGCGGTGTCCCGGTCGAGGATCTGGAACTCCACCATGACGTAGACGATCCGGCCCAGCAGCAGGTGGTGCACGGGATCGCGGTCGGCGACGAAGGGATCGATGCGCACGGGGAAGTCGACGATGAAGTTGATGATCCTGTAGGTGGACCCGGAGAAGGGGTTGGGCTCGGGCTCCAGCTTGACAGGGCCCATGGGGTACTGCAGCTGCTGGAGGGTGGGCACCAGCTCTGGCTTGTTGGCCACCATCTCGTAGAAGGAGCGCAGGTTATTGTGGCTCTGCCCGGGGATGCTGTAGTTGAAGGGGAAGACGTTGCGGGTGAGCCACACGACGGCGGGCAGGATCTGCTCGGGGGTCTCGGTGACCACGCGGAAGCGCAGCTTGTCGAAGATGGTGGTGGCGTGGGCCTCGGTGCGCACCAGCAGCTTGGTGATGACGCTGGCTCTGGTCTTGCGGCTGCCGTAGAAGGCCACCAGGGGGAAGCCCTCTTGACGCATGCGGTCGGCCAGGGAGACGATGCGGCGCTCGGCCAGCTCGATGAGGTGGGCCTCGCTGACCGAGGTCTGGAACTTGAGGTCGGCGGCCTCCATGTGGTTAATGACGTGCATCAACTTGAGCAGGGCGCAGGCCAGGATCTGCTTGCGGCGGAAGCCCCCGGTGTTGCTGGCCATCAGGAAGATGTCGCGGACGTCCTTGGGGTCGCGCACAGCGTCGGGGAAGTCGAGGCGGTGGTTCTCCTCGAGGTAGTTGACGGCTTCGTTGAACAGGAAGCGCAGCCGCTCCCGGTCGATGGGATCGGACATGTCGAGCATGTGGACCGAGAGGAACTGGTCCACCTTCTCGCGCGTGTCCAGGTCGAGCTTCTGCCAGTCGATGATGGAGTCGCCCTGCAACACCAGGCGGGCGGTCTCCAGGTCGCGCAGGTCGAACTCGTGGCGCTGCAGCGCAGAGGCTACGGAGAGGTCGACCGTCGAGACGTCGCTACTCAAGGGCACTCCTGGGGAAGCGGCCGCGGGTTGCGCTGAGCCTGGGGCTATATGCCGCCGACGTCGCTCTTGCCCGCCGCCTGACCCGTAGTTACCTCGGCTGCGCCATGGATGCTCCACTCCCAGTCTTTCGCATCGTTCCGCGCGCCCTGGGCGTGGCCTTCCGGCACCTCGGCGTGCTGCTGCCGCTGGCGGCGCTGGTGGCCATCCCCGCCACCGCCCTGCGCGACGGCGCGGTGAACCTCTTCCTGGCCCTGGCCAGCGGCTGGCTGCCGGCCCACGGCGTGCTGCTGGACCCACAGCAGGCTCCCATCCTGGCCATGGTCGCGGCCGACATGGTGGTGCTGCCCTGGGCCTGCATCGCGGGCGCCTTCTCCTCGGCCGCCGTGATCCACGTGTTCATGCGCGACGAGGCCGACCAGGCGGTGAGCCTCGGCCAGGCCATCGAGTTCGGCGTCAAGCAGTTCAGCCGGGTCATCAGGCCCTTCACCGCTGCGGTGCTGGTGATCTGGGTGGGCTCCATCGTGATCATCCCCGGGGTGCTGTACACCATCTTCTACGCCTTCGTGGTGCCGGTGGCGGTGCTGCAGCCCGACGTCAAGAATGTGCTGCGGCGCTCCACCATGTTCACCCGAGGCCGCCGCGGGCGCATCTTCCGCACCTTCCTGGCCTTCATCTGGTGGTGGGGCTGGTACGCCACCGTGGGGCCGCTGGTGCTGGCGGGCACCCACTGGGGCCTGCGCCACCTGGCCGCCGTGGCCGACGGCTTCGTGGGCTTCATCCTGGCCATGGCCTTGCTGCAGCTCTACCTGGAGCGCCTGCGCCAGGCCGAAGCGCGGCGGGCCGAACAGCAGGCCGCCTCCGGCGGCAAGCAGCCCATCCACGTTCCTTGAGCCGGGCCACACCTTCGCCCTTCCTGGCCGACGCCCCCGCGCTGCTGCGCGGGCATCGGCGGCTGGCCGGCCTGCCCCCGGGGGCCGCCACCTGGCTGCTGGCCCAGACCCTGGAGCCTCCCGCCTGGGTGGTGGTGGCCGATCCCGAGGCGGTGGAGCGCACCGCACGGCTGCTGGGGTTCCATCTGCCCGCCAGCTACCGGGTGATGCGCTACCCGGGCGACGATCTGCCGCCCTACTCCGGGGTCTCGCCCCATCCGCGCCGCGCGGGTCAGCGCATCGCGGCGCTGGACGCGCTGCGCCGCGGAGAGCCGGTGGTGATCGTGGCTCCGGCGGAGGCCCTGGCGGCCCGCGTGGCCTGCGACCTGGAGCTGGAGTCCCTGTCCCTGTCCCTGCACGAGGGTGCGCAGATTCCTCGCCGGCGCCTGCTGCTGCGCCTGGACCTGCTGGGCTACCAGAACGCCGTGGTGGTGGAGGACGCGGGCACCTATGCGGTGCGCGGCGGCGTGGTGGACCTGTGGCCCACCGGGCGGGCTGATCCAGTGCGGCTGGACTTCTTCGACGAGGAGCTGGAGAGCCTGCGGCGCTTCGACCCCGAGACCCAGCGCAGCGGCGCCGCCCTGGAGTCGCTGCGGCTGCTGCCCACCCGCGAGTGGATCCCCACCGCCACCGCCCTGCAGCGCCTGGCGGTGCACACCCGCAGCCGCGTGGACAGCGATCGGGACGCGGCGGCCCTGCGCCGCCGGGTGCTGGAGACCCTGCGCTCGAAGCTGTCCTTCGCCGGGGTGGAGGACTGGCTCCCGGCGCTGCATCCAGTGATCTCCCCGCTGGACTGCGCTCCAGCCGCCGACATCGCGGTGCTGGACCCCGACGCGGTGGCCCTCGCCCTGCGCGGCTGGAGCGAGCAAGCCCGGCGCCGCCACGCGGATCTGCTCCCCGACGAGCGCCCGCTGGTGGCGCCCTCAGAGCGCTACCAGGATCCCGAAGAGCTGCTGGAGCGCCTGCTGGGCGGCCTGGCCCTGATGCCCGTGGCCATCGACAGCTCCGGCAGCGCTGTGCCGGCCCTCCCCCTGCTGGCCAACCGCGATCTGGCGGTGAGCGGGGGCGAGCTGGGCGGGCTGGTGAGCCGCGTGCAAGGCTGGCTGGACGAAGGCTGGCGGGTGGCCTTTGCGGTGGCCAGCACCGGTGAGAGCGAGCGCCTGCT
This sequence comes from uncultured Enterobacterales bacterium, assembly GCA_964512185.1. GTDB lineage: Bacteria > Myxococcota_A > UBA796 > UBA796 > JAFGLY01 > CAZEJJ01. The sequence goes on along the minus strand of CAZEJJ010000216.1, from coordinate 6,808 downwards.
GGCCCTGCTGCAGCCCCACGGGCTCGAGCTGCAGGAGCACAGCGGACGCCAGCTCGAGTCCCTCCCTCCAGGCCGGGCTGCGCTGATCTACGGCGATCTTCCGCTGGGCTTCCGCGCCCCGGAAGATCGCCTGGCGCTGGTGGCCACCGACGAGATCCTCGGCAAGCACCGGGCGGGCTCCACCCGGCGGCGCCACCACGCGTTCCGCCGCAGCCAGGTGGTGGGGCTGGGCAAGCTGCGGGACGGCGACCTGGTGGTGCACGCCTGGCACGGCATCGGGCGCTTCTGCGGCATGCGGCGGGTGGAGGTGAGCCCCGGCGCCGCGGACTTCGTGCTGCTGGAATACCAAGGCGGCGATCGGCTGTACTGGCCGGTGCACAAGCTCGATCTGCTCTCCCGCTACCGCCCCGCCTCCGACAGCGCCAGGCCCCGCCTCGACAAGCTGGGGGGCGGCTCCTGGAACAAGCGGCGCCGCAGGGTGCGCGACGCCATGCTGCGCACCGCCCACGAGCTCTTGAAGCTCTACGCCCGGCGCAAGGTGGTCACCCGCGCCCCCCACAGGGCGGAGCCGCGCTGGTTCCGTCGTTTCGAAGCGGCCTTCCCCTATGTGGTGACGCCTGACCAGGGAGAGGCCATCCGCCACGTGGCCCAGGACCTGGCGGCCGAGGAGCCTATGGATCGGCTGGTGGTGGGCGACGTGGGCTTCGGCAAGACCGAGGTGGCCATGCGCGCGGCGGCGCGGGTGGCCGCGGGCGGTCGCCAGGTGGCCGTGCTCTGCCCCACCACGGTGCTGGCCTACCAGCACCAGGAGACCTGGAGCCAGCGCTTCGAGCGCTTCCCCGTGCGCATCGGCATGCTCTCGCGCTTCACCACCCCCAAGGGGGCCCGGGAGCTGCAGTCCGCCCTGGCCCAGGGTGAGCTGGACGTGGTCATCGGCACCACGCGCCTGCTGGGCCGCGGCGTGCGCTTCCAGGACCTGGGCCTGATGATCATCGACGAGGAGCACCGCTTCGGGGTGCGCCAGAAGGAGCGCATCAAGAAGCTGCGCACCCAGGTGGACGTGCTCTCCCTGTCGGCCACGCCCATCCCGCGCACCCTGTCCATGGCGCTGTCGGGCCTGCGCAGCTTCTCCACCATCGCCACCCCGCCCTCCGAGCGCCTGGCAGTGCGCACCCGCATCGCGCGCTTCCACGAGGACGTGATCCGCGAAGAGGCCATGCGCGAGCTCTCACGCGGCGGGCAGGTGTTCTTCGTCCACAACCGCGTGCAGACCATCGAGGCCATGGCGGGGCGGCTGCAGCGGCTGCTGCCCGAGGCGCGCTTCGCGGTCACCCACGGGCAGCAGCCCTCGGCGCAGCTGGAGGCGGAGCTGGTGCGCTTCGTGCGCCGGCAGGCGGACATCCTGGTGACCACCTCCATCATCGAGAGCGGTGTGGATCTGCCCAACGTCAACTGCGTGATCATCGACCGGGCCGACACCTTCGGCCTGGCCCAGCTGTACCAGGTGCGCGGCCGCGTGGGCCGTTCCCATCGGCGCGGGCGCTGCGTGCTGCTGGTGCCGCCAGAGCTGGGGCTGTCGCGCAAGGCCAGCCGCAGGCTCAGGGTCCTGCTGGAGCACCAGGACCTGGGCTCGGGCTTCATGGTGGCCAGCGCCGACATGGAGCACCGCGGCGCGGGCACCCTGCTGGGCGACAACCAGCACGGGCACGTAGACGCTGTGGGCTTCGACACCTACGTGGACCTGCTGGACGAGGTGCTGGCCGAGGCCCGCGGCGAGCTGCGGCGTGAACGCCTGGACCCGGAGATCGAGGTGCCCGTGCCCGCCTACATCCCCGAGGCCCTGGTGCCCGGGGTGGAGGAGCGCCTGGGTGAGTACCGCCTGCTCTCGGGCGCCGAGAGCCCGGCCCAGCTTCGCTCTCTGCTGGACGGCATGGAGGAGCGCTACGGGCAGCTCCCGGTGGAGCTGCTCAACCTGGGCTGGCTGCTGGAGACCCGCCTGCGCTGCCGGGAGCTGGGCATCGCCCGCATCAGCTGGCTGAAGGTGCGCGTGGAGCTCGAGCTGGCCGAGCTGACCAGCCTGTCGGCGCCGGGCCTGGCCGGGCTGATCCTGCGCCTGCCAAACCGCTTCGCGCTGCCCGAGCCCCACCGGCTGCACGTGCGCTTCAGCACAGAAGAAGCCGAGTACCCCTTCCGCTTCCTGTACTGGCTGCTGGGCCTGCTGACCGACGAAGCCGGGACCGCAGGCTAGAGGAGCCCCTGCTCCTCGAGCCGGGCGCGCAGCGGCTCCAGCTGCCGCTCGTAGCGCCGCCAGCGGTCCACAGACGAGGTGTAGATCTCGCGCCCCACCTGCTCGTAGGACGCGGTGCGCACGTAGCGCTGGCTGCGGTGGGACTGCATGCAGGAGTCGTCCCAGGGGAGCTCGCAGAATTCCAGCAGGCGGCGCACCTGCGCCTCGGGTTCGGCGACCAGCGCCTCGTAGTCCAGCTCGAGCATGGGGACGGGACGCAGCGAGCGCCAGTGGTCCATCAGCCGTCGATAGCCGGCGTAGAACTCGGCGAGCCAATCCAGGCGGGTGGTCCAGGCGTAGGGGTCCTTGAAGCGCTGGATGAAGCAGGACAGCAGGCAGTCCATGGGGGAGCGCCGCGTGTGCACCACCCGGGTGTTGGGCAGCAGCAGGGCGGCCAGGCCCAGGTGCTTGAAGTTGTAGGGCATCTTGTCGGTGATCACCGAGGCGTCGCCGGCCTCGGCCAGCAGGCGGGTCAGGTACCAGCGCCCCACCATGGTGGCCAGCTGCTGGTCCATGGCGGGGAGGCAGCCGGGGTAGGCCTGCCCGAGCTTCTGGGCGAGGATCAGGCTGCAGGCCCGCAGCTCCTCGCGCTCGCCGGTGGGATGCACCTGGGGATGCCGGCCCAGGATCTGCTCCACCAGCGAGGTGCCCGAACGGGGCATACCGAGCACCAGGATGGGCCGCTGGTCTGCGGGCTGGGCCCGCTGCAGGCTGGCGAGCCCCTGCTGGGAGTAGCCCTGGATGATGGCCGCCACCTCGGCGCGGAAGGCGTCGATGTCGAAGCGATGCTGCAGGCTGCGGTTGCCAGCGGTCCAGGCTGCGAAGGCCTCGTCGAACTGGCCCGCGGCCTCGGCGGCGTCTCCCAGGTGATGATGCAGCAGCGACACGGAGGCCATGTTGCTGGTGGCCGCGATGGCCCTGCGCAGCACCGGGATGGCCTGGGCGGGCTGGCCCTGGCGACGCAGCACGGTGGCCCAGGTGCCGCAGGCAGTCGGGTGGGTGCAGCCGGCCTCCATCAGGGGCTCGAGCAGGCGGTGGGCCTCGTCCAGCTGCTTGCGTCGTTCGTGCACCATGGCCAAGCCGGCGGTGGCGTCCTCGTGGCTCGGGCGCAGGGTGAGGATCAGCTCGAAGGAACGCTGGGCCTGGTCCAGGTGGCCCTGGTCGAGCAGCACCATGCCCAGGCGCTGGCGGTACTTGATCTCCTTGGGGGCCAGCCGGCAGGCGGTGAGGTAGGCCCGCAGCGGCTCGGCGAGCTGACCGCGACCGGTCTGCACGGTGCCCAGATCGCCCCAGGCCTCGGCGTAGCCGGGATCCAGCTGCACCGCGCGCTTGAGCGCCTCTTCGGCCTCGGCCAGCAGGCGCTGGGAGAACAGCGCCGCCCCCAGATCGTGCCACGCCCGGCTGTCATCGGGCCGCCTGGCCAGGTAGTCGCGCAGCGCCCTGACCGCCTGGGCGTGCCGCTTGCGGCCGATGTGCTTGTGGGCCTGCGCCAGCAGCGCAGCGGCAGACGGCTTGGCCTCCGCCCGCCTGGCGCGGCGCTGCTTGCGGGTCTTCTTGTCGCCCTTGCCCATGTCAGGCCCGGGAGACGGCGGCGGCCCAGGCGGAGCGTAGCTCCCGGACCTGGCTCGCCGGCATGGCGGGATGGAAGCGCCTGTCCTGTGCCCAGGCTGCGCCCACCTGGGCGGTGTCGCTCCACACCCCCACCGCCAGGCCCGCCAGGAAGGCCGAGCCGAGCGCGGTGGTCTCCAGCACCGTGGGGCGCACGCAGGGGACCGAGAGCAGATCCGCCTGCAGCTGCATGAGCAGGTCGTTGCGCGCGGCGCCGCCGTCGACGCGCAGCTCCTGCAGCGCTGATCCGAGATCGCCCACCATGGCCTCGAGGATGTCGGCCACCTGCATGGCGATGCCTTCCAGCGCCGCGCGGGCGATGTGGGCTCGGGTGGTCCCGCGGGTGAGGCCGCTGATGATGCCCCGGGCTTCGGGGCGCCAGTGGGGCGCGCCCAGCCCCACCAGGGCGGGGACGAACAGCACCCCGCCCGCATCGGGCACCGAGGCGGCCAGGGCCTCGATCTCGGCCGCGGTGCTCACGAAGCCCAGCTGGTCCCGCAGCCACTGGACGGCCGCACCCGCGATGAAGGCGCTGCCCTCCAGGGCGTAGGTGGTGCTGCCGGCCAGGCTCCAGGCCACGGTGGTGAGCATGCCGCTGTCGGATGGCGCGGCGGTGGCGCCGGTGTTGAGCAGCACGAAGGCGCCGGTGCCGTAGGTGGACTTGGCCATGCCCGGCTCGAAGCAGCCCTGGCCGAACAGGGCGGCCTGCTGGTCTCCCGCCATGCCGGCCACGGGGATGCCGTCGGGCAGAAAGCCCACCCCGCGCGTGCGGCCGTAGATCTCGCTGTTGCTCGCCACCCGGGGCAGGCAGGCGCGCGGCACCTGCAGCAGGTCGCAGAGCTCGTCGCTCCAGTCCAGCTCGTGCAGGTCGAACAGGAGGGTGCGCGACGCGTTGGAGGGATCGGTGACGTGCGCCCCCGTCAGGCGCCAGCAGAGCCAGCTGTCGATGGTGCCGAAGTGAAGCTCGCCGGCGGCCGCCCGCTGCTGGGCACCGGGCACGTTCTGCAGCAGCCAGCGAGCCTTGGTCCCGCTGAAGTAGGGGTCGAGCACCAGGCCCGTGCGGGCGCGAACCCGCTCCTCGTGACCCTGCTCCTTGAGCTCCCGGCAGTGGTCGGTGGTGCGGCGGTCCTGCCACACCAGGGCGCGGTGGATGGGCTGGCCGCTGGAGGGATCCCAGAAGAGGCTGGTCTCGCGCTGGTTGGTGATCCCGATGGCGCGGATGGCCTCGGCGGACAGCTCGGCCCGCTCCAGGACCCCCTGCACGGCCTGGGCCACGCTGGCCCAGATCTCCCCGGGTTCGTGCTCCACCCAGCCCGGCCTCGGGAAGTGGTTGGGAAACTCCACGTTGCAGGTGGACAACACGCGCAGCCGCTCGTCCAGCAGCAGGGCAGTGCTGCCCGTGGTCCCCTGGTCGATGGCGAGGATGACGTCGCTCGGCTGGCTGGTGGTCATGGCGGCTCCGGTGCGTGGATGCGGGCTGGGATCATCCGTGGCCCCCGCCGGCTTGTCAACCGGGCCCAGAGCCCCGCTGGGGTGCGGGGCCATGCGCCCGATCGTGGCGGGACAGGGAGGCGCACGCTGGATGTTGAAGGATCCGCCTCCCCGATGTACCTTGCAGTCCCAGGCACGGCTGAACAGATTCGAGGAGAGGAGAACCCCATGCCCATTCCCTTCGTCGTCCCCATCGCCTTCACGATGCTAGGCCTCGGCACGGGCTGCGAGCCCGGCTACACCTACGCCGGCTACGACCTGCCGGCCCACTTCCCCTTCGACGGCTCCACGCGCGAGTGGGAGTACAACAGCGACGACGGCTCGGTGGAGTGGACCCTGGTGGTCGAGAAGGCCGAGTCCGCCATCGTGGGTGACGTCGAGGTCATCACCGTCGAGCACTCCAACGACGACTCGGGCGATCTGCTCTACGCGGTGGACTGGGTGAGCGACACCGTAGAAGGCGTGCAGATCCACGGCTACACCGACTTCACCAACAGCAACGAGGTCACCTTCGATCCGCCCATCCTCGTGGCCGAGAAGCGCGGCGTCACCGGCGACGTCGCCATCACCCAGTCCGGTGGCTACACCTGGACCTCCACCTTCGGCGGGGTCGGGGGCTGCGCCACGTTCTGGGTCCCGGGCTGGGAAGAAGAAGAGTGCCTCAGCTTCACCCTCGACGACGGCGACGACTCGCCACTCACCAACGGCATCATCGTCGGCACCTACACCGTCGTGCCGCGCTACGGCGCCGCCTGGCTCGACCTCGAAGGCTACGACACCATGTGGAACCTCAGTGGTCACGACTGGGAGGAGTGATCGCCCGCCCCGGCCTCGCCTGGGCCGCCGTCCTGCTGTGGGCCTCCGCCTGCGGGCGTGAGACCTACCGCAACGCCGATCTGCAGCTGGACATCCTGGCCCCGTTGCCAGCGGCGGCCGACCAGGTGCGCGGCTGCATCGGCGCGGTGGGCGCCCGCACAGTGGGCGCGGGCGGTCCGCTCTACGCCATCCCGGGCCTGCCTGCCCAGCAGGCGGCGGCGGTCACCGTCGACGTCCTGGTGCCCAGGGACGACGCCACCGACAGCGCCGAGTGGGGGGTCATCACCATCGCGCGCTCGGCCCAGGTCACCCTGGACGCCGACACGCCCTTCAGAGAGACTGAGCTCGAGGTCTTCGCCGCCTCGGCCGAACAGGCCCAGCTCTGCGACGATTGCCCCGAGCCCTGCACCACCTCGGGCAGCTTCGGGGACGAAGAGGAGGAGACATGGCTACTCGCAGTGCGCTTCGAGTCCTAGCGCCCGTGCCCAGTAGTATCTGCCCACCCTGCTGGGCGGCCAGATACTTCGGCCGTGCGGTCGCCAGCGACCGTGCATGCCGCTCCGCGGCACACGGGCACCAGGCTTTTTGGGGGGGGGGGGGCCCCCC
>CAZEJJ010000215.1:0-11173 GCA_964512185.1 uncultured Enterobacterales bacterium | reverse complement strand
CCCTCGCTACGATTCGGGGCGGCCGCCTGACGGCGACCTGTTCTGTCGCCTGCTCCCAGCCACGAGCGGGCGGCCCCGGTCGCCTCTTCCGTGCCAGGCCCTGGCTGGCTGCGCTGCCGTTCCTGCTGGGCTGCGGTCGCCACCACCTGCCCGCCGCGGTCGAACCCTCCTCGCGGCTGCTGCCCACAGAGCGGGCCTTCATCGACGCCGCCCCCGGCGAGCCCTTCCCCATGGTCACCACCGCCACTGAACAGGGCGAGCGAGCGCTGCGTCAGCAGGCCTGGGCCGTGGATCCCAGCGACCCCGGCCTCGCCGATCTCGAGGCTCGCATGCGCGCCACCCTGGACCACGAACAGGGTGTGGGCCTGGCCGCCCCCCAGGTGGGCCTGTCGCGGCGGGCCATCCTGGTGCAGCGCCTGGATCGGCCCGACGATCCGGTGGAGTTCTACCTCAACCCCGCGCTCACCTGGGTGTCCGAGACCACGGTGCTGGGCTGGGAAGGTTGCCTCTCCATCCCCGACGGCTTCGGGCAGGTGGAGCGGGCCGAGGCCATCCGGGTCGCCTACGACCTGCCCGGCGGCGAGCAGCTCGAAGAGTGCGTGAGCGGCTGGACCGCCCGCATCTTCATGCACGAGATCGACCACCTGGACGGGCTGCTGTTCACCGACCACAGCATCACCCATCCGCTGCTGCCCGAGGCCGAGTACCGCGAGCTGCGGCGCCTCGAGCCCGAAGCCGAGCAGCCCGACACCAGCGACACCGGAGCCCCCTGATGGCCAAGCGACGTAGTCCCAGCAAGCCAGGCGATCCCTTCCTCAAGTGGGCGGGGGGCAAGCGCAAGGTGCTGCCTCACCTGCTGCCCCTGCTGCCCGGCTCCTTCCGCTGCTACCACGAGCCCTTCCTGGGAGGCGGCGCCGTCTTCTTCGCCCTGGCAGCGGCCTCCCCGCGGCCCTTCCAGCGCGCCGTGCTCACCGACGCCAACCTGCGGCTGGTGCAGACCTACCAGGTGGTGCAGAACCGGGTCGAAGAGCTCATCGAGCGACTGGAGCAGCACGCCAGCAGACACGACAAGGACTACTTCTACCAGCAGCGCGCCCGCGACATCGACGCCGAGGGTGAGCTCGAGGTGGCCGCCTGGCTGCACTACGTCAACAAGACCGCCTTCAACGGCCTGTACCGGGTCAACTCCAAGGGCGGCTTCAACGTGCCCTTCGGGAGCTACGTCAGCCCCAACATCTGCCCCGCAGATCACCTGCGCACCTGCTCCCGCCTGTTGCAGGGGGTGGAGCTGCGCCGCGAGAGCTTCCTGGAGCTGCCCCTGCGGGCCCGCGAAGGCGACCTGGTGTACTTCGATCCGCCCTTCGTGCCCTTGTCCAAGACCGCGTCGTTCACCGCCTACACCAAGGCGGGCTTCGGTCCCGAGCAGCAGCGGCAGCTGCGCGATCTGGCGCTGGAGCTGGCCGACGCTGGCGTCAAGGTGCTGCTGTCCAACCACGACACCGATGAGACCCGCGAGCTCTACGGCGGTCTGCGCTTCGAGCGCCGCGTGGTGGCGGTGCCGCGCGCCATCAACTCCAAGGCCAGCGGGCGCGGCGCGGTGGCCGAGCTGATCATCGTGGCCAAGGGCCAGGGCAGCGACTCGTGAGCGTGGAGAGCCTTCGATCTCCCCGGGTCTTGACGGAGCTTCGCGCGTCGTAGCACCCTGGGCTTGACGGACAGCCCAGCCACGGGGCCCGCACATGGACGAGGAAGCGCGCGCGCAGAAAGAGTCGCAGGCCGAGCGAGATCGGCTGGCGGCCCGCGTGCGCCAGCTGGAGCAGCGGCAGTCGCGGCTGCTGTTGCTGCTGGATGACCTGGACCAGGTACCTCTGCGGCTGGCTGTGCCCGATGGCCGGTTCTTGCACGTGGGAGGCGCGGCCCCCCGCGTCCTGGGTCTCACCGCCGAGCAGCTCACCGAGCGCCGCCGGCGCGTGCACGACCTGCTGCCACCCGCTGACCGGGAGTGGTTCGACGAGATCTGGGCCGCTGTCCTCGCTGGTGAGGTGCCCGGCACGGTAGAGTTCCGTTTCCTGGGGCCCGGGGGCGACGAGCGATGGATCCTGTTGAGCCTGCGGGGGGTGCGGGATGACGACGGCACGGTGTACGAGGTGGAGGGCATCTGCCGCGATACCACCGCGGTGCATCGAGCCACCGACGCTATCTTCGCAGAGAAAGAGCAGCTGCTCACCACCCTGGAGAGCATCGCGGACGGTGTCATCGCCACCGACGCCCAGGGGGTGATCACCCTGATGAACCCCGAGGCCGAACGTCTCACCGGCTGGACCTGGGAGGAGGCGCTGGGCAGGCCCCTGGTGGACGTCTACCAGGTGGTGGAGGAGCCCGGCGGTCCGCCGCGGCCGAGCCTCTCCGAGGCGGTCCTCATCGACGGCGAGATCCTGCCCCCCAGCGAGCCCGTGCTGCTGATGCTCCCCGACGGCGGCGAGCGCCTCGTGACCGAGGTGGCCTCGCCCATCCGTGGGGCGGGGGAGCAGGTCACCGGCATGGTGGTGGTGTTCCGCGACGAGACCGTCAAGCGCCGCATGGCCGAGGAGGCTCAGCGGACGCAGAAGCTCGAAGCGGTGGGCGTGCTGGCGGGCGGGATCGCCCACGACTTCAACAACATCCTCACCGCTGTGCTGGGCAACGTCTCCCTGGTCCGGCTGCGCCTGTGCGAGGACGAGACCACGGTGCCGCTGTTGGGGGAGGCCGAGCGGGCTCTGGAGCGCGCGCGGGGGCTCACCCACCAGCTGCTCACCTTCGCCCGCGGGGGCTCACCGGTGCTGCGCCCGACCTCGGTCGGAGACCTGGTGCGCGAGTCGCTGGCGTTCTCCCTGGCGGGGTCCAACGTGGCCTGCCACCTGGAGATCCCCGACGATCTCTGGCCGGCAGAGCTGGACGAGGCCCAGGTGGGGCGGGTGCTACAGAACCTGGCCTTGAACGCCGAAGAAGCCATGTCCGACGGCGGCACCCTGCGGGTGGGTGTGCTGAACAAGGTGCTGGGGCCGGGCAACACCCACGGTGTGCTGCCCGGGCGCTACCTGCGCATCAGCGTCGAGGACCACGGCGTAGGCATCGATCCGGAGCTGCTTGAGCGCATCTTCGAGCCCTACTTCACCACCAAGCCAGCGGGCAGCGGCCTGGGGCTGTCGGTCTGCCACTCCATCGTGGAGCAGCACCACGGCGCCATGGTGGTGGAATCGACGCCGGGCCTGGGCACGGTCTTCTTTGTCTACCTGCCCGCCTCGGAAGGATCGCTGGTGGAGGCGGACCCGCTCGGTCCGGATGTGCTGCAGGGCACCGGGCGCGTGCTGGTGGTGGACGACGAATCCATGCTGCGTGACGTGGCCTGTGCCATGCTGGAGCACCTGGGCTTCGAGGCCGAGGCGGTGGCCGATGGCGCCGCGGCGGTGGATCTGTTCGGCCGCGCGATCACCGCGGGGCGACCCTTCGACGCCGTGGTCATGGATCTGACCATCCCGGGGGGCATGGGCGGCCGCGAGGCCGTGCAGTGGTTGCGGTCCATCGATCCCGATGTGCGCTGCATCGTCTCCAGCGGCTACTCGGACGATCCGGTCATGGCCGATCATCGCCGCTGGGGATTCCGCGGCATGGTGCGCAAGCCCTACCGGGTGGAAGACCTGGCCCGAGCCCTGCACGCGGCCATCGGCGAGGCGCCCCTGGACGAGGAGTAGCGGCGCTACTCGGCGGGTTCTGTGTAGCCCAGCGCCTCGGCCGCTCCCTGGGCCTGCTCCTGCGCCGCCTCGGGCAGCTCGGGAGGATTGGTGAGGGGAGGGATGACCCCCAGCAGCTTGGGCCACTGGTCGGGGAGCGGGGCTCCGGTGCCCTCGGCCCAGGAGCCGTGCCCGGGGCGGTCCACCAGGCGCCAGCTGGGCGCGATCACCACCCGATCGCGGCCTCGCAGGCCGGCGGGCGAGCAGCCGGGGGCGCAGTCGGGCTCGCAGATGCCGCTCTCGGCGGGCCAGTGGTCGCGGCCGGCGCCCGGAGCCACCAGCGACCCGCCCTGGGCATCCTTGAGCGCAGGCAGCCCCACCAGCGCCAGCAGCGTGGGGGCCAGATCCACCAGGCCCACCCATTCTTCGCGCAGCAGGGGCTCGATGTCGGGGCCGGCGATGATCAGGGGCACGCGCAGCACCGCTTCGTGCGCGGAGCGCTCGTGCTGCCAGCTGCAGACCTCTTCGTCGAGGACCTCGCCGTGATCGCTGGTGATGGCCACGGTGCTGCCGCGGTCCAGGGCCTGTGCCAGCAGAGGCCCCAGCAGCCGGTCGGCGGCGTGCACCTCGCCGGCGTACAGATCGCGCTCCCCCGAGGTGGCCCCCACCGCCAGGGCATCCTGCTCGGGAGGCTCGTAGGGCCCATGGGGTTCGTACACGTGCACCCACAGGAAGAAGGGCTCTCCGCGGGGTACCGTGCCCAGCCAGCCCAGGGCCTTGCCCACCGCTACATCGCCAGGGCGCTCAGATGCTTCGGGCGCGTCGAAGAGCTGGAAGCCCTGGTCGAGCCCGCCCGCCGGGCCCGCCGGGTAGGCGCTGACCCAGGCGGCCGTGCGCCAGCCGGAGGTGCGGGCCTGTTCGGCCAGGGTGTTGGCCTGCCAGGGCAGCTCGTAGCCGTGGTGGTTGTTGCCCCGCATGTCGTGCTGCCAGGGGAACCGCGCGGTGAAGATGGTGGCGTGGGCCGGCGAGGTGAGGCCCATGGGGGACCAGGCGTTGGTGAACCGCCAGCCCTGCTCGGCCACGGCCTGGATGTTGGGGGTGAGCTGGTGGTCCAGGTGGTCGGCCCGCCAGGTGTCGATGGTGACCAGCAGCAGGGAGGGGGCGAGCTCGGCGCTCTCCGGATCGCGCTCGGATCCGCAGTCGCAGCCGGTGGCCAGCATGGCCAGCAGGAGCGCCTCGAGGGGGAGGAGACTCATGGCCTGATCTCCTGCAGGCGGCTGCGGTGGCTGACCCAGCGGCTGGTGGCGTCGGCCAGGCGCCAGGGGGCGGCCACGTGCTCCGGCTGCGCGTAGTCGATGCCAACGCGGGGGCCGGCGGCCAGCGCCGCGGGAGGTCGGCCTGGCAGCAGCTCCAGGCCCCCCGGCTGGGTGAGGTCGCAGTGGTTGTGCTCCAGGGTGATCCCCAGCGCCTGGGCCAGCTTGCCGGGCCCTGTGAGCAGCACCGGGCCGCTGCGTCCGCCCCGCCGTCGCTGCACCCTGTCGAGGCCGCGCAGCGGCTCGGCCGCGCGCAGCAGCACGGCGGCCCCCTGGCCCTCGGGGCCGGTGACCAGGTTGAGCATGAAGTGCAGCCCGTACACCAGGTAGACATAGGCCCTGCCCGGTGGGCCCCACATGGCCGCGTTGCGCGCCGTGCGCCCGCGGTGGCAGTGGTTGGCGCTGTCGTCGGGCCAGCGGTAGGCCTCCACCTCGGTGATGCGCAGCTCCACCGGGCCGTGGCGAATCCGCGCGCCTACCAGGTCCTGGGCCACGTGCAGGGCGTCGCGCTCGTAGAAGGCGCGCGGCAGGGGCTGGCTCATGGGAGCAGCCAGGAGACGATGGGCTGGAACACCTGCTCGTCGGCCAGCTCCGAGATGAACAGATCGGCGTGGGCCACGTGCAGCTCGGGCCCGCCCACCTCCAGCTCCTGCACCTGCTCCTGGCCCAGGTAGGGGGTGACGCTGCGGCAGGTGGCGGGGTTGACGATGCCGTCGCCCAGGGCCACCACCAGCAGCGTCGGCAGCTGGAGCCCGCGCAGGCCCTCGGCCACGTCCAGGCCTTCCACCACCATGCTCTTGCGGCGCATCCAGCGTGCCAGCTCGCGGTTGATCCGGCGGCGGGGGTCCTCGACGGTCTGGGACAGGGTGGCCGGGTCGGAGGTGTCGGTGATCTCGGCGTTCAGGTAGATGGACAGGGCGCCCGGCAGGTGCCGCGAGAGCAGGGGCAGGCCATGCCGGGCCAGCTGCCGGGTGCCGCGCATGGGCAGGTAGCCCGCGGGGGTCCCCAGCCAGCCCGCCATGGCCACCGCCGGGTGCAGATCGGTCATGATCAGCGGGGCGCCCATGGACACCATGCGCTGGAGCCTGGAGGTGCCGAAGCGTGCCGCGTAGGCGTACAGCAGGGAGCCGCCCAGGCTGCAGCCGATGACCGCCACGCGGTCGTGCCCCGTGGCCTGGCTGATGTGATCGATGACGGCGGGCAGGTCGATGAAGGAGTGCTCCGCCAGGCCCCAGCGCGGGGTGCAGCCGCAGCGGGTGCGGGCCTCGCAGCGGCTGGCCCCCTGGCCGCGCAGATCCACCGCCCAGGCGTCCAGGCCGCCCTCGGCCAGGGCCCGCAGGAAGGAGCGCCCCGTGGGGTGGAAGCCGAAGATGAAGCTGTTCATCCCGTAGCCGGGGATGATCACCACGGGCGGACCCTCGGCGGGCCTGGGTGTGTCGGTGGCTTCGGGGGCGAGCAGCGCGCGGCGGGCCGCCAGCAGCCAGCCATCGGAGGTGGGGACCTGGTGGCGCTCGGTCTGCATGGAGCCTCTCGCTGGGCTGGGCAAGCTAACCTGCGGACCGGCGGTGAGGCGGCATTGCCAGCGGCCTGCCCGGGCAGATAGCTTCGCCCGAGCTCCGGGAGCCTCGGCCGGCTCCCGCGCGCGACCCGGGAGCCAGGCCATGAGATTCCGCTGCACCGTCTGTGGTTACCTGCACGAGGGCGCCGAACCGCCCTCGGTCTGTCCCATCTGTGGCGTTGGACCAGAGCTGTTCGAAGCCACAGACGGCGCAGCGCCCACCCCCGGGATCGAGCGCGACGGCGCGCGCGTCGTGGTGCTGGGCGCGGGCGCGGCGGGCTGCCAGGCCGCCGAGCAGGCCCGGGCCACCGCCGCCGACGCTCGCATCGTGCTGGTGAACGGCGAGCCTGGCCTGCCCTATGTGCGCACCGACCTCACCCGCTTGCTGGCGGGCGAGGTGGGCCGGGCCCAGCTGGGCCTGTGCGACGATGCCTGGTACCGCGACCAGGGCGTCGAGGCGCTGCACGGGCGGGCGCGCAAGATCGACAGGCAGGCGCAGGAGCTTCAGCTGGCCGATGGGCAGCGGCTGGGCTGGGATCGCCTGGTGCTGGCCACGGGCGCACACGCCTTCGTGCCGCCGATCACGGGCGTGACGCGCGGCGGCGTGCAGGCGCTGCGCAGCCTGGACGACGCCCAGAGATTGCTCGCTGAGGCCCGCGCTGGCCTGCGCTGTGTGGTGGTGGGCGGCGGGCTGCTGGGCCTGGAGAACGCCGGCGCGCTGGCCCGTCGCGGCGTGCTGGTCACGGTGGTGGAGGGTCAGCCCTGGCTGCTCCCCCGCCAGCTCACCGAGCCCGCGGGCCGCCTGCTGGAGTCCCACCTGCGAGCGCTGGGCATCGAGCTGCGCACCGCTGCTCGGGTCGACGCGATCCTGGGCGACGAGGACGTGTTCGCCGTGCGCCTGGCGGGCGGCGAGGAGATCGCTGCGGACCGCGTGGTGTTGTCGGCAGGGGTCCGGCCCAACCTGGAGCTGGCGCGCCAGGCGGGGCTCGCGGTGGGGCGCGGCGTGCGGGTGGACGCGCGCATGGCCACCTCGGACGAGCGCATCTTCGCCGCCGGGGACGTGGCCGAGTTCCGGGAGCAGCTCTATGGCATCTGGCCCCTGGCGCTGGAGCAGGGCAGGGTGGCCGGCATCTGCGCTGCTGGGGGCAGCGCCAGCTTCGAGTCGCCACCGCCAGCCACCGCGCTCAAGGTGCTCGACCTGGCGGTGGCCAGCATCGGCGAGCCCCACGCCGAGGGGGTCGGCGTGGTGGCCTTCGAGCACTCCACGGGGGCCAGCTACCTGCGGCTGGTGAGCCGCGGCGGGCGCCTGGTGGGGGCCTGCCTGCTGGGGGACATCGCTCCGCTCGGCGCCATCCGACGCGCCATGGAGGCGGGTGAGCCCGTTCCTGATCCGCGGCTGTGGCTGAAGGCGCAGCGCCCTGGATAGAACCGAGCAACAGGAGGTTTCCATGCCATCCATCAAGGGCACCCAGACCGAGAAGAACCTGCTCAAGGCCTTCGCGGGTGAGTCGCAGGCTCGCAACCGCTACAGCTACGCCGCCAAGGTGGCCACCAAAGAAGGCTACCTGCAGATCGCCGATCTGTTCGCCGAGACCGCCGACAACGAGCGCGTGCACGCCAAGACCTTCTTCAGGTTCCTCGAAGGCGGCCTGGTGGAGATCACGGCGAGCTACCCGGCCGGGGTCATCGGCACCACGGCGCAGAACCTGCTGGCCGCGGCCCAGGGCGAGCACGAGGAGTGGAGCGAGCTGTACCCCCGCTTCGCCGAGGTGGCCAAGGCCGAGGGCTACCCGCGCATCGCCGCGGCCTTCCTGATGATCGCCCGAGCCGAGAAGGCCCACGAGGATCGCTTCCGCGCCCTGCTGGCCCGGGTCGAGGCCGGCACCGTGCTGGTGCGCGAGCAGCCCATCCGGTGGAAGTGCCGCAAGTGCGGCTACGTCCACGAGGGCACCGAGCCCCTGGCCATCTGCCCCGCCTGCGACCACCCGGCCCGCTACTTCGACGCCGAGAGCTTGTAGCTCTCAGCCAGGCGCTTGAGCCAGGCCACGGCTTCCGGGCCGTGGGGACCGATGGCGGTCTCGTCGGAGAGCACGAAGCCGGCCGCGCCAGCGCGCCGCAGGTCCGCTGCGTGGCAGACCTCGCTGCGGGTGGGCCGCGGGCTCCTGGTGAGGTGGTGCAGCACCTGGCCAGCGATGAGCAGGGGAGGATCTGCGGGCTCCAGCCGCTCCAGCAGCTCGTGCTGCAGCGCGGGCAGGCGCTCCAGCCCCACCTCGGCGCCCAGGTCGCCGCGGCAGAGCCACAGCGCATCGGCGTGGCCGCTCAGCGCCGAGTGGGTTCGCACGGCGGCCGGCTGCTCCAGCTTGGCCGCCAGCTGGATGCGGTGGGGAGCAGCGAGCGCCCGCACCGCCTGCAGCTGGGCGGGGCTGCAGGTGTAGGAGAGCGCGAAGCTGCGCAGGCCCAGCCCCAGGGCCTGCTCCAGGAGATCCCTGTCGTGAGGCAGCAGCCTGGCGTCGGGCTTCTGGTCGGTATCCCTGCAGGCGATGCCCTTGCGCGGCTGCAGGAGCATGTCTCCCCGCGCCCTGACCGTCGCGCCTGTTGCCGCCACTTGCGCTACCACGAGCCCGAAGCGACCGTCGTCGACGTGCAGCTCACAGCCTGGGCGCAGCGCTCGGAGGAGGGCCGGCCGGTCCACGGGCAGGTCACCCGGCCGGTGCTCGCTGTGCTCCAGGGCCGGCAGCAGGCGCAGCCGTTCACCGCGCTTCAGCGCTCGCGGTGCGGGGAACCAGCCCAGCCGGGTCTTGCCGCCCTGCAGGTCCAGCAGCACGCTGGCCAGGGGAAAGCCCGCCGTCGTGGCCAGGGTGAGCAGCGGCTCCAGCTCGGCCGGGCGCAGGTGGGAGGCGTTGATGCGCAGCTGCTGGGCGCCCGCCCGGCGCAGCGCGGCCAGCGACTGTACGTCCCGGCAGGCTGGTCCCAGGGTGGCGACGATGCTGGCTTCGGCGGGCGGCATGGCCCGCACCCCTTATCCGACCAGCGTGTCGTCCAGGCAGTCGTCCAGCGTGTCATCGATGACGCACCAGCCGCGGCGCTCGTCCTGGTGCTCGTGGCGGCAGTCCTCGTCGGGGCGAGAGGGGGCTGGCGGCTCGATGTAGAGGGGGACGCGCTGGCCTTCTCGCTGCTCGTCGCGCTCCCGCTCGATGCGCTCCGCGATCCAGGGTTGCATGGCGGCACCTCCTGTCTGGCCTATCGGGACGCCTCGGACATTTTTCCATTCGCTCTCCAGACACTACGCACCAGAAGAAGCGTTCCTTGCGTCAGGGGGTGATCGGGACCACTGTTTGGGCAATTTGCGTTATTTCAGCTCTTAGTTCGTCGATCCTCCGCCTGCGCCGGTGCGTTTCCGCTGGATCCGGGATCGCGCCGGGGGCGCGGCCCCGCGAGAACGCCGTGGTCATCGGGGCAGCCGTCTACCGTGCCAGATTGGCACCCCTCGCTGGCTTTCTGTGGCCTGGAACCTGCGATATTCTGTGCCAAGATATTCGGAGGGCCACCATGGGGCGGATCCACTGCCAGATCATCTTCTCGCTCATCTTGAGCCTGGCTCTGCTGGCCAGCCCGGCCGCGCTGGCGCAGGTGGCCACCTACCAGTACGTGGATCCGCCGGAGACGGTGGGCGACCAGGAGGGCGACCTCTACATGCCCACCGGGCACGGCCGCTTCCCGCTGGTGGTGCTGGTGCACTCCGGCGGGTTCGTCTCTGGAGACAAGACGGACGGCGCCAGCGTGGGCTGGGCCACCTTTCTCGAGAACCACGGCTACGCCTCCTTCTCCATCGACTACACCCTGGCCGACGAGGACCTGCGCCCGCCTGCCTACCACTACGCCCAGAACGACGTGCAGTGCGCCGTCATGTACGCCCGCTGGGCCGCCACCACGAGTCTGGACGCCGACTGGGCGCGCGTGGATCCCGACCGCGTGTACATCCTCGGCATGTCCGCCGGTGGCAACCTGGCCGGCTGGGTGGGCGCCCTGCCCGACCTCGTGGACCAGGCCCGGTATTGCGTGGCCGAGCCCATGGCCTACCGGGCCGAGGCCGTGGACGGCACCGTCATCGTCTCCGGCATGGTGGACTTCGTCGCCAAAGCCGACGCGGGTGCAGGCTTCAACCTCGACGAGAACGAGATCGAGTTCCTGGGCAGCGAGACCTGCGAGAGCCCCGATGCCTACGGGATCTGCAGCGTCTCCGGCTGCAACCTGGGCCAGCCGGATCGCGGCGGGGTCTGCACCCGGCAGACGCCCGTCACCTACATCGACGGCGACGAGGAGCCCTTCCTGATCATCCACGGCGACGCCGACGAGGTGATCCCGCTGGCCGTGCCCGAGTCGCTCGCCACCGCGCTCATCGCGGCGGGTGTCTCCCACGAGCTTCACCTGTGCCCGGGCATGGCCCACGCCGGCCGGCCCGACGAGGACTGCTTCGGTACGCTGGTGGGTGAGCTGGTGGTGGGCTGGCTCGACTGGCTGGGGGCGGTCGGCGGGCGCTAGTGCACGCGCTCGGAAGTTCATAGCCACCCCCACAAGCCGCCCTCGCGTGC
>CAZEJJ010000214.1:0-11187 GCA_964512185.1 uncultured Enterobacterales bacterium | reverse complement strand
TGGTGCCCGTGTGCCGCGGAGCGGCATGTACGGTCGCTGGCGACCGTACGGCCGAGGTATCTGGCCGCCCAGCAGGGTGGGCAGGTACTTCTGGGCACGGGCACTAGAGCACCGGCGAAGCCAGCACCCGGTCCTCGAACCAGCCGGCCAGGGGCTCGCGTGGTGCGGCCAGGTACACCTCCGGTGCCGCGGCGACAGGCCGCCCGGAGAAGCTGCACAGCCGAGCGCCAGTCGCACCCCGACCCGCTGATCGAGAGCGGTTGTTGGCCTTGTCGGCGGGGCTTATGGAACCCACCCCGCCCGCGCCCTCCCGAGCGCCGCACCACCGGAGCCCGCCCCCCCATGGCCAACGCCCGCTTCTACCGCCTGCTAGCGCTGGTGGCGCTCGCGGTCACCGTGGGTGTGTCCGCCAGCTGGCTGGTGGGCTCGTGGTACCCCACCGGCAACGACGAGATCACCCACCTGCAGAACGCCCACAACGTGGCCCAGGCGGTGCAGCGGGCCCCCCTGTCCGGGACCTGGGAAGCCTGGATGGGCCGCTACCCAGGCGAAGAGCGCGGCTCCTACTGGCCCGGCGCCAGCTACCTGCTGGCCCTCCCCACCTGGCCGGTGGGGGGCCTGCGCGCCCCCCTCGCCGCCACCCCCGTCGCCCTGCTGCTGCTGCTGCTGGCCGTCGGCCTGGGCGCGCGCGACCTCGCCAGGGCGCTGCCCACCCGCGGCCGCGAGGGCTCGGTGGCGGAGCTCTCCCGTCGCCTGGGGGGTGCAGCGCGCCAGAGCCAGCGCCTGCTGGACGACGCCTGGCGCTCCGCCGGGTGGCGAGCCCTGCTGCTGGCGCTCCTGCCCGCGGTGCTGTCGCTGGAGCTGCGGCACTTCACCCCCACCCCCTTCGTGGCAGGCTTCGCCGCACTCGCCACGCTGCTGCTGGTGCGTTCCCAGGGCTTCACGCGCTACGGCCCGGCGCTGGGCTGGGGCGCCGTGGTGGGTCTGGGCCTCATGAGCGACCGCGTCACCATGGCCCTGCTGGTGTGGGCGCCCCTGCTGGTGGCGCTGACCTGCAGGCGCGACTGGCGCAGGCGGGCTCAGGGCCTGGCGCTGGCGGCGCTGCCGCTGCTCCTGCTGGCGGGCCCCTTCTACTGGGGCTGGTGGCGCTCCTACGGCCAGGGCATCGCGTCCTGGGCGGGGCAGCGCCCGGGCGCAGCGCTGGCCCGACTGGGTGAGCTGGCCCTGTGGATTCCCAGCCAGGGCCTCGGCTGGGCGGCCTCCCTGCTGCTGGTGCTGGGCCTGGTGGGTCTGCTGGCCAGCCGGCCTGGCTGGCGAGCGGGGCTGCTCACCTGGGCGGCGGCGCTCCTGTCCCCGCTGCCCCTGCTGGCGGTCACCGAGGGTGCGCAGCAGGGCCTGGTGGTCTACCTGGTGGCCCCCCTCGCCGTGCTGGCGGGGGTCGGCTGGGGTCGCCTGCGCCCCCTGGTCTCACCGGCGGGCCTGTCGCTGCTGTGCCTGGGCACCCTGTGCGCCCTGCTCAGCCACGCCCTGGGCGCCGGCCTCTTCGCCCTGCCGCTGGGTTCCTTCGCTCCCCTCGCCGATCGCCGCGGCGACAGCACCGCCGCCGCCGACGCCACGGCGCTGGGCTGGCTTGCGGCACCCGGTGGAGCCGCGGTGCTCGACCTGGTGCAGGCCAAGGGCATCTGGGCGGGCCACTGGCTGCACTACCTCGCCAGCGTAGAGGCCTCCGAGCTGGCGGTGGACTGGCCCCTGCGCCGCCAGCACGCCGCCTACCAGCCTGGACGCTTCGTGGAGAGCCCCTGCGCCTTCGAACACCTGCTGGTCATCCACCACCAGGACCCGTGGTTCGGTTCCGAGGAGATCGAGCGGCCGCTGGGCTTCGTGGGCATGTCCGCCGATCAGGAGCGCAGCTGGCACCAGGCCATCGCCGTGGCCCGCTCCTGCTACACCGTCGAGCACATCCACGAAGCCCCCATGGGAGCGCGCCTCACCTTCCTGTCCCGCCGCGCCAGCGCTCCCACGCCCCCCACAGCCGATCCCGCGCTCGCCCGCACCGCAGGCCTGGCCTGCCCCGACCACATGAGCCTGGTGCCGGGAGGCCGCTTCACCTTCGAGCCCCCCGAAGGCTCACCCGATCCCGCCAGCTACTGGGGCAGCGCGCGGACCGCCGAGGTGCGCAGCTTCTGCATGGACATCTACGAGTACCCCAACCAGGCCGGCGAGCTCCCTCGCACCCACGTCACCTGGGGAGAGGCGCGCCTGGCCTGCGCCGCCCGCGGCGAGCGCCTCTGCACCCGCGACGAGTGGGAGGCCGCCTGCCGAGGCAGCGACGGCCGCCGCTTCGCATACGGCGACACCTACGAGCCCCAGCGCTGCTTCACCGAGGGCGCCGAGCACTTCGACTCCCGCGACCTCCAGCCCAGCGGCAGCTTCCCCGACTGCGCCAGCGCAGATGGCGTGTTCGACTTGAACGGAGGCGTCAGCGAGTGGGTGGACGAGGCCCACGCCGGCCCGCCATTCCCCGACGACGAGGGTGCGCCCGACCGCCCCTGCCACACCATCCTGGGCGGCACCATGTGGATGGCGGCCTACGGCCAGGACTGCCTGAGCCGCCACTGGCACGCCGTGGGCCACAAGCAGGACGACGACGGCTTCCGCTGCTGCGCAGACGCCACCACAGCACCCTGAGCCCATCGGCTGGTGCAGCAGGAGATCCGGCAGGATCGTCGAAGATGACCGACCTGATCCGTCGGCTTCGACGCTCTTCGACACCCGGGCGATAGAGACCCAGGACCGCTTCCCGAGGCTGCCATGATGCGCGCTCCTCTCCTGGCCCTGCTCCTGATGGGCTGCTCCGATCCGCCGGACAGCTCGGCACCAGGCGACAGGGCGCTGGCCTGGGAAACCCACCAGCCCTGGGCCGCACCCGAGGACCCCCTGGCAGGCACCGGCGTCGAGAGCTGCTCCCGCTACCTGGACGAGCGCTGCGAGGGCGACGGCCTGCAGCGCTGCGAGCTGTACGACGCCAGCACCGGCAGCTGGGTGGACAGCCCCGATACCCTGCTGGAGCGGGCCCTGTACTACGACCGCTGGTACGAGCTGTACCACGCCCCCGACGGCCAGACCGCCAACCGCGAGTTCACCACCGGCATCTCCCCCGGGGCCCCCGAAGAGGAGTGGGGCGATCCCGCGGTCTTCGAGGAGTGGGATGGCCAGGGCGACAGCGCCATCTGGACCTCCGCTGCCCTCGACGCCCACATGCTGCGCTATCTCCAGACCGGCACCGAGGCGGACTACCAGCGCTTCGAGGACAAGCTGCGCGTCGTGCTCAACTTCTTCGAGGTCACCGGCATCCCCGGCTACCTGGCTCGCTACCACTTCCTGCTGATGGACGACGACCAGGCGCCGTACAGCGAGCAACACATCCTGGAGCACAGCGGCACCCTCGACCACACCGACAACCCCATCCCCGCCCAGGCCGAGGCCTGGCTGCCCGAGGCCTACACGGCGGGAGTCACCGACTCCACGGGCACCACCTGGACGGGCAGCCCCTGGTGGCACGGCAACCCCTCCATCGACCAGTACACGGGGCCCATGACCACCCTGCCCGCAGCCTGGGGACTGCTGCGCGACGATGACCTCCAGGAGCGGATCGCGGAGCACATGACCTGCTACCTCAAGCGCCTGCGCCGCGTGCGCTTGTACAACCTGCAGCAGAACGAGGACGCGCTGGAGGCCACCCAGGCGCTGCTGGGCGGCGGCGCCCTGGGCCTGGAGGAAGGCGACATCGACTTCGCCGCGCTGGACGAGATCCAGGGCTGGGTGCTGCTGCAGTACAACAGCCGCAGCGCCGACAGCTACGAGCTGGGCTGCCCGGAGTCCCTGCCCACCGAGTTCTTCCGGGAGATCGACGCCTCGGACAGCGACTTCCTCCCGGAGCTGGTGGTCTTCTTCGCCACCTTCGCCTCGGGCGACCTGGAGCTGGAAGAGGGCGTGGACCACTTCTACTTCCCGAGCATCCGCGGCGGCGACGCGGTGCACATGCTGCACCTGGCCGCCATGGCCTGGCACTTCACCGGCGAGCAGGCCTACCGCGACATGCTGGACGAGCTGCAGCGCGACCTGCGCGCGGTGGAGGTGGCCCACACCGCCGCCGCCTGGGACTCCCCCAAGTGGTGCAACGGCTACTACGGCCACCACATCACCTTCACCCCCTGGTGGGCCCTGCTGAACCTGCTCGAGGAAGGTCCCCTGCGCGAAGAGCTGGAGCGCGGCATGCGCGAGGAGCTCTGGGAGAAGCTGGGCTCCCAGCTCGGCAACGCCAAGTTCGCGCTGATGTACGCGGGCGCAGCCCACGCGGCCGGAGCGGACGACCGTGAGCAGGCCGCAGCCGAAGCCTTGACCCTGCTGGGAGAGATGGGCGGGGTCGGCGGCGTGCTGCTGGATCCCCGTCGCCGCTACCCCATGAGCTACGAAGACACCGTGGCGCAGCTGCCCGCCGGCATCGAGCCGGAGTGCCCCACCGAAGAGCAGCGCGCCTGGTGCGAGGACGGCATGGAGCTCCTGGGCCTGGCCATCCCCGGGGAGCCCATCTCCGAGGAATGCACGGACGCCGAAGACGAGTGCGAGCTCTCCACCGGGCTCTGCGCCAGCCCCATGGCCAGCGCGGCCCTGCCCATGGGGCTGCGCGACGTGCAGGACTACCAATGGCAACGCAGCCCCTTCAAGCTGGGATCCAGCTCGAGCTCCCAGGGCACCCAGCAATACCCGGGCACCGACCTGGTGGAACCCTACTGGATGGCCCGCAGCTACGGGTTCCTCACCGACGGCGCGGGTCAGGTTCTCGCCTGGAAGGATGCCGGCAGCTGCGCGGAGCTGCGGGTCAGGTAGTAGTATGACCGTGGGCGCCGCCCATGCTCGCGGCGCCCGCTCCGTCTTCCCGAAGCTGCTGGACCGTTCTGGTGCCCTCCCTCCGTCTCGCCCTCCCAACCGCCTGCTCCGCCCTCCTGGCCCTGGCGCCGCTGTCTGCCCAGGCCTTCGACGGCTGGCCCGACCTCTCGTCCCCCACACCGGTAGTGGAGCCGACTCCCCTGGACGTGGCCGTGGTGGTGGGCATCGAGAACTACGACCACCTGCTCGATGTGCCGGGAGCCACCCGCAACGCTGCGGACTGGGCGGGCTGGTTCGAGAACACCCGGCAGCTGCCGGCGGAGCAGCTCTGGCTGCTGCAGGAGCAGGAGGCCACCCCCGACGCCATGGCCAAGGCCCTGGCGGAGGCCGCCCTCGCGGTGGGCCCCGGCGCCCGGCTCTGGTTCGTCTTCGTGGGCCAGGCAGCCCCCAGCTGCGACGGACACGATGTCCTGATGTTGGCCAACGATGCAGGACCGGGCCCAGCGGGCTTCTACCTGGGCTCCCTCACGCTGAGCACGCTGCAGACCCTGGTGGACATGGGCAGCCAGGACCGCTCGGTCCTGGTCATCGACGCCAGCATCAACGAGCGCGACCGCAGCATGGACAAGCTGGCCTGCGAGGTGCTGCCGGTCATGCCGCCCACGGAGCTCACGCCGGACGATCGCACCATCCTGCTCACCGGCTCCGATCCCGACGAGTTCGCCGGGCTGCTCTACGGTGCCGACCGACCGGCCTTCAGCTACCTGCTGCTGGGGGCACTGAGAGGCTGGGGCGACGAGGACGGCGACGGCTCCGTCACCACCGCCGAAGCCATGGGCTACGCACACCAGCTCATGCACAGCACCGAGCGCTGGCGCCCCCAGACACCCGAGCTGTGGGGCGCTGGCGGCGACACCGTCCTGGCGGCAGCTCGCGAGCAGGCACCGGAGCTGGCCAGAATGCTGCGGAACGTGGCCCAGCTGGTGGTGAACGAGCGCAGCACGCGCCTGCGCGAAGCCGAGCAGACGCTGCTGGCCGACGCCGCCCGGGCGTGGACGGATCTGGAAGAGCGGGGCCGCAAGCCCGAGGCGCTGGCCGCCTACCTGGCCCGCTACGAGGGCGCCATCGCCTCCGCCGCCGGCCTGCGCCGCTGGGCGCAGGTGCCCGAGCTCGAGCAGGCCAGAGAGGCGCTGGGCTCCGTGGTCCAGCGCGCACAGCCCCCCGAACCCGAAGACGCCGCCTCCGCCCACGACCAGATCACCAGTGAGATGCGCCACCTCTCCAGGCGCAACGCCTGGAGAGGCGTGGAGCGGGCCTTCCTCGACCTGCAAGACCTGGAGTCCCAGGGGGCCATCCCCACCCTGGAGGACCTCTCCCTCGCCGCACAGGCCGCCCGCGCCCTGGGCAAGGTGGACCAGGTCTACGAGCGGCTCGAGAGGATGGCCAGCCTGCAGCCGCAGGCCGAGACCTTCCAGTGGCTCAACGAGCTGGAGGTCAGCTACGGGCTGGTGCAGCTCCGCAACCGCAGCGGGGCGCCAGCGCCGCTCGTGGCGGCGCGCATGCCCATGGCCCCCGACCAACGGGCCGTCATCCACGCGGCCATGGAGCAGGTGGAGGCCGAGAGCGCCTACGCCGGCCGCCTCCCCTGGGGCATCTACACCTTCGGCACCGAGATCCTCATGGTGGTGCCGGGCGAGCCCCTGCTCAAGGTGGAGCTGCGCAAGGAGCGCCGCGAGCGCTGACTACAACCCTGGATCCGTGGGGGCCTCGTCGGCCACATCCATGGCTTCCACCCGCAGCCTCACGATGCGGCGCCGCGCCACCGCCAGGACGGTGAGCCGATGGGGGGGGATGTCCACCTGGTCCCCTTGCCTGGGGAGCCTGCCCAGCCGGGACAGCACGACCCCCGCGATGGTGTCCTCGTCGCTGCCCAGCTCCAGCCCCAGCAGCGCGGCCGCCTCGGGCTTGGGCAGGCTGCCGGCCAGCTCCAGCACGCCGGGAGAGAGGCGCACCCAGCCGCTCACCTGCTCGTCGAACTCGTCGTTCAGGGGACCCACGATCTCTTCGAGGGCGTCCTCGAGGAAGATCATGCCCAGCGCGGTGCCGTGCTCGTCCACCACCAGGGCGCAGTGCGCCTGGCGTCGTTGCAGGTCGAAGATGAGCCTGGACAGGGGCTGGCTGTCGGGCACCGTGTGCAGCTCGCGCAGCATGGCGGAGAGATCCGGCTGCTCCCCCGCCAGCAGCACCCGCAGCAGATCCTTGGCGTGCACCAACCCCCGCACGCTGTCGAGATCGGGATCGCCCCAGGCGAAACGCGTGTGGCCGCTGTCGCGCACCAGGGCCAGGTTCTCTTCGGCACCACGCTCGGTGGACAGCACCACCAGGTCCAGCCGCGGCACCATGACATGGCGCACCTGCAGCTCCACCAGGGAGAGCACGTTCTCGCCGATGGCCCGCTGCCTGGGTGAGAGGTGCCCGGCCCGCGTGGAGGCGGCCAGCACCGCGCGCAGCTCCTCCAGGTCGTGCACACCATCGTGCTCGAGGCCCGCGGTGACCCCCGCCAGCCGCAGCAGGGCGTTGGACAGGGCGTTGATGATCCAGATGAAGGGCCTGAACACCGCCGTGAAGATCCAGAGCGGGCGAGCCACCACCATCGAGACCGCTTCGGCCTGCTGGATGGCGAGGATCTTGGGGGCCTGCTCACCGATGGTCATGTGCAGGACGGTGACGGTACCCAGGGCGATGGCCAGAGCCACGAAGTGCAGCGCCCCCGAGTCGCCCACCGCCAGCCCCGCCCGCTCGGCCGCCGCCAGCAGCAGGCTGGCCACGGCGGGCTCCGCCAGCCAGCCCAGCACCAGGCTGGCCAGGGTGATGCCCAGCTGACAGGCGGACAGGTACAGGTCCATGCGCCCCAGCATGCGGCCCACCACGGCGGCGGCACGCTTGCCCCTGCGCGACTGGGCCTCGATGCGGGCTGCGCGCACCTTGACGAGCGCGAACTCGGCGGCCACGAAGAAGCCGTTGAGCGCCACGAAGAACGCCGTGAGCGCCAGAGCCCAGGCGATGGGTAGCTCGAAGGCGGGGGCTCCGTGGTCCATGGAAGGCTCCGGCGAGAGGCACACCTGCCCTCTATCCCCGGTGGCAGCTCAGGTGCAGGGCTTGCCGCCGGCCGCCACAGCGGCGACACTTCGCGGATGAGCTGCAGTCATCGCGGCTCTACCGAGGAGGACCCATGATCTCACGACCCGCCTGGCTGCTCTTGCTGCCACTCATCGCCTGCAACGGCGACAAGCCCGACACCGCTGACACCAGCGACACCGCGGTGGACGACGGCCTGCAGCGCGTCACCATCCTGCACACCAACGACTGGCACAGCCACATGCTCGGCTATGGGCCCAACTCGGAGTACTCCCCCGACACCACGGGCGACGACGGCACCCTGGGCGGCGTGGCGCGCACCGCCGCCCTGATCGAGGAGATCCGCGGGGGCGCCACCAACCCGGTGCTGCTGCTGGATGCCGGGGACTGGATGGCCGGCTCCCTGTTCCAGCTGCTGGCCAGCAGCCACGCCGCCGAGCTGCAGGTCCTGCAGGCCATGGGCTACGACGCCATCACCATCGGCAACCACGAGTACGACTGGGGCCCTGCGCTGCTGGGCGACATGATCAGCGTGGCCGACGACGCAGGGGTCACCGTCCCCCTGCTGGCCGCCAACATCGTGCCCAGCGCCGACGACCCCGCCGACGACGCCCTGGCCGCCCACCTGGACAGCGGGCGCATCTCCGCCACCAGCGTGCAGACCCTCGACAACGGCCTGATCATCGGGATGTTCGGCGTCCTGGGTGAAGAGGCCGCCTCGGTGGCGCCGGGCGCCGCGCCCACCAGCTTCTCCGACTCAACCGAGGCTGCCGCCGACGCGGTGGCCGATATGCAGGCCCAGGGGGTCGACCTGGTGCTGGGGCTCACCCACGTGGGCGTCACCGACGACCCCGCCACCTCACCCGACGAGCTCTTGGCCGCGAACGTCGCCGGCATCGACGTGATCGTGGGAGGGCACAGCCACACGCCCCTGGCCGAGTACATCGTGGCGGGCGACGACGACACCGTCGTCGTGCAGGCCGGCTCCTACTCCACCTGGCTGGGGCAGCTCGACCTGGTCTACGACGGTGTGGACTGGCAGGTGGAGGCCTACGTGCTGCACACCATCGACGACACCATCCAGGGCGACCCCGATATCATCGCCCTGGTGGACGGCTTCTCCGCAGCGCTGGACGACGGCCCCCTGGCCGACATGGGCTACGAGTTCGCGGAGCCCGTCGCCCACATCGCCACCGACATGCCCGCCACGGGCTGCAGCGAGACCGGCCTGGGCAACTTCGTCACCGACGCCTTCCGCGAGCGCATGAACCTGGTGGCCACCGAGCCGGTGGACTTCACCTTCGAGAGCCAGGGCGTGATCCGCGACGGCATGCTGGCGGGCGACGGTGGGGTGCAGAACTTCTCAGACATCTTCCGCGTGCTGCCGCTGGGCCTGGGCAACGACGACATCCCCGGCTACGGCCTGGTGGACTTCTGGGTCACCGCCGATGAGCTGCTGGATACCTGTGAGGTCACCGCCTCCATCTCGCCCAGCTACGGCTGCTCCTACTTCATCGAGGTCAGCGGCATGCGCTGCATCCTCGACATGGAGCGCAGCCAGTTCAACCGCGCCCAGTCGGTGGAGCAGTGGACCGGCGCCGGGTGGGAGACCATCGACACCGACAGCGATCAGCTCTACCACGTGGCCGTGGACAGCTACGTGGCCAGCCTGATGGGCATCCTGGAGAGCCTCACCTACGGCGCCATCGTCATCACCCCCAAGGACGCCCAGGGCGAGCCCCACACCAGCGTGGACGACATGGTCTTCGACGCCGACCCCTTCACCGACGGTGTACAGGAACTCAAGCTGTGGCAGGCCCTGGCCGACTACGCCAGCTCCTTCGACGACGATGACGGCGACGACCTGCCCGATGTGCCCGAGAGCTACGGCGAGCCCGATGGCCGCATCGACGGCTACGAGTAGGATCCCCTCAGGTCGACGAGAGAGCGGCCGGGCAGCAGCCCGGCCACTCGCGTTCCGGTCTCTTCCTACAGGCCGTAGAAGGCCACGACCACGGCGAAGCCGGGCTGGCTACCGGCCAGCAGGGAGTCGAAGGTCTCGCCATCGGCCTCGGCGGAGTAGCTGTAGATGGGAGCGGCAGGGATCACGAACATGGCGTTGGCGGCGGCCACCGTGCCCGTGCCGCTGAAGTCCGCGCCCGTGAAGTAGTAGGTGGGGTAGCCATCGGGCCCGGTGACGGTGGCACCATCCACGGGGCTGCCGTCGGCGCCGAGGACGAAGCCGACCATGGCGCCGTCGACGGACAGGTCGCCGGCGTAGCCGGCCGCTGCCAGCCCACCAGCCATGAGCGCCTGGGAGGCGGCGTCGATGGAGTAGATGAGGCGATCGGCGATGACATCACCGGTGCCCAGGCCGTCGTAGGTGTCGGCCGAGATGCCGGTGGCGGTGGGCATCACGGTGCCCTCGTCGGCGCAGTCGGCCACGAGCATGAGCAGGCCCACGGCGGAGGTGGTCTCGATGCCGCCCACGGAGTAGGCGCCATCGGCGCCCAGGGTGGAGCTGGCCAGGATCTCGATCTCGCCGCCGGCCATGGCCGGGGTGGGATCGGAGGCGTGCACGCACAGACCCTCGGCCGCGGCCGCGCCGTCCATCAAGTTGGCAGCCACACCCTCGACAGCGAAGCCTTCGAGGTCGGTGTCGGTGTCGGTGTCGGTGTCGGTGTCGGTGTCGTTGTCGGTGTCGGTGTCGGTGTCGGTGTCGGTGTCGGTGTCCGACATGTCCTCGTCGTCTTTTTGATCCTTGCCGCCCTTCGGCGCATTACTGCACGCGGACACAGCCACCAGCGCACATACCCAATGTTTCCAACGCATATCGCCCCCATTTTTCAGGCCATCATATACTGGACGCTCATCCGCGCAGTCGCCAGGCGGTGGCATGGCTTTATCCAGGTCGTCAATCTAGGCTGTTTCGTTGCCAGAATATCGGACGACCGGGCCGAGCTATAATGAACGAGATGGGCCTACCGAAAAAGCCGCTACCGCGAAACGCCGAAATCTGCGCCAAAGATGGCGATGCTGGGGTGCGTATCGCGTTTCATAATGGCGACGTGCACGCCTTCGAGCAGCTCTGCACACCGCACCTCGATCTCGTATACACCCTGGCGCTGCGTATCGTTGGCAACCACGTGGGGGCCGAGG
>CAZEJJ010000213.1:0-11205 GCA_964512185.1 uncultured Enterobacterales bacterium | reverse complement strand
TGCTGGCCCTCGCTACGATTCGGGGCGGCCGCCTGACGGCGACCTGTTCTGTCGCTTGCTCTCGGTTAGCTTCTCGGCAGCTCACCGGGTCCACTCGCCGGTCGCGCGGTGTGTGGGCTCACGCGGAGACTGCCATGGGCGATCCCCGGCCCCTCACTGTCCAGCTGCGCGATCGCATGCGTCCCCGGCCCCCCGGCATGGGCGGGGCCCTGTTGGCCCTGGTGGTGGCGGTGGTGATCTTCATCGGGCTCGTCATCTGGTACACGGTGCACCCGGGTGAGATCGAGGCCGAACAGCTCTCGGGGCTGGAGGCGGTGCATCAGCTCGCCACGGCTTGCCACGATCGCCACCCGCAGCTGGCCGGCACGCCGGCCGGCTACCTGGAGAAGGCCTCTGCGCTGGCGTCCGCCGGCGAGCCACCCTGGCGCGAGCTGCTGGGCCTGTACTGCAAGACCCTGGCTGTCGATCCCGACTCGGGCGCCGCGGTGGTGGGCTGGGTAGAGGCCGCAGCGCACCGGGCCGACCTGGCGGATCCCGCGCCGGGGCAGCTGCAGGAGCTGCTCGCTGCGGTGGAGCGACTGGCCCCCGACACAGCCGGCCTCGATCGGGCCCGCGCCGCCGTCACAGCGATGGATTGAAGCTCCTTGACAAGCCCCCCGGCGCCCGGTAGATGGCGGGGGCTCGCTACCAGCCCCCGAGGCTGGGTGCACTCCTTGTGCCCTTT
Source organism: uncultured Enterobacterales bacterium (assembly GCA_964512185.1). GTDB lineage: Bacteria > Myxococcota_A > UBA796 > UBA796 > JAFGLY01 > CAZEJJ01. The sequence goes on along the minus strand of CAZEJJ010000213.1, from coordinate 10,481 downwards.
GTGCCCCTAGGACGAATCCCATGAAGACCTACTCCGCCAAGCCGGGCGAGGTTCCCAGCAACTGGTACGTGGTCGACGCCGACGGGCAGACCCTCGGCCGCCTCGCCACCCGCATCGCCACGGTGCTCCGGGGCAAGCACAAGCCGCAGTTCACGCCCCACGTGGACACCGGCGACTTCGTCATCGTGCTCAACGCCTGCAAGGTCCAGCTCACCGGCCGGAAGCTCGAGCAGAAGCAGTACCATCGCTACAGCGGCTACCCGGGCGGGCTGCGCTCCGTCACCGCGGCCGATGTGCGCGAGAAAGATCCCGAGCGCATGATCCAGCACGCCGTCAAGGGCATGCTGCCCAAGAACAAGCTCGCCCGTCAGATCATCAAGAAGCTCAAGGTCTATCCAGGGGCCGAGCATCCCCACCAGGCCCAACAGCCGGTTCCGTTCCCGGAATACGTGTAGTCGAGGATTCCTTCCATGGCCCAGCAGCTCGTCCAGTTCTACGCCACCGGCCGCCGCAAGACCTCCACCGCCCGCGTCTTCCTGCGCCCGGGAAATGGTCGGATCACCGTCAACGGCATCGACATCGAGACCTACTTCGAGCGCGAGACCGCCAAGATGGTCCTGCGCGCTCCGCTGGTCATCACCGACAACTCCGAGTCCTTCGACGCCATCATCACCGTCAAGGGTGGTGGCAAGTCCGGCCAGGCCGGCGCCGTGCGTCACGGCATCTCCCGCGCCCTGGTGGTCGCCAACCCGGCTCTGCGCCCCGCGCTCAAGAAGGCCGGCTTCCTCACCCGCGACGCCCGCATGGTGGAGCGCAAGAAGTACGGCCAGCCTGGTGCCCGCAAGCGCTACCAGTTCTCCAAGCGCTAGCACCCCACCTGGCCGCTCTCGGGGCTGCCCTCGCGGGCGGCCTCGGTCGTTCTGGGGATAGGGCTCGTCCATGAGCGTCATCGTGGTCATCCCCGCGCGCATGCAGTCCACTCGCCTACCGGGCAAGCCCCTGCTCGACCTGGGTGGCGAGCCCATGATCCTGCGGGTCTGGCGCCGCGCCTGTCTGGCCACGTCCCCTGCACGCGTCATCGTGGCCACCGACCACGAGCGCATCATCGAGCTGATCCATGGTGCGGGTGGCGACGCCGTCATGACGCGATCCGACCACGCCTCGGGATCGGACCGGGTGTGGGAGGCCGCCGAGCCCATCCCCTGTGACGTGGTGGTGAACGTACAGGGCGACGAGCCCTTTCTGGAGCCCGCCCTGGTGGACCGTGTCGCGGCCGCGGCGCAGCTGCCGGGGGTCGAAGTGGCCACGGCCGCGGCGCCCCTCGAAGGGCCCCACGCGCCCGCCTCGGTGGTGCGGGTGGCGGTGGGCCCTGGTGGCGAGGCCCTGGCCTTTGCCCGGCGTGATCTGCCCGGGCAGCGCTGTCTGCACCACCTGGGGATCTACGCCTACCGCAAGGGGGTCTTGGGGGCCTTCACCCGGCTGGAGCCCAGCCCCGGGGAGCTCTCCTCTCGCCTCGAGCAGCTGCGGCTGCTGGACAACGGCTACTCGCTGGCGGTCGTTGAAGTGGACGAGGTCCCTCTGTCGGTGGACACGCCCGAGGATCTGCTCGCGGCTCGGCGGCGTCTGGCGGTGCGAGGGCCGACGTGAGCCGTTAGGTCAAGCGCCGCGGCCGCATCGGCTTCGGAGCAGGGAAGCGCGGGAGAAGGCATGCGAAAGAAGTTCATCTTCGTGACGGGGGGCGTGCTCTCGTCGCTGGGAAAAGGACTGTCCTCTGCGGCTATCGGTGCCCTGCTCGAAGCGCGGGGCATCAGGGTGACCATCGTCAAGATGGACCCCTACATCAACGTGGATCCGGGCACCATGAGCCCGTTCCAGCACGGGGAGGTCTTCGTCACCGATGACGGCGCCGAGACCGATCTCGACCTGGGCCACTACGAGCGCTTCACGCGCTGCCGCATGAGCCAGCGCAACAACTTCACCACCGGCTCCATCTACAAGGCGGTGATCGAAGAGGAGCGGCGGGGAGGCTTCCTGGGCCGAACGGTACAGGTCATCCCCCACATCACCGATGAGATCAAGCGCCGCATCTGGGCCTCGGCGGAGGGCGCCGATCTGGCCATCATCGAGGTGGGCGGTACGGTGGGCGACATCGAGTCGCTGCCCTTCCTGGAAGCCATCCGCCAGTTCCGCAGCGACGTGGGGCGCGACAACGCCATCAGCATCCATCTCACCCTGGTGCCCTACCTGGTCACTTCGGGTGAGCTCAAGACCAAGCCCACCCAGCACTCGGTCAAGATGCTCCAGCAGTCCGGCATCCAGCCCGACATGCTGCTCTGCCGCTGCGATCGGGGCCTTCCAAAGACCATCCGTGAGAAGATCGCCTCGTTCTGCAACGTGGATCTCGGCTGCGTCATCTCGGCTCCCGACGTGGACAACATCTACCGGTTGCCCCTGGTGTTCCACGAGCAGGACCTGGGCGACCGGCTGCTCGAGAAGCTGGGGATCTGGGCTGCCGAGCCCCACCTGGAGCGCTGGCAGGCCTTCATCGAGCGCGCCTCGGCGGCGCAGCGCCCGGTGCGCATCGTCATGGTGGGCAAGTACGTTCACCTCACCGACTCCTACAAGAGCCTCAACGAAGCGCTGTACCACGGTGCCGTAGCCAACGATGTCAAGCTCGAGCTCGACTTCCTGGACTCCGAGGAGCTGAACGCCGACAACGTGGCCCAGCGCCTCCAGGGCTGCGACGCGGTGCTGGTGCCCGGTGGCTTCGGCCTGCGCGGTGCCGAAGGAAAGGTGCTGGCGGTGCGCCACGCGCGCCTGAACGAGGTGCCCTTCCTGGGCATCTGCCTGGGGCTGCAGATGGCCATCATCGAGTACAGCCGGGGGGTGCTGGGTCTCGTGGATGCCCACTCGGCCGAGTTCGAGCCCAAGTCGCCCCACCCGGTCATCGACCTGATGGCCGAGCAGGAGTGTGTCACCGACATGGGCGGCACCATGCGCCTCGGGGCCTGGGACTGCGAGCTCGCCGAGGGCTCCGCTGCGCGGCGCATCTACGGTGCGGATCAGATCTCCGAGCGCCATCGCCATCGCTACGAGGTGAACTCCGCCTACGTCTCCCAGCTGCAGGAGGCCGGGCTGCTGGTGAGCGGCACCAACCCCAGGCGCGGCCTGGTCGAGATGATCGAGCTGCCCGGTCATCCCTTCTTCGTGGGCACTCAGGCCCACCCCGAGTTCAAGAGCCGGCCGCTGGAGCCTCATCCGCTCTTCGTGGCCTTCCTGCACGCCGCCGCAGCCTACAGGGACCGCCTCGCGGCCGAGGTCGGCCAGGAGCCTGAATGACGTGCCGGATCTACCGCGGGACGCGATGCACGCCCACCTGCGCGCCATGCTCGCGCCAGCTACGCCCCGCAGGCTCCCAGCAGGCATGAGCTCGCTCCTGGTGCTGCTGCTGGCCTGCGCGGGATCGCCGGCTGCGCCGCGCGAGCTTCCTTCCCAGCTCCAGATCCAGGGAGTCCAGCTGCAGCTGCCCGAGCGTGGGCTCAGCCTCGCGGCCCAGCAGGCCAGCCTGGCCGACCAGCAGCTGGGGCGCGCCGAGCAGGTACAGGCCCAGGTGGGCTCCCAGCCGGGCCTCAACATCGAGTCCAGCAGCGCCTCGTGGGATCTGCGCGGCCAGCGGGTGGTCTTCGAAGGCGAGGTGCGCGCGGTGCGCGGCAGCTTCACGCTGGAGTGTGAGCGGCTGGAGGTGGAGTTCAGCGCTCCGGAGCAGCTGCAGCGCGCGGTGGCCACAGGTGGGGTCAGGGTGCGCCACGGCGAGCGCATCGCCACCGGTGAGCGAGCCGATCTCCATGTCCCCAGTGGTCGGCTGGTGCTCAGTGGAGATCCCCAGATCGTCGAGGGCAGGCGCCGCCTGCAGGGCGAGCAGATCGTGCTCCTGTTGGACGACGAGCGGCTGGAGTGCCTCGGCTGCAAGCTGGAGATCCCGGCGGCGGAGTCCAACGCCGCCCCGGCCGGTGCACCGTGAGCCAGGTGCGGCTGCGGGCCCATGGCCTGCGCAAGGCCTTTCGGGGAAACATCGCGGTGCGAGGGGTGGATCTCGAGCTGGAGGCGGGCCGCGTGTTGGGCTTGCTGGGGCCCAACGGTGCCGGCAAGACCACCGTCTTCCGCATGCTGGCCGGGCTGCTGCGACCTGACGCGGGCCAGGTGTTGCTGGACGGTCGCGATGTCACCAGGTTGCCCCTGCACGCTCGGGCCCGGCTCGGGCTGGGCTACCTGCCGCAGGTGCCCACCGTGTTCCGCGGCCTCTCGGTGCGCGCCAACCTCGAGCTGGTCCTGCAGGTGCGCGGGCGCGCCACCGAGGTCGCCGACCGGCTCCTGGTTCAAGCGGGGCTGCAGCAGCTGGCGCACGCGCGCGCCGAGACCCTGTCGGGGGGTGAGCGCCGCCGGCTTGAGATCGCGCGCTGCCTCGCCGGTGAGCACCGCGTTCTGCTGCTGGACGAGCCCTTCGCAGGGGTCGACCCGGTGGCGGTGGAGGATCTGCAGCGTCGGGTCCGCCAGCTGGCGGCCAGCGGACTGGCGGTCTTGTTGACGGATCACGCTGTACGCGAGGCCATGGGCACCTGTGACGCCGTCCTGGTCATCGACGGCGGCAGCATCCACGCTGGCGGAACACCCGCCGAGGTGGCCCGCGATCCTCACGTCCAGGCCCGGTACCTGGGGCAGTCCTTCGCCGATCCAGGCGGAGCGTGAGCTGGGGGGATTCCCTTCCCGTGCGCATGCGCTACAATGGGTGTGTACGCCGGAGTCCCATGATCAGGGTGACCACAGGGTGCGACATCTCCTCACGCTCACCGGGCGCATCCCGGCACAGAGCAACGCGCCGCCGGGTTCGAGCGCCGGCTCCCCTCCACGCGCGAGGGCCAGCTGATGCTGCTTGAGCTCCGACAGAGCATGAAGCTCACCCAGCAGCTGGTCATCACCCAGCAGATCCAGCAGGCCATCAGGCTGCTGCAGCTCAACCACCTGGAGCTTCTCACCGAAGTCCAGCAGGAGATGGTGGAGAACCCCACCCTCGAGGAGATCCCGGGCACCTCGCCAGACCCCGCCTTCGGCGAGGACAAGAAAGAAGCCGGGGACCGAGCCGCCGAGAACGAGCCGGGCGCCGACGGTGGCGACAAGATCGACTGGGAGAGCTTCCTCAAGGGCTACACCTCCACCGTGCGCACCGGGCCCAGCGCGGCCAACTTCGACGATCTGCCGCCCATCGAAGCCAACCTGGTGCGGGCCCCCTCCCTGGCCGACCACCTCATCTGGCAGCTGCGCATGCAGAGCGCCACCGACGAGGAGATGGCCGCCGCGCGCACCATCATCCATAACCTCGACCACCGCGGCTACCTCACCGTCGATCTCGAAGCCATCGGCGAGCAGGCGGGCGTCGACATGGACTCCGTCGAAGGCGCCCAGGAGATCGTGCAGTCCCTCGACCCCCTGGGCTGCGGCTCGCGCAGCCTGAGCGAGTGCTTGCAGGTGCAGGCGCGGGTGGTGGTGCCTGAAGATCCGTTCCTGCCCTTGATCCTCGAGCGGCACCTGGCCAACATCGAGAAGCGCAACTACGGGGCCATCGCCCGTGACATCGGCATCGAGCTGGAAGACGCGGTGGAATACCATCGCATGATCCAGAAGCTCGAGCCCATCCCTGGCCGCAACTTCGTCTCCACCGAAGGCCAGTACATCACGCCCGACATCTCCGTCTTCAAGATCGGAGACGAGTGGCACATCGTGCTCAACGAAGACGGCCTGCCCAAGCTGCGGGTCAGCCCCTACTACGGCCGCATGCTCAAGAAGGGCGGGGCCAGCAAGGAAGACCGCGACTATATCAAGGGGCGCCTGCAGTCGGCCGCCTTCCTCATCCAGTCCATCCACCGCAGGCAGCGCACCATCTACCGTGTCATGAAGTCCATCCTCGACAAGCAGATGGACTTCTTCGAGCATGGCGTCTCGCGCCTGCTGCCCATGGTCCTGCGCGACGTGGCCGAAGACATCGGGGTGCACGAATCCACGGTGTCGCGGGCCACCACCAACAAGTACGTGCAGTGCCCCCAGGGCGTGGTCGAGCTCAAGTTCTTCTTCAACGCCGCCATCCCGCGCATAGGAGGCGGCGATGTGGCCTCCGAGGCCGTCAAGGATCGCATCCGCCTGCTCATCAGCAAAGAAGATCCGAAGAAGCCGTTCTCCGACCAGGCCCTGGTAGAGATCCTGCGCGGCGAAGGTCTCAAGGTCGCCCGCCGCACCGTCGCCAAGTACCGTGATGAGCAGGGGATCCTCCCCTCATCCAAGCGCAAGAACGTCTTTTGATTCCGCCTCCAGTCCGCTTCCAGACTGCCTTGGGAGCACCCCCCCGGGGCGCAGGACAGCCCGCGCCCCATCACCCGAGAAGGAGACCCGATGCGATTTGAGGTCACGTTCCGGAACAGCCGGGCAACCGATGCCCTCGTCCAGCGAGCGGAGCGCAAGTTCCGCAAGGTGGCCAGATTCCTGCGCGAGCCCGTGGAGGCCCACATGGTGGTGCAGGTCGAGAAGCACCGACACATGGCCGAGATCACGGTCCTGACCGGCAGAGAGACGCTGAAGGTGCAGGAAGAGACCGACGACATGTATCGCACCATCGACCGGGTCATGCACAAGCTCGAGCGAGTGGCGCGCAGGGCCAAGGAGCGGCAGCAGGACCGCTGGCAGAGCGGTTCGGAGCAAGCCGATGGCTTCACCCTCTCGGACGCGCTGGCAGACGTGGAGGATGGCAGCTTCGACCTGGATGAGCCGCCGGTCACGGAGGAGCTGCCCGCGGGAGCAGGCTAGCAGAGCGCGTCGGGGCTCCTCCAGAGCGTCGTAATGGGGCCCACAGCGCCGCCGCCAGCGTGGTTTGCCTCGCGCTGGGGAGCGGCATAATGGGCACCGCTCGGCAGCTCCTGCCCGTTCGACTTCACGCTTCCACGAGGTATCTCCATGTCCGGTCGCAACTACCTGTTCACCTCCGAGTCCGTCTCCGAGGGCCACCCCGACAAGATGTGCGATCAGATCTCCGACGCCATCCTGGACGCCTACCTGGCTGGCGACCCTAACAGCCGCGTGGCCTGCGAGACCCTGGTCAAGACCGGGCTGGTGCTCTGCGCCGGTGAGATCACCAGCACGGCGGTGGTGGACATCCCCAGCATCGTGCGCGGTGTCGTCAACGACATCGGCTTCGACCACTCCGACAAGGGCTTCGACGGCGCCACCTGCTCGGTCCAGCTGGCCATCCAGCCCCAGTCCCCCGACATCTCCCAGGGCGTCACCGCCGGTGACGGCCTGCACAAGGAGCAGGGCGCGGGCGACCAGGGCATGATGTTCGGCTACGCGGTCAACGAGACCCGCGAGATGATGCCCATGAGCATCCACTACTCGCACCGCCTGGTGGAGCACATGGCCACCCTGCGCAAGGCCGGCAAGGCCCCCTGGATGCGCCCCGACAGCAAGAGCCAGGTCACCATCGAGTACCACGACGACCAGCCCATCCGCGTGGACTGCGTGGTCATCTCCACCCAGCACGCCGAGGACGTGGCCTACGAGACCATCCGCGACTTCATCGTGGAGCAGGTCATCAAGCAGGTCATCCCGGCCGACCTGGTGGACGAGGACACCACCTTCCACGTCAACCCCACCGGCAAGTTCGTGCAGGGCGGCCCCTTCGCCGACGCCGGCCTCACCGGCCGCAAGATCATCGTCGACACCTACGGGGGCCACGGTGCCCACGGCGGCGGCGCCTTCTCCGGCAAGGACCCCTCCAAGGTGGACCGCTCCGCGGCCTACCTGGGCCGTTACGCCGCCAAGAACCTCGTGGCCGCCGGCTACTGCGACCGCTGCCTGGTGCAGCTGGCCTACGCCATCGGCGTCGCCGAGCCCGTCAGCGTCATGGTGGACACCTTCGGTACCGGGCGCGTGTCCGATGATCGCCTGTCCGAGTGCGTGCGGGAGCTGTTCCCCACCAAGCCCGCCGCCATCATCCGCGAGCTCGACCTCAAGCGCCCCATCTACCGCAAGACCGCTGCATACGGGCACTTCGGGCGCGAGCTGCCCGAGCTCACCTGGGAGCGCACCGATCGCGTCGAGGCGATCCGAAACTTCCTCGGATAGCTCGGAGTCACCGCGGGGGCGGTCGTCGCCGGGCTATCCTGCCTGGTGGCTGCAGGCCTCCGCTCCACCAGGGTCGCGGTGGCCTGCCGTACATCGCAGCCCACAGTCGAGAGCGCTGGAGGAGCGATGAAGGTTCACGAGTTCCAGGCCAAGCAGCTGCTGGCCGCGCACGGTGTGGCCGTGCTGAGTGGGCATCCGGCCAGCACGCCAGCCGAGGCTGTCGCGGCGGCCGAGCGTCTGCCAGGGCCCCTGTGGGTGGTCAAGAGCCAGGTGCATGCCGGCGGCCGCGGCAAGGGGCGCTTCGTGGGCGAGGTGGATGATCTGGTGCTCGATCGCGCCTCGCGCGGGGAAGACGGGCTGCCCGGCGAGGGCGGTGTGAGGCTGGCGCGCGGCGCCCAGGAGGCAGCGGCGCACGCCCAGGCCATGCTCGGGCGCACGCTGGTCACGAAGCAGACCGGCAGGGCCGGCGTGCAGGTCCGGCGGGTCTACATCGAGCAGGGCTGCGAGATCGCTCGCGAGCTCTACCTGGCCCTGCTGCTGGACCGGTCGCGCTACCAGCTGGTGCTCATGGCCAGCACCGAAGGCGGCACCGAGATCGAGGAGGTGGCCGCCACCCGGCCCGAGAAGATCCTCAAGGTGTGGGTGGATCCCATCACCGGCCTGGGGGCCTGGCAGGCCCGGCAGCTGGCCTTCGGGCTGGGCCTGCAGGGCAAGACGGTGCGCTCCTTCGCCAAGCTGGTGCAGGGGCTCTACGCCGCGGCCATGGCCAGCGACGCGTCGCTGGTGGAGATCAACCCGCTGGTGGTGGACGCCTCGGGCGCCTGCGTGGCCCTGGATGCCAAGATGAGCTTCGACGACAACGCCCTGTTCCGGCGCCCCGAGGTGGCCAGGCTGCGCGACCTGGCCGAGGAAGACCCGGCCGAGGTGCAGGCCGGCGAGTACGACCTGAACTACATCAAGCTCGACGGCACCATCGGCTGCATGGTCAACGGCGCCGGCCTGGCCATGGCCACCATGGACATCATCAAGCTCTACGGGGGCGAGCCCGCCAACTTCCTGGACGTGGGCGGTGGAGCCACCCAGGAGAACGTCAAGGCGGGCTTCGAGATCATCACCGCCGACCCCAACGTCCGCGGCATCCTGGTCAACATCTTCGGCGGCATCATGAAGTGCGATGTCATCGCCGAGGGCGTGCTGGCGGCGGTGCGCGAGGTGGGGCTGCAGGTGCCCCTGGTGGTGCGCCTGGAGGGCACCAACGTGGAGCGGGGCCGACAGCTCATCCATGACAGCGGCCTGGAGGTCATCGCCGCCTCGTCCATGGAAGACGCAGCTCGCAGGATCGTGCACGCCTCCCAGCAGGCAGGAGCATAGCCATGGCCATCCTCGTCGACGAGAACACACGGGTCGTCTGCCAGGGCATCACGGGTGGAGCCGGGAGCTTCCACTGCGAGCAGATGCTGGACTACGGCACCCAGCTGGTGGCGGGTTGCACCCCGGGCAAGGGGGGGCGGCTCTTCGAGGGCCAGGTGCCCATCTTCGACACGGTGCAGCAGGCTGTGCGCGAGACCGGAGCCAACGCCAGCGTCATCTTCGTGCCACCGCCCTTCGCCGCCGACGCCATCATGGAAGCCGTGGACGCCGGTGTGCAGCTGGTGGTGCCCATCACCGAGGGCATCCCCGTGCACGACATGCTGCGAGCCTGGGCCATGGTCTCGGCGCGCGGTGCGCGCATGGTGGGCCCCAACTGTCCCGGCGTCATCTCGCCGGGCGCCCGCTGCAAGCTGGGCATCATGCCCGGTCACATCCACCGTCCGGGCCGGGTGGGTGTGGTCTCGCGCTCGGGCACGCTCACCTACGAAGCCGTCGGGCAGCTCACCGAGCTGGGCCTGGGCCAGTCCACCTGCGTGGGCATGGGCGGTGATCCCATCGTGGGCACCCGCTTCATCGACACCCTCGAGCTCTTCGAGGCGGACGAAGGCACCGCTGCGGTGATCATGATCGGCGAGATCGGCGGCACGGCCGAAGAGGAGGCGGCGGCCTGGATCCAGGAGAACATGAGCAAGCCCGTGGTGGCCTTCATCGCAGGCGCCACCGCCCCCCCGGGGCGGCGCATGGGTCACGCGGGCGCCATCATCTCCGGTGGCAAGGGCACCGCCGAGGACAAGTTCCGGGCCCTGGAGGCCGCCCAGGTACAGGTGGTGCGCAGCCCCGCCGACATGGGCCGCCGCATGCAGCAGCTCCTGCAGGAGCGCGGGCTCCTCTAGGAGCCTGTAGGGCGTACCGAATCTACTGCGGCCCACGATCCACACCTCTTG
>CAZEJJ010000212.1:0-11220 GCA_964512185.1 uncultured Enterobacterales bacterium | reverse complement strand
GGGGGGCGCCGGGGCCGGGCGGGCGGCCGCCACCCCCCAAAAACCCGGGGGGGGGGGGGGGGCGGGGGGGGGGGGGGGCGCGGGGGGCGCCCGGGGGGGGGCCCGGGGGCCGCCCCCCCTGGAGCTGACCTTCCTCGACGTGGGCCAGGGAGACAGCACCTTCATCGCGCTGCCCGACGGAGGCAACATGCTGGTGGACGGCGGCGGCGATCCCCGGGGACTCGCCGACCCGGGCCGCCGCCGGTTGCTCCCCTTCCTGCGCGCGCGAGGCGTCCGCTCGCTGGACTGGGTGGTGGCGACCCACCCCCACCCGGACCACACCGTGGGGCTGGAGGCGGTGCTGGAGGCCCTGCCAGTGGGAGAGCTCTGGTCCTGCTGGCACGGCGAGGACAACATGTGGCTCGAGCGGCTGCACCAGGTAGCCCGCCGCAAAGGCGTCCCCGTGGCGCGGCCCCGCCTGCTCCGCCGCGGCGGCGTCACCATCCGACCGCTCTGGCCCGCCGGGTACGACGGCGAGTGCGCCGATCCGGGGCTATCCTCCAACGACAACAGCGTGGTGATCCGGCTGGAGTATGGCAAAGCCGCGGCGCTGCTGCCCGGAGACATCGAGGCCGACGCCGAGGCCCTGCTGGTGCGGCGCGACCCCGCGCTGCTGCGCGCTCAGCTGCTCAAGGCTCCCCACCATGGCAGCGCCACCTCCTCGAGCCCCGGGTTATTGCGCGCCGTCCAGCCCTCCCTGGCGGTGATCAGCTGCGGCCTGCAGAACAGCTTCGGCATCCCGCCCCGGCGGATCCTGCGACGCTACCGCCGGCTGGGCATCCCTCTGGCCCGGGTGGACCTGAGCGGCGCCATCGGCGTGCGTCTGGAGCGCGACGGCACGCTGCGCTGGAGGGCCCTGATGCGCCGGGGGGACTGGCGCGCGGCTCCGCTACCGCGCCCCGGCGCAAAAGTATTGACATTGAGCCAGGATGGGGAAAGGTATCAGCCTGGCCGGAGCGGCGTTGGTAGCGGGAAACAACACGGAATAACTGGAGATTCACAACATGCCTACCGTCGAAGAGATCCGAGAAGCCCTGAGCACCGTCAATGACCCCGACCTGAACCGTGACCTGGTCAGCCTCGGCATGATCAAGGACATCCAGGTGGAAGGCGGCAAGGTGGCCATCACGGTGGAGCTCACCACGCCCGCCTGCCCGCTCAAGGCCAAGATCCAGGAGGACTGTGAGCAGGCCATCCGCAAGGTGCAGGGCGTGGAGCACATCACCGTGGAGATGACCGCCCAGACCCGCGGCTCCAAGACCGGCGCCGATCAGGGCGAGGATCTGATCCCCGGGGTGAAGAACGTCATCCTGGTGGCCTCGGGCAAGGGCGGCGTGGGCAAGTCAGCCGTGGCCATCAACCTGGCCGCCTGCCTGGCGGGAAGGGGCGCCAAGACCGGCCTGCTGGACGCGGACATCTACGGCCCCTCCATCCCCACCATGATGGGCGTCAACAAGCAGCCCAACGTCACCACCATCAACGGCGAGGAGAAGATGCTGCCGGTGGACGCCCACGGGGTGGGCCTGATCTCCATCGGGTTCTTCCTCGAGGCGGCGCAGGCGGTGATGTGGCGCGGCCCGATGCTTCACAAGGCGCTGCAGCAGTTCATCGGGGATGTGTACTGGGGCGAGATGGACTACCTCATCGTGGACGTCCCCCCGGGCACCGGCGACGTGCACCTGTCGTTCTCCCAGTTCGTCAAGCCGGCGGGCGCCGTGCTGGTGACCACCCCCCAGACCGTGGCCCTGGCCGACGTCATCCGCGGGCGCAACATGTTCGAGACCGTGAAGATCCCCGTGCTCGGCCTGGTGGAGAACATGAGCTACTTCATCTGCGACGCGTGCGACAAGGAGCACGACATCTTCTCCCGCGGCGGCGGGGCGCGCTTCGCCGAGAAGCTGAAGATCCCGTTCCTTGGCGAGGTCCCGCTCATGGCCAAAATCCGCGAGAGCTGCGACGAGGGCGTGCCGGTGGTGGTCAAGGATCCGGACGGCGCCGCGGCCAAGGCGTACCAGGCCGTCACCGACGCGGTGGTGGCCCAGGTGGCCGTCAAGGCGGTGGAGAACGAACCAGCGCTCAAGCTGGTGGACTGAACCCTGTCCCCTGATTTGCTCAGTTCGGGTTGATCACCCGGATCCGATTCCCCGACTTCTCCGAGACGTAGATGTAGCCCGCCTTGTCCACCTCGATGCCCTGGGGGTGCTTGAACTCGGCCTTGCTCAGGATGCCGTCGGTCTTGCCGTAGACGCCGCCGGTCAGGGTGGTGAGCTGGGGGTTGGCCACGCCGATCTCCAGCTTGCGGATGGCGTTGTTCCAGGTATCCGCGATGTACAGCGTCTTGCCGTCGGGGCTCATGACCATGTCCCCGGCGTTCTTCATCTTGGAGCTGATGGCCTTGCCGGAGTCGAACCCGGGCTGGCCCGTGCCCGCCACGGTGGACACCTTGCCGCTCATGATGAGCCGCACGGCGTGGTTGCCGTAGTCCGCCACGTATAGCGCGCCGCCCTTGGTGGAGATGACCGAGGTGGGGTTCTGGAACATGGCCGCCCCCGCCATGGCGCCGGGGGCGTAGCCGTCCTTGCCGACGCCCGCCACCACCAGCCCGGCGAAGTGCTTGGTGTTGGCGCCCTCGACGTAGCGTATCTGGTGGTTCTTGGAGTCCACCACCCAGACGCGCTTGCCGCCCTGATCCATGAAGACGCTGGTGGGCCCCGAAAAGAGCGCGCTGTTGTTCACGCCTTCCTGGTAACCAGCCTTGCCGGTGCCGGACAGGACGCCGACCTGTCCCGTGGCCATATTGATGTGCCGGACGCGGTTGTTGGCGTGGTCCGCCACGTACAGATCGCCGTTGGGTGCGATGGTCACGTCCATCGGCTCGTCGAACAGTGCCTTGGTCAGCTTGTCGTTTTTGAAGCCGCCGCTGCTGCCCTTGACATACTCGCCGGCGAAGGTGGTCACCTCACCATCCTTGATGAAGCGGATCACGTGGTTCTGAGAGTCGGCCACGTACAGGCCGCGCTTGCCGTCGTGAACGATGCCCATGGGGGCCTTGAACCTCGACTTGCTCCAGCTGCTGTTGATGTAGCCGCCGGCGTTGCCGGAGTCGCCGGCGTGGGTGATGACGCTGCCCTTGGCCGGCGCCAGGGTTGCGACGCTGTAGGTGGTGTTACAGGACGCCCCGCTGGTGTGAGTCCCGGTGAAGCAGTTGCCGCCGATGAGACACCAGTTCTTCTTGAGCGGGTACTCACACCCCCCCGCTTTGGGGTCCTTGCCGGTGCACTTGTTTTCGGTGCAGCCGAGGTTGTCGTCGCACTTGTACACCGTGCCCACGCACTTGAGGCTTGGTGTGCAGGTGTCGTTCCAGGTGCAGTCGTCGCCGTCGTTGCACGGGGCGCCCTTGTTGGTGCAGCCGGAGGCCTTGTCCGGCGTGGGCGTGACGTCGGGCACTGGCCCCTTGTCGAGCTTGCCGCCCTTGTCGAGCTTGCCGCCCTTGTCGAGCTTGCCGCCGGTATCCTTCTTGCCGCCGGTGTCGAGCTTGCCGCCGGTGTCCTTTTTCCCGCCGGTGTCGAGCTTGCCGCCGGTGTCGAGCTTGCCGCCGGTGTCCTTGCCGACCCCCTTGTCGGCGACGGTGCCGCCGGTGTCGCACGCGGTGCCGCAGGGCGGCGCCACGGAGTCCAGATCATGGCTGCAGGCCGTCGCGAGGAGGCCCGTGAGGATGAAGGCGAGTGGTCTCATGGAGTGATCCGGGTTACTGGATGCTCAGGGTGTAGCTGCCGCTGTTGCCCGCCGTCTCCGCGTCGATGGCGAAGTAGTAGGTGCCGGTGACGGGCGGGCTGAAGGTGATGGTCTCGGTCTTACCGAGGCCACTGACCGCCGAGGCAGCCAGGCAGCTGGTGATCGGGTCCTTGCAGTTGCCGAACAGGTAGAGCACCGCGTCGTAGGCGGTGGGCTTCAGGGTGGCCGTGTACTTCTGCCCCTTGTTGAGCTGCACCGACACGAAGCTGTCCGGGCCCTTGGTGGCCACACCGGCGCAGCCGCTCTTGGGCAGCGCGACCGAGTCGGCCTCGGTGGTGGTGGTGCCGCTCACGGTGGCCACCCCGCCCTTGAAGGAGATGGGCGTGACCGACTTGCACACCGACGGCGTCTTCTCCACCGAGAGGGTGAACTCGCCCGTGTCCTGCTTGTTCTTGCCGTCCACGCCGATGTAGTAGACCTGCGTGGCCAGCGGGGTGAAGACCAGCTCCTCGGCGGCGCTCACCGACTTATCAGAGCCCACGAAGCAGGTTGAGCTGCCGGTGCAGGTGTTCATCAGGTAAACCACCTCGTCGAACCCGGTGCCGTCCACCTTGATCTTGTAGCTCACCTGGGCGTCCAGCTTGATCTTGTAGAAGATGTCCGGGCCCGCCGAGGTGGCCTTGGTGCAGCCCGTCGAGGGCAGCGAGACGATGTTGGACGCGCCGTAGGTGGCGCCCGTCTTGGTGAACGCCCCGCCGGTTGCCGGGATCTGAATCCCCTCGGCGCTGGCGCAGGTGTCGTTGAGCACGGCGGGCAGCTCCTTGACCGTCAGGGTGAACGGGCCGTAGGAGGTCTTGGCGGCCGAGTCCACGGCGATGGTCCAGGTGCCGCTGGAGGTGGGCGCGAGCACAAGCGACTCGGACTGACCGCCGTACAGGTTGTCCACCGCCCTGCCCTTGCACGCCGAGTTGATGGCCACCGCGCTGCAGCTGGTGGTGGCCGGGAAGGCGTAGATCGCCGGGTCGAAGGCCGCCGCAGGGGTCACCTTGGCCAGGTACTTCTTTCCGCCGGTGAGCAGCACCTTGTAGTACAGCTGGGCGCCGGTGAAGGTCACCTGCCCGCCGCAGGTGATGACGCCGAACTCGTCGGTGGCGCCCGCGGTGTTGCCTGGTGAGGTGGCGGTGGTGCCGCTCCAGGCCAGGGTGGTCGCCTTGGAGCATGCGGTGTTGGTCGGCTTGGTGTGGGCCTGCACACCCAGGATGAACGAGCCCTGAGAGAATGTGGCCCCCGGCGCGTATCGGCTGCCGACGCCGATCAGGTAGGTGCCCGTCACCTTGGGCGTGAACAGGATCTTCTCAGGCATGCCCGCCGACGCCGCGTCGGCCCCGGACAGGCAGCTCGAGCCGGTGGCCGAGCAGGTGCTCGAGATGTACACCGCGCCGTCGAGGGTGGCCGACGGGTACAGGGTGATCAGGTACGGCTGGTTGGCCGTCAGGGAGAGCGAGTAGAACAGGTCGGAGCCCTTGAGCGCGGACTTGGTGCAGCCGGTGCTCGGGATGGTCACCGCGTTGGAGCCGAAGGTGTTGTCCCCGGTGGCGGTGGCCACGCCGCCGGTGAAGCCCACCACCTCGGGGGTGGAGCAGGTGTTGTTCTTGGGCGTCACCAACTCGATCTCCAGGTCGAAGCCGCCCGACTGGCCGGCCGTGGCGCTGTCCACGGCGATGACGTAGTCCTCGCCGCTCTTGGGCTTGAACGTGAGCGAGGAGGTGGAGCCCGCCGAGACCGGCCCGAGCACGGCGCCCGACTTCAGCTTGCCGCTGCAGGCGAGCTCGATGTTGGCCGGCACGCCGCAGTAGGCCGCGGGGAACACATAGACCAGCGCGTCGAACTTGGGGCTGACGGTGATGGTGTAGGCGGAGCCGGTGGCCATGGAGACCTTGTAGTAGGTCTGGGGGCCGCCCATTGTGGCGCTCTTGCCGCAGGTGAGCGTCGCGCCGGCGTCGTCCACCGAGTCCTTGGAGGTGTCGCCCTTGACCTTGGCCTTGGCAGCAGCCACGGTCACGGCGACGGCGCCCTTGCACATGCTCTCGGCCTTGGGGGTGAACTCCGTGATGTCCAGCTTGAACGGGCCCTTGGCCGTGGGCGAGAACGAGTCCACCGCCACGGTGAGCGAGCCCGTGGCCTCGGCAGCGAAGACCAGCGTCTCCTTGCTGCCCTTGGCGCCCTCGTCCGCCAGGTTGGTCTTGCACTTGTTGGAGACCACGGTGCCGGTGCAGGTCGGGTCGTCGAAGGAGTACAGCGCGCCGTCCCAACCGGTGGGGGTCATCTCGAGGCGGTACCCCTTGTCCTTGGTCACTGGCAGGGAGTAGTACACCTGCGGGCCGTCGTAGTCGTAGCTGGTCCCGCAGGAGATCGCCTTGGCGAACTCGTTGAGGGAGGTGGCGGTGGTGTCGCTGTAGCTGGCCTTGCCCGCAGAAAGCGTCACCTTGGTGGCGCCCTTGCAGGTGCCGTTGGCCGGCGCCACGGTCATGTCGGGCACCCGCGGGATCAGGTCGGCGCCTGCCTCCAGCAGCAGCTGGTCCACGGTCAGGTCTGGCGGCGTCTGATCTGGCTTTGGCGCGTCCACGGTTGTGTCCGGAACCGTCTTGTCGGCCACGGCCTTGTCCGCGCCGATGTCAGCGCCTTGCCCGTCGCTGCCCGCGTCGGCCGGGCGGCTGTCAGCCGGGGTTGAGGTGCCGTCGTCGGAGCAACCGAGCGCCAGCGCGGCGGTGAGGGCAAGGATGCAGATGGTCCGCATGAGAAGTCCTCTCTCCATGGTCTGGTTCTCCAAAGCGCTTAGCGGCGACGCCGCAGGAAGAGGGCCAGCGCCAACAGCAGCATCAGGCCAGCGGGCGCAGCCGGTGCATCACCAGAGGCGCGGCAGTTGCAGCCGGTCTCGTCGCCGCCGCCGGTGCCGCCGCCGTCAGCCGAGCCGCTGCCGCCGGTGTCGCCGCCGGCGCCGCCGGTGTCCTGGTTGGACGAGCCGCCGTTGTCTGGAACGCCGGCGTCAGGCGGAGACGCGTCGGGCGGGCCGAGGTCCGGGTTCGGGTTGGCCGCGGTCTTGAACTCGTTGATGTTGCTGTACGGCCCCTGCAGCCCGAGGCTGTCCTTGGCGTAGGCCCGCACATAGTAGGTCTGCCCCCAGTTGAGCCACTTGGGCAGCTTGTAGGAGGTGGACAGGCCCTTGGTGTTCACCGGCACGCCGCCAGGGCTTGTGAAGGTGTTCTTGGTGAAGCCGATGTCGTCGGCGATCTGGAAGAAGATCATCAGCGTGCCGAACTCGTCCGGGTCGGTGGGGTTCTTGGCCGACAGCACCGGGTTCTGCATCAGCACCGTGCTCTTGTCCGCCGGCTTCTCCATCAGCGGCGCGGTGGGCGCGTCGTTTGCGGTGTCCACGAAGAACGCCGAGAAGGAGCTCCAGGGGCTGTAGTTGGAGGAGGTCTGCCCGTCGTCCGCCCGGGCACGCCAGAAGAACCACGAGTTCTCCTTCAGGGTGGTCAGGGTCAGGGAGGTCTTTCCGCCGGTGGCCTCGGCCACGGTCTTGACCTGGATCGGCTTGCCGACCCAGCTGCCCTGGTAGACCTCGAACTCGTACTTGAGCAGGTCACCGTCCACGTCGGTGGAGTTCTTCACCTCCAGGGTGGGGGTGTTCTTGGTCTCGATGGCCTTGTGCAGCGGGGCCAGGGGGACCGGGGTGGTGGGCGGGTTGTTCACGCCGATGACGGTGATGACGAAGGAGACCTCCATGATGTACTCCTTGTCCTTCACCTGCAGCTTAAGCTCGTAGGGCGACTTCTTGGCCGCGGTCTGGCTCACCTCCCAGCCGAAGTTCACCGAGCCAGAGCCGCCGGCGAAGGTGGTGCCCGCCGGCGAGATGGCCTTGCCAGTGACGTCCGTGAAGGTGGTGCCGGGGACCGTGGCGCCGCCCGAGTCCACGTGAGACAGGATGGCGCTCAGGGTGTCCTTGTCAGGATCGGTGAAGGTGGCGGTGAAGGCCACCTTCTCGCCGTCCTTGACCGAGACGTAGTTGGCGGTCGCGGGGTTGGTCGCGCCCTCGTACTTCTTCCCAGCCATGGTCACCGTCAGCTTCGGCTGCCGGTTGCCCATCTTGATGGTCAAGGTGTAGCGCCCGGCAGAGCCCTGGCTGGTGCCGTTGTACTTGGTGTCGCCGAAGGTGGTGACCATGGCGCAGTAGCGCCCCCCGGTGCTGAGCAGGCCGGTGTCGACCTTGGCGCCGTAGGGCGTGGTGCCCGAGTCGTCGTCCTCCTTGACCTTCACCGGCGGGCTGGTCTTGGACGGCACGTGGTACAGCACCAGGTACGGGTCGACCCACGGGTGAGGCAGCGTCTTGCCATCCACGGAGACGGTGGCGTTGGCCTCGGCCACGAAGCGGTCATTCTTCAGCGCGTCGAAGCAGGTCCAGTCGGTGTCCCCCTTGCTGCGCGGCGCGATGATAGCCCCGGAGGAGGTGTAGGTGCCGGGAGGCGACTGGTGGAACACGTTGCTGTTGATGAACGCCCCGGTGTCCAGGGGCTTGTTGTTCGGCTCGTTCTTGTCGGTGCCCATCTTCTTGAGGGTCACGGTGGAGAGGCTCAGGTTGGAGCTCGACTTGACGGTGTAGGGGCCCTTGGCGACGTAGGTCTCGTAGTCGCCGTTGGGCGCGTGGAGGTAGACCCGGTAGCTGCCCGCCTTGAGGCCGCGGAAGTAGACCTTGCCGGGGTGGTAGCCGCCCTGGGACAGGTCCATATGCCCGTTCTTCGGCTCGGTGCGGTTCTCCGCGCGGCCGAAGATGCCGGACGCCGCCTTGGTGGTCTTGACGTTGGCGGTGATCCCGCCGCCCGCCTCGAGGGTGATGTCGTAACCCTTGAGGCTGCTGCCGGACTTGACGGCGATGGCGTCGGCGTGGTCGCCCACGTACCCGCTGCCCGTGGGCTGGGCCACGTCGTACCAGCGGTCGGCGTAGTACCCCTTGGTGCCCTTGGGCATGCGCGCGTCCAGCTTGTACGAACCGGGCGTCAGGCCCGTGAACGAGTACGCACCCCCGCTGTTGGTCTTGGTGACCTTGGACACCTTCCAGTTCTTGTTGCCCTTGGTCAGCGCCCAGACGCGCACCTCGATGCCGCTGATCGCCACCTTCTTGGTGTTTCGAATGGTGCCCGACAACGCCCCGGTCTGGCCCGCCGCGATGGCGGGGAGGTTCAACAAAATCCCCACGATGATGGGGGCCAGAACTGACTTCCTGAGCATGATGCCTCCTGCCCTTTGACTGGCCCCGCCAGGGGACCGGAGATGGATCTTCCACATGAAACGAGGGTACCTTAATTCCCTGATCTTTGCAGTGGTATAGCGGGGCCCCGCCCCTGGCCCCGGAGGCCCGCTGCCTGGTATGGTGGTGGGACGATTCTCCCGCCATGACGCGCCGCCCCCCAGCTCCATTTGCTCCCGCACTGGCCCTGGTCATCGCCCTCTGGAGCGGCGCGGCCCCGGCGATGACCACGGTGGGGGGCGAGCACCAGCACAAGATCCACTACCGGAACCTGACGGCCTTGCAGTGGAATCCGCTCGGGATCCAGTCGGATCTCGTGCTCGGCTACCGCTACCGGCTGTTTCGCAGCCCCAGCCTGGCCCTGCGGGACAACTTCATCGGGCCGGCGTTCATCTTCCGGCTCAACCCGGCGTTTCTGCGCATCGGCGTGGCGCTGGAGGTGCAGCCCCTGACCGTGCTCACCCTGCGAGCGTCCTACGAGCACCGGGCCTACTTCGGCTCGGTGGGCATGATGCAGTCCTTCTCGGACCCGGGCGCCGAGCACCACGACCTGGAGATGCGCCAGCGAGGGCAGGAGGACGAGAACTACACCGGCACCGGCCACCAGTTCATCCTGCAGGCGGTGCTCAAGGGCAAGCTGGGCCCCATCGCGTTCCTCAACGACTTCGCCTATCACCACTTCGAGATGAATCTGCGCGGGGACGACCGCGTCTTCTACGTGTCCCTGTTCGACACCCTGGCGCCGGGGTCGGGCGGGGTGCTGATAAACAGCGCCCACCTGTTTTACGCCACGAAGGTGGGCTGGCTATTCGGCGTCAGGTACACCGTGACCGAGGCTCTCTACAGTGACGAGGACATGACCGCAGGGGGGCTGTCCGAAAACCCGAACACGCCGGCCCACCGCATCGGGCCGATGATCTGCTACATGTTCCGCGACCGGGGAAAAGACCTGAGGAGCCCGACGCTGATCTTCTTCCTCAACTGGTGGATCAAGCACCGGTACCGCGCGGGGCAGCAGGTGCCCCAGGCGGTTCCCTACGGCGTGCTTGCGTTTCAGTTCACCGGCGACCTGTGGACCAAGTGAAGGAGCGACGACTGATGAAGACCGCCAAAACCCTGGCCATGGCACCTGCGCTGGCCCTTGCCCTGCCCTTGATCTTGACCCTGGCGCCCTGCCCCGCCTCCGCCCAGGCGCGCCAGCCGAAGAGCGAGTTCGAGCGCCGCCTGGCCAAGGGGAAAATCTTCGTCAACGCAAAGCGGGTGCGCGGCTTCGAGCAGCCCATGGGCGTGCTGCGGGCCGTCATCGAGGCGCCGCCAGAGGTGGTCTGGCCGCTGGTGGGTGACTGCGCTCGCTACAAAAAAACCATGGTCAGCGTGCTGGAGTCGACCAAGAAGATGCTCGGCAAGGGCAAGATGCACTGCCGGGTCAAGATCGACATGCCGTTCCCCTACTCCGACATCGCGTCCACCACCCTGAGCATCGTCAAAGAGGACAGGGAGAAGGGCCGCTACTCCCGCTCCTGGAAGATGGTCAAGACCAAGCCCACCGACTACAAAGTCAACTTCGGCAGCTGGAAAGTCTCCCGCTTCCTCGACGATCCCAAACGCACCCTCGTTGTCTACCGCGCCATGGGCGTGCCCAAGGCCTGGGTCCCGGACTGGGTGCTGGAGATGGCCAGGGACAAGAGCCTGCCCAAGATGATCCGGAAGGTGCGCAAGCTGGCCGGAGCGAAGAAGTAGCGGCGGCGTCCCGCCGCCGAATGACAAAACGACGAAACGACGCACCCACCGGGCCTGTTGGGCTTGTGTGCGGGCGCGTAGCGGCCGCGCACAAACCAACAGCGAGCGGGCACGGCGGAACGAACCAGCACCAACCGGCCCCGACCCAAGATCAAACCCACAAACAAACAAAGAAACCGCCGCCCGGCCTGTTGGGCTTGTGTGCAGGCGCGTAGCGGCTGCGCACAAACCAACAGCGAGCGGGCACAGCGGTCCGAACCAGCACCGCCCTGCCACGCCCCCACGCAAAACCATCCAACACAAACAGAAAAAACAGCCGCCTGAATCGTGGCGGGTACTCCGGAGAGCTTGATTGCAACGCTGAAGATTTGATCCACTTCCGCGCTGAAGAAGTGATCCAC
>CAZEJJ010000211.1:0-11312 GCA_964512185.1 uncultured Enterobacterales bacterium | reverse complement strand
AGTATCTGGCCGCCCAGCAGGGTGGGCAGGTACTTCTGGGCACGGGCACTAGACTGCGATCCGGGGGGCGCGTTCAATCGGTGGCTGGCAGGGGAGGGCCATACTCCCCACCATCCCCACGACGAAGAACCGTGTCTGGCGCAGTGCGTCGGCCGGCTCACCCCAGCCGCGCTGCCCTCAGCGCGGCCCCAGTGGGAGAACCCGCGCGAGCCGCGAGCTCCGCTGGCCTCCCCTGCGCCACCAGCCTTCCGCCCGCTGGTCCACCCACTGGCCCAAGTTCCACCAACCAGTCACAGCACACCAGCAGCTGCAGGTCGTGTTCTACCAACAGCACCGTGTGCCCCTGGCGTACCAGCCTGTCCAGCACCTGCAGCAGCCGCGCCACGTCCTGCGGGTGCAGCCCGGCCGTGGGCTCGTCCAGCAGGTACAGGCGCCTCCCCTCCCCGGCCCCGTCCAGCAGATCCACCGCCAGGCGCAGCCGCCGCGCCTCGCCTCCGGACAGGGTCGCGCAGGGCTGCCCGAGCCCGAGATAGCCCAGGCCCAGGTCCACCAGGGTCGCGAGCCGCTCCGCCAGCTTCGGCTCCGCCGAGAACACCCCCGCCGCCTGCTGCACCGGCAGCCGCAGGGCCTGGGCGATGCTGATCCCGTTCACGCGCACCGCGAGGACCTCTGGCCGGTAGCGGTCCCCGTCGCACACCGGGCACGAGAGCGACACATCGGCCACCAGCTCCATGCTCACCCGCTCGCGGCCGGAGCCCTTGCAGGCAGGGCAGCGGCCCCTGGGCCCGGCGTAGGTGAAGTGGGCCGCCCCGAAGCCCAGCTCGCGCGCCCGCTCGCTGCGGGCGTAGAGCCGCCGCAGCGGGTCCATCAGGCCCGCGTAGCTGGCGGGCGTGCTCGTGGAGGCCGAGCCCAAGGGGCTGGCATCGGCCAGCACGGTTCGCTCGAACTGATCCAGGCCCTCCAGCCGATCGCAGCGCACCGCGCGGCCCTGCTGGGCGCTGGCCAACAGCACCTCGCGCACCAGGGTGCTCTTGCCGCTGCCGGAGACCCCGCACAGGCCCAGCAGCCCGCCCGTGGGCAGGTCCAGATCCAGGCCATGCAGGTTGTGGCACCGCGCCCCGCGCAGCCGGATGGGCGCGCCATCCAGCGAGCCGGGATCCCGCGCCGGCAGGCTGCGCTCGCCCCGCAGCCAGGCACCCGTGAGGGATCCCGGGTGCTCCCGCAGCGCTGCGGGGCTGCCCGCGGCCACCACCCGCCCTCCCTGGGCGCCGGGACCCGGGCCCAGCTCCACCACCAGGTCGGCGGCCGCCACCACGGCGGGATCGTGCTCCACCACCACCACGGTGTTGCCCCGCTCCACCAGCGCCCTGGTGGCCTCCAGCAGCGCCTGGACGTCGCCAGCGTGCAGGCCCAGCGTGGGCTCGTCCAGCACGCAGAGCAGCCCGGACAGCTCCCCCGCCAACAAGCCCGCCAGCTGCAGCCGCCGCGCCTCGCCCCCCGACAGGGAGTCGGTGGCGCGGTCCAGGGCCAGGTAGCCCAGGCCCAGCCGCGCCAGGGCTGCGAGGCGCTCCGCGAGCAGCAGCAGCAGCTCTCCGCTGCCGGCCCGCTGCACGGTGGACAGCTCTCCTCCAGGGGGGCACGCCCGCCAGCGCTCCACGCGGGCCAGCAGCTCGTCGACGGGCTCCGCACACAGCTGCCCCAGCCGCAGCCCCGCGAAGCGCACAGCCCGCGGCCAGGGCGCCAGGCGCTCCCCCTCGCAGCGCGAGCAGGGCTGCTCCCGCAGCAGGGGCCGCAGCTCGGCGGCGCGCCGGTCGGCGTGCAGCTTGTCCCACTCGTCCTCCACCAGGCTCAGCAGGCCGGGCCAGCTGCGCTCGAAGAGGTGCTCACCCCTGCGCTGGCCCCTCTGGAACCTCCAGCTCACCTTCCAGATCCGCTCGCCCGTACCCTCCAGCACCACCCGCCTGGCCTCGGGGTGCAGCCGCTGCCAGGGCCGCCGCAGCTCCAGGCCCAGGCCCTCGGCCACCGCGTCCAGGGTGGCCAGGTGCTGTCCATCGGGCTCCCCCAGGTGGCGGCCCAGCTTGCTGCCCGCCAGGGCCCCGCGCCACAAGGAGCGCTCGGGGTGGCTCACCAGGCGCTCCGGATCGCAGCGGGTCACCGCGCCCAGCCCACCGCAGGCCCGGCAGCCGCCCGCCTGGTCGTTGAAGCTCAGCCGCTCCGCCAGCAGAGGACCGGGCCCCGCGCGGCCGCAGCCAGGGCAGTGACGCTCCTCCAGCGCCACTCCGCAGTCCGGGCAGCGCTGCTGACCGAAGCGAGCGTAGAGCAGCCGCAGCAGCACCAGCACCCCCGCCGCAGTGCCCACGGTGGAGCGCGGGTTGCGCCCCACGGGCCGCTGCCCCACGGCCACCGGCGGGCCCAGGCCCTCGCACGACGACAGCTGCGGGGCGGGCAGGCGAGCCAGGCGACGGCGCGCCTCGGAGGGCAGCGTGGCCGCCAGGCGCCGCCAGGCCTCGGCGTGCAGGGTGTCGAAGACCAGCGATGACTTGCCGCTGCCCGACACCCCCGTGACCACGGTGAGCGCACCGGCGGGCAGGTCCAGGTCCACCCCCTGCAGGTTGTGGGTGCGCGCTCCCCGCAGCCGGATGGGCCGGGTCGCGCAGACCGGCGCGGCTGGAAGGATCTCGCCGGAGGCGCCCGCCAGGCGCGCAGCCAGGGCGCGCGCCGTGGCGCTCTCGGCCTGCGCCGCCACCGCGGCCGGAGGGCCCGAGGCCACGACCCGACCCCCGCGCGGGCCTCCCCCCGGGCCCAGCTCCACGAGGTGATCCGCCGCCAGCAGCAGGTCCAGGTCGCCGTCCACCACCAGCACGCTGTGGCCAGCCCGCACCAGCTGTCGCAGCGCCGCCACCAGCGCCGCCACGTCGTGGGCGTGCAGGCCCGTGCTCGGATCATCCAGCACGTAGAGGGTGGGCCCGCGCGCGGGGCGGGCCAGGTGCGCGGCGAGCTTGACCCTGCGGGCCTCGCCCCCCGAGAGCGTAGTGGCCGGCTGCCCCAGCGGCAGGTAGCCCAGCCCCAGCAGCTGCAGCGCCGCCAGCACCCGCGCGATGGCGGGCCGGTCGGCGAACAGCTCCAGGGCCCGGTCCACCGACAGCTCCAGCACCTGGTGCACGTCGAGGCCGCGGTAGCGCACAGCCAGCGTGGCGGCGTCGAAGCGCGCCCCGCCGCAGTCGGGGCAGCGCAGGTGCACCTCGGACAGGAAGTGCATGCCCACGCGCACCACCCCGGCCCCCTCACAGCGCTCGCAGCGCCCTCCTCGGGTGTTGAAGGAGAAGCGGCTGGCGGTCCAGCCCGCCTGTCGAGCCAAGGGCAGCCTGGCGAACAGGGCGCGGATGCGATCGAAGAGCTTGGTGTAGGTGGCGGCGTTGCTGCGCGGGGTGCGCCCGATGGGATCCTGGTCCACCACCACCACCCCCGCCAGCGGCTCGCCGCCCTCCAGCACCTCGAACCCCAGGGGTGGCGGCCCCGTCAGGCCCAGCGAGCGCTGCAGCGCGGGCACGAGCGTGCCCAGGGCGAGGGTGGTCTTGCCCGCGCCCGACACACCCGTCAGCGCGCAGAGGCACCCCAGGGGCAGGCTCAGATCAACCCAGCACAGGTTGTGCGCGTCGGCTCCACGCAGCTCCAGCCAGGGACCCGCCACGCCCGCACCCGGATCGCAGGCGAGAGGCTGCGAGGCGGCCTCCATCACGGCCAAGGTAGGGCTCTCGACACCATCCTGGGTACTCCACTCCGCCACGGGCCCCGCGTACAGCAGCCGACCCCCGGCTGCGCCCGGCCCAGGCCCCACGTCCACCACGAAGTCCGCCCGGCGCACCAGCTCCAGCTCGTGCTCCACCGCCAGCACCGTGTTGCCCTGGGCCACCAGCTGGCGCAGCACGCCCTCGAGGGCCGGCAGCTCGGCAGGGTGCAGCCCCGCGCTGGGCTCGTCCAGCAGGTAGAGCATGCCTCCCAAGCCGCCCGCCAGGCAGCTGGCCAGCCGCAGCCGGCGGGCCTCGCCCCGCGACAGGCTGTCGGTGGCGCGCTGCAGGCTCAGGTGGCCC
Source organism: uncultured Enterobacterales bacterium (assembly GCA_964512185.1). Lineage (GTDB taxonomy): Bacteria > Myxococcota_A > UBA796 > UBA796 > JAFGLY01 > CAZEJJ01. Next base: position 7,221 of record CAZEJJ010000211.1, on the reverse strand, counting down.
AGCCCCAGCTCATCCAGCCGGGCGCAGCGCTGACCCAGCTCCGCCAGGATGGGCGCCGCCACCGCCCGGCCCCGTTCGTCCAAGCGCTGCCGGGCCAGCGCTCCAGGCAGCCGCTCCAGGGCCAGGGCCGACCACTCGTGCGCGCCCAGCCCGCCGAGCTTCAGGGCGCGCGCCTCGGGGCGCAGCCGGCTGCCACGGCAGTCCTCGCAGGCCACCGAGCGCACGAAGCGCAGCACACCCGGGTTGCGCTTGGAAGCGAGGATCCCTTCGAGGGTGGGCACCAGCCCCTTGTAGTGTCCCTCCTGCCGCGGGCGGGCGGTGATCCCCTTCCAGCGCAGGCGAGACTCCAGCGGGTGCTTGCCGAAGGGCACGATGATGCGGTCGCTGCCATGCAGCACCACCCGGCGCTGCTCGTCATCCAGCTCTCCCCAGGGCTGATCCACCGAGAACCCGTGCGCGCGGCAGACGGTGTCGAGCACCTCCATGGTGACCTGGGAGTAGACGATGTAGCCCTTGGGGGTGGTGGGCACGAGCGCCCCCTGCCGCAGGCTGAGGCGGGCGTCCTTCACCAGCAGCTCCGGATCCACCCGCTCCTGCAGGCCCAACCCCGCGCAGCCGGGGCAGGCTCCCTGGGGAACGTTGAACGACAGCAGCCTGGCCTCGAGCACCGGCAGGCCCGCACCGCAGGACCCGCAGCGGCTCCCCCCTGCCAGCGCACCGCACACAGCACAGTGCAGCCTGCCCACCCGCGCCAGCAGCAGCCGCAACAGCCCGTAGATCCCCGTGAGGGTGCCCACGGTGGAGCGCGGGTTGGCCGCGGGAGCCGCCTGGTCCAGGGCGGCGGCCACGCGCAGCCCGCTGATGCTCTCCGCCTGCGCGCGCCCCAGCCGCCCCAGGCGCTGGGCCGCGCCGAAGGCCACGCTGGCCAGGTAGCGCCGGCGCGCCTCCACCAGCAGGGTGTCCATGGCCAGCGACGACTTGCCCGAGCCGGACACACCCGTGATCACCGACAGGGCGTCGTGGGGCAGGGACAGATCCAGGCCCCGCAGGTTGTGGGCCCGGGCACCACAGAGGTGCAGCTGGCTAGGGCGAGGCAGGCGGGGCTCCCAGCGGAGTGCTCCCCTGGAGTATCCTCCTGCCATGCTGCACCGCATCGCGCCGCCGCTGGACCATCCCCGCTTCCCTTGGCTGGCCGCCCTCGCGGGCGTGCTGCTGACGCTGCCCGCCCTGGGCGCGGGGCTGGTGGGCGACGACTACCTGTGGTGGCTGCTGCTGCAGGGCGCGGGCCCCTACGTCTCCGATCTCCACCCTCTGCTGCACGTCTACCACTTCATCCCCGGCGGCGTGCCCTGGGAGGTCCTGCAGGAGCAGTGCATGGTGGGCTGGTGGACGGATCCGGAGCTGAGCATCGCCCTGCTGCGGCCTGTGTCGGTGGCCACCCACCTGCTGGACCACGCCCTGGCACCGCGGGCCTTCTGGTTCCAGCACCTGCACAGCCTGGCCTGGTACGGCCTGAGCGTGCTGGTGGTGGCCTGGATCTACCGGCGCATCCACCCCGAGGCGGCCGCCATGGCCGGGCTGGCGGCGCTGCTCTTCGCGGTGGAGGACGCCCACGCCATGAACGCGGGCTGGCTGGCCAACCGCCACGCCATCATCTGCCTCGCGGCCGGCGGCCTGGCCTTCCTCGCCCACCTGCGCTGGCGCGGCAGCGGCGCCACCGGCTGGCTGCTGGCCGCCCTGGCCATCCTGGCCGTGGGCCTGCTCTGCGGCGAGGCCACCCTGGGCGCCGCCGCCTACCTGGTGGCCTGGCAGCTGTGCCTGGATCGGGGCAGCTGGCGGCGGCGCCTGCTTGGCATCGCCCCCTACGCGCTGCTGGTGGCAGCCTGGCGCATGGTCTACAACTACCTGGGCTACGGGATCTCCGGCTCAGACCTCTACGTGGACCCGGGCCGCGACCCGCTGGAGTTCCTGCTGGCCCTGCTGGAGCGCTGGCCAGTGCTGATGCTGGGGCAGTGGCTGCAGGCCCCCGTGGACGCCACGGTGATGCTGCCCAGGGCGCTGCAGCTGGCCTGGCTGCCCGCGGCCCTGCTGTGCTGCGCCGCCCTCGCATGGCTGCTCATGCCGCTGCTGCGCCGCTCCCCACAGGCTCGCTTCTGGGCCCTGGGCATGGCCATGGCCCTCGTGCCGCTGTGCGCCGCTTTTCCCATGGATCGGCTGCTGGTCTTCGCCGGGGTGGGGGCCTTCGCCCTGCTGGCCCTGCTGGCGGGGGACTGCGGCTGGCTGGGGGCTGCTCCGGCGAGCTCCGTCACGCGGCCTCGGCGCTGGATCTGCGGCGGCCTGCTGCTGCTGCACCTGCCCCTGGCGGCCCTGATGCTGGTGGGCCGGACGGCCACGCTCCCCCTGTTCGGGCAGATGTTCCGCGCCGCGACCGACACCGCGCCTGTGGACGAGGCCATCCAGGAGCAGCTGCTCATCTTCGTCACCGGCCACGCCTTCCCCAGCGCCTATTTGCCCATCATCCGGCACGTTGAAGGCGAGCTGGTCCCCGCACGCACAACGCTGCTGGCCAACTTCATCACCGACTGCCGTGTGAGCCGCGAGGACGAGCACACGCTGGTGCTGGAGCCCGAGCAGGGCTGGCTGGTGGATCCCATCGACGGCCTGGAGCGGCGCTCCGACGTGCCCTTCCAGGAGGGCGAGATCATCAGCATGCCGGACTACAGCGTAGACCTGCGCCGCGTCACCGCCGACGGCCGACCGGCGGTGGCCGCGTTCACCTTCCACCAGCCCCTCGAAGATCCCGGCTACCGCTGGCTGGCCTGGAGCTCAGAGGGTGCCAGCCCCTTCGTCCCGCCCCTCACCGGAGAGAGCCTGACCCTGCCCGCCCAGAGCGCAGCGTCCATGTTCCAGCCACGCCGCATAGTCGAGGACTGAGGCCCGCGACGAGCCATCCCTCGCGCGCCCACCGCTGCTCCGGACCCCGGGTTCCTGCTCTGGCTCTCTTGTTTGCTCTTTCTTGTCGCCTCCACACGACAAGGACCGGAAAATATGGGCATCTAGAGATCGGTGCCGCCCCTTCGTCCCGCCCCCTGCTCCGCCTCGGGCCGCACGAGCCCGCGCACCAGGAACACGGCCATGGCCGGTCCCCGCCCCCTGCGCATCGCTCCCCTCCTCCTGCTCGCTGGCTGCGCGCAGCTGAACTACGTGGTGGAGGTCACGGTCAAAGAAGAGGTCACCACGGTGGTGGAGCTGTCCTGGGCCACCCAGGACCCGGGGATCTCCTGGGTGGAGTACGGGGTGGCGTCGCGCTTCGAGCACTCCACGCCCAGCACCCACGACGAGTCCCTCGCCCACGTGCACACCCTGCTGGGCCTGCCCCCATACCAGGAGGTGCTCTACCGAGCGGTCACGCTGGTGGACGGCGAGGAGCTCATCGTCGACGGCAGCGTCTCCACCGGCGGCCTGCCACCGGAGCTGCCCGAGCTGCGCGTCAGCGCCCACCAGCCCGAGCTCGCCAGCCCCGGACCCTACCTGATGGGCACCATGCTGGGCTACGCCGGGGGCATCTTCACCATCGATCGCGAAGGCCGCTGGCTCTGGTACCGCCTCAGCCCCGAGGCCACCGATCCGGTGGAGATCGCCATGGACCGCAGCGGCCCCGGCTTCATCTACAACCGCTTCGAGGTGGACCACCAGGAAGACGGTGGCGTGCTGCGCCACATCTCCTTCGACGGGCAGGTGGAGGAAGAGCTGACCACACCCATGGCGCACCACGCCTTCGCCCAGCTTGACGACGGCAGCCTGGCCTGGCTGACCATCGACGTGCGCAGCTGGTGGGACGAGGACCTCGGCCAGGAGGTCGACGTGGCCGGCGACGCGGTGGTGCTGCAGACTCCGGGTGGTGAGCAGCGCACCATCTTCAGCACCTGGGACTGGGTGGAGCCTGAGAAGCACGGGCTGTGGCTGGATGCCTTCTACCCCCAGGGGGCCGACTGGACCCACGGCAACGGGCTGCACTACGACGACGAGCGGGACGTGCTGCTCCTGTCGCTGCGCAACCTCAACACGGTGCTGGAGCTGGCCCTGGACAAGCGAAAGGACCAGGCCCTGCCCCTGCGCCAGTTCGGGCTCGAGGGCGAGGCCCGCTTCGTGGACAGCGACGGTCTGTACGAGATCGCCATGGGCGAAGAGACCTTCCACATGCAGCACGACCCCACCTTCACCGCAGACGGCACGCTGCTGCTCACCAACATCGCCGAGGCCCGCACCCAGGTCTCCGAGTACCGCCTGGACGAGCCCACGCTCACCATGGACGAGATCCGCCGCTACGGCCAGGAAGAGAACCTGGCCGGCGCGGTCATGGGCATGGCGCGCGATCTACCCAACGGCAACTGGCTGCTCAGCTTCGGCACCTCCGGCCTGGTACAAGAGGTCACCCCCGCTGGCGAGCTGGCCTGGGAGCTGCGAGCCCCCGCCGGCTGCGCGCTGGGAGACGTGCTGCTCTTCGACGACTTCTACTCGCCCTGATCAATCCATAGCAGGCAGGCCCGCCAGGGAGCGCACGGCCCGGCCGTAGGCGGCGATGGCGTCTTCCAGCTCCCGCACCCGCGCCGCCCCCGTGCTGGGGCTGTAGCTGAAGGACAGGCGCAGCTGGTCCAGGCCCACGTTCGGATCGCGACGGCGGGCGTCGGGGGAGTAGAAGCCGAACATGGGGATGGTGACCACGCCGTGCTCGGCCACCAGGCGCTCGATGAAGGCCTGGTCGGTGCGCACCTCGCCGCTGCGGAAGGTGAACACCGAGAAGAAGCCGGCCCCGGGGCGGGTCCAACAGAACAGCTCCGGGTGCTCGCCCAGGTAGTGCTGCAGGCCGTCCAGGAGGATGCGCCGGTTCTCGCCGTACACCGCGTTCTTGCGGGCCGCCACCGGCCACAGGCTGCTGCGGGGAGAGAAGTCGGGCTGGGTGAGGTAGGCCTCGAAGGCCCGCAGGGCCTGGGGGCTGTGGAACAGCACCGAGCCGGAGGACTCGGTGAGCAGCAGGTCCTTCAGGGCCACCACCTTGCCGTCGGCCAGCCGAACGCGGGCCGCGGCGATGGCCATGCCCACCCGCGGGCCCGGCAGGCCGATCTTGGAGGCGGTGAACAGGTGCACCACCTGCTCGGGGGCCATGGCCACCAGCGGCGGCGGCCGAGAGCCTTCTGCCTCGTAGCTGATGTAGGTGTAGGGTGCGTCCTCCACCACCAGCACGCCCTGCTCGCGAGCCACGGCCAGCAATTGACGACGACGCTCGGTGGAGAAGGAGATGCCGCCCGGGTTGTGGCCGTCGGGCACCGAGTAGTAGAAGGCCACGAAGTGGCCGTCGGCGCGGGCCTGGCAAATCTGCGCCGCCAGCACCTGGGGCAAGGGGCCCTGCTCGTCCATGGGCACGCTGTAGAAGGCCGCGTTGGCGTACAAAGAGGCCCGGGACAGCAGGCCCGTGTAGGTGGGCGCGTCCACCAGGTAGGCGATGGAGCGCCCGCTGCGCTCGAACAGGGAGCACATCAACGCGATGCCGCCCGTGGCGCCGATGGTGGGGATCACGCTGTCGGGATCGATCTCGAAGCCGAAGTCCGCGCCGTACACCCTGGCGAAGGCCTCGCGCGCGCTGCGCGGGCCCATGGTGTCGGTATAGCCGTACAGCTGAGTCATCAGCCTGCGCAGGGCCCCCTCGCCACCCGCAGCCCCGGCCAGGTGTGCGAAGTAGGCGTCGCGGTGGGCGATGTAGGCCGTGGGATCGGAGACCTCGGGGTGGGGGTAGCCCGCACCCAGGTGGTGCAGCTGCATGCCCCTGGCCGCCGCCTCGGCGCTGAGCCGGGCCAGCGCCGCCGCCATCTGCCGGGTGACCGAGACGGGCTGCTGTCGCAGGAGGGGAGCGGAGACGGGCGTGCTCATGGGTCGCTTCCTCGCGTGCTTGCCTGGAGCTCCTTGTATCCACCTGGCGACACGGTCATCAGGACGTGGATCAGTTCCCCGGCGGCCTGGCCCGAGGCCAGCGCAGGGCCACCAGCACCACCAGCCCCCAGATCAAGGGCTCCGCCGCGAAGCTCCAGTGCCAGACGCAGTCCAGCAGCCAGCGCTCCGGCTCGGCGCTGAAGGGGATGTCCACCAGCCGGAAGAAGTGCTCGTGCAGGGGGTAGAGCCAGCGCACACCGGTGCCGGACACGCTGTCGAGCAGCAGGTGCACCAGCCAGCTCAGCAAGAAGAAGCCGTAGAGACGGAGGCGCGCCGCGCGCAGGCCTGCCAGGCGCAGCAGCGGCAGCAGCGAGGCCGCGGCCAGCACGCACACCGGCAGGTGGGTGGGGTAGGCGTGGTGCAGCGGCTGCGGGCCTGGCGCGAGCAGGAACCAGGCCACGTCCAGATCGGGCCAGACGGACAGGGGCAGCCCCCAGCGCCACAGGGACAGGCGCCGGCCCGTGGCCCTCTCGAAGCCCCGGGTGAGCAGGTATCCAGCGGCGAGGTGGGCGGTGATCACGCCAGCAGCGTAGCCAGCCGCGGCCAGCGCCGCAGTGGTCTGCGACACCCGGACGAGCCCCGCGGGACAAAAAGAGGATAGGCGCCGTCATGCCCTGGACCAAGCTCACCGCCTGCCTGTCGCTGCTCACCGTCGCCTGCGCGCCTCCACCCGCTCCCGAAGAGCTGGACGAGCTCTGCGGCTACCTCTACGCCCACTTCGACGACGAGAAGACGCGCGCGCTGGAAGCCGGCCTCGTAAACCTCGACGCCTGGATGCTCGCCCACCTCGACGAGACCCTCGAAGGCTACTCGGTCACCAACCTGAGCGACGCCACCATCAGCGCGCTGGACGACCGCTCCCACAACGTGGACCAGCTGCTGGGCGCCGCCGTGGGCACCACCAGCGCCAGCTTCGATCCCTACGCCATCGGGGCGGCGCTCTCGGGCGCGGACCAGCAAGAGCTCATCCCCGACGCCCACGTGGTCTACGAGCGCACCTACGTCAGCGATCTAGACTGCTTCCTGGAGCTGGAGTGCGAGCTGCTCACCACCACCAACCACCTCGAGGACGACTACCCCATCCTGGGTGAGGTCATCTCCGAGAGCTTCGGTGAGTACCGCTGGATCGAGCTGGACAAGGGCCTGGCCATGGTGCAGCGCACCTGGCTGCTGGAGCCCTCGCAGGTGGAGTGGGACAGCTTCGAGCTCAACGACCAGTACTACCTGAACATC
>CAZEJJ010000210.1:0-11430 GCA_964512185.1 uncultured Enterobacterales bacterium | reverse complement strand
ACCGGGCCACTTTGTTTTTGGGGGGGGCCCCCCCCCCCAACGCGCCTGGGGCGCGCCCCCCAGGCGACCGCTGCGCGGTCGCACAGTGCACGCGAGGGCGGCATGTGGAGGCGGCTGGGAACTTCCGAGCGCGTGCACGAGACTGTCGCAGACCCGTCGCGAGCCCTCGCTCACTGTGATATGTTTGTTGCATAAATCCTCCCGCCCCCGTTCCATCCGGGGGCGGGTTTCCTTGTCTGGGCTCGAAATCCGGTTGACATGACCTGGATCGTTTCATCTCCGACCTCTTGTCGCAGACGGCCGTGGGCCACGGCGTGTCAGCACGCGACGGGATAGGTGCGCGCCCATGTCCGAACCCGTGGTCCACACGCGCGATCTCTGCCGGCGCTACTTCACGCGCTGGGCGCTGGCGCGCGTCGATCTCGATCTCATGCCGGGGGAGCGCCTGGTGGTCATGGGCTCCAACGGCAGCGGCAAGACCACCCTGCTGCGCCTGGTCTCCACAGCCACCCAGCACACGCGGGGCACGCTGCGCCTGTTCGGAAGAGACCCGGCCCGCGAGCCCGAGGCGGTGCGCGAACGCCTGGCCCTGCTGACCCACCTCCCGTCGCTGTACGACGACCTGAGCGGCGAGGAGAACCTGCGCGTCCTGGCGCGGCTGCTGCGCAAGCCCCTCGATGTGAGCCCCTGGCTCGAGAAGGTGGGACTCGACACCCGACCCGACCCGGTGCGGGGCTACTCGGCGGGCATGCGCAAGCGGCTCTCCTTCGCGCGCCTGCTGCTGCAGGAGCCCGAGCTGGCCCTCATCGACGAGCCCTACGGGCAGCTGGATCCCGAGGGCTTCCGGCTGGTGGACCGCCTGGTGAACGAGCTGTCCGACAAGGGCACCACCGTCATCCTGGCCTCCCACCTGGTGGAGCGAGCCGCCAGGCTCTGCGACCGCGGCCTGCTGCTGCACCAGGGCCTGCCGCGCTGGTCCGGCACCGCCGCCGAGGCCCACCGCGCCTGGCTCAAGCTGCACCGGAGCGCGGCGTGAATCCCCTCGCTACCTTCCTGGCCCTGCTGCACAAGGATCTGCTGGTGGGCTGGCGCGGTCGCGTGCGCCTGGTGGGCCTGGGCACCTACGCCATCGCCCTGCTGCTGCTGTTCTCTTTCGCGGTGGGTCCCGACAGCGTGGCCCTGCGCGACCACGCCTCGGCCTACCTGTGGCTGGCGGTCCTGTCGGCCTCCACCCTGCTGCTGGCCCAGTCCTTCCAGCAGGAGGTAGAAGCAGGAGCCCTCGAAGGCCTGGTGCTGCTGCCCATCTCCCCCCCCGCGCTCTACTACGCCAAGGCCAGCGCCAACCTGCTGCTGCTGTTCTTCCTGTCGCTGGTGCTGCTGCCCGCCACCGTGCTGCTGTTCGACATCGCCCCGGCCGGATCCATCCTGGTGCTTCTGCTGGTGGTGGCCCTGGGCGGCGGCGGCATCGTCGCACCGGGCACCCTCTACGCGGCGCTCACCGCGCGCCTCTCCGCACAGCAGGTGGTGCTGCCGGTGCTGCTCTTCCCGCTGGTGGTGCCGCCCATCCTGGCCGCCGTCAAGGCCACCGACCTGGTGCTGGAGGGCGACCCCATGGGGCAGCTTCCTTCCTGGTTGGGCCTGCTGGCGGTGTTCAACGCCATCTACTGGGCGCTCTGCGGGGTGCTCTTCGGAAAGGTCCTGGACGAATGAACCGCCTACGCACGGTGCTGATCCTCGGTGGGCTGGGCCTGGCCGCCCTGCTCATCGGCCACGGCATTGGCCTGCTGGCCTCACCGCCCGAACACTCCATGGGCGAGACCGGCCGCATCCTCTACCTGCACGTGCCCACCGCCTGGGCCGCCATGCTGGCCTTCACGGGCGCGTTCGTGGCGGCCATCGGCGCGCTGTGGTCCGCTCGGCCGGCCTTCGACGCCGCCATGGAGGCCGCCATCGAGGTGGGCCTGGTGTTCTCGGTGCTCATCTGCGTGCAGGGCCCCATCTGGGCCTACCCCACGCAGAACTACTGGTGGACCTGGGACCCGCGCCTCACCACCACCGCCATCATGGTGGTGGCGTTCCTGGGCGTGCTCATCATGCGACGGCTGGTGCACCAGCCCGAGCGGCGCATGATGCTCACCGCCGTGGCCACCATCGTCAGCTGGGTGGACGTGCCGGTGGTCTACTTCTCCGTCAAGTGGTGGGACTCGGTGCACCAGGATCTGTCCGACGTGAGCGGAGTGGACTGGGTCATGCTCGAGCCCCTGCTCATCTCCCTGGCGGGCACCACCCTGCTGGGCACCGCGTTCTGGTTGGCCCGCTACCAGATCGCGCGCGCCGAGAGCCAGCGCCAGGAAGCGGCGCTGGACGTTCCCGATCTTCCCGAACAACTGCAGCTGGAGGAGCAGCCATGACCGGCGTCATCGAAGGCGGCTGGGAGTACGTGGTCGCGGCCTACACCATCACCTGGTCCGCCTGGATCCTCTACGGCGCGGCCCTGTTGATGCGCCGCCGCGGGCAGGGACAGGGGCAGGGCTCATGACCCCCACCGGCCGCCGTCGCCTGATGTTGGTGGGCGCCCTGGGCGTCATGCTCGCCGCGTTCGGCGTGCTGGCCTCGGGCGTGCTCACCTCCAACCTCGTACCCTACTACGACCCCGGCTCGGTGCTGGCAGCGGGCCCCAGCGCCGTGGGCGCCACCCTGCGTCTGGGCGGCCAGGTCAAGGCCGGCACGGTGAGCTTCGACGAACAAACCCAGCTGCTCAGCTTCGTGCTCACCGACGGTGAAAACGACGTGCCGGTGCGCACCACGGGCATGCCGCCCGACATGTTCCGCGAGGGCATCGGCGCGGTGGTGGAGGGCAAGCTGGACGAAGCGGGCATCTTCCAGGGCTCACGAGTCCTGGTCAAGCACAGCAACGAGTACCGCGCCCCGGTGGAAGGCATGCACCCAGGCGAGGTCTACGAGACGGTGGAGGGGCTTTGATCCCCACCCTTGGTCATTCCCTCATCCTCCTGTCACTGGCTGCCGCTGCGGCGGGCCTGGTGGCCGGAAGTGTCGCCGGGTTCCGAAACAGCCGCGAAGCGGCCAGCTGGGCCCGCGTCATGGCCGGCGCCTGTGCGGTGACCCTCACCCTGGCCACCCTGCTGCTGGAGTGGGCGCTGCTCAGCAACGACTTCTCCGTGTCCTACGTGGCGCAGGTGGGCAGCATCGGCACCCCTCCGCTCATCGCGGCGGTGTCGCTGTGGTCGTCGCTTGACGGCTCCATGCTGTTCTGGTCCTTCGTGGCGGCGGTGTACGCAGGCGTGTTCGCCTGGCGCACCCGGCACGACGAGCCTGGCCCTACGGGCTGGGCGCTGGCGGTACAGCTGGCGGTCCTGCTGTTCTTCACCATGCTGGTGGCCGGCCACTCCATGCCCTTCGAGGCGATGGACCCGGTGCCTTCAGACGGCCCCGGCCCCAACCCGCTGCTGCAGAACCACGTGCTGATGGCCATCCATCCACCCACCCTCTACCTGGGGTATGTGGGCATGGCCGTGCCCTTCGCCATGGCCGTGGCCGCGCTGGCCAGCGGGCGGCTGGACGCCAGCTGGACGCGCAGCTTGCGTGCCTGGTCCCTGTGGGTGTGGGCCTTCCTCACCCTGGGCATCTTGCTGGGCGGCTGGTGGTCCTACGAGGTGCTGGGCTGGGGCGGCTACTGGGCCTGGGACCCGGTGGAGAACGCGAGCCTGCTGCCCTGGCTCACCTTCACGGCCTTCCTGCACAGCCTGATCGTGGCCGAGCGCCGGGGGCGGCTGGCCATCACCTCGCTGGTGCTGGTCATGTTGAGCTTCCTGCTCACCGTGCTGGGCACCTTCATGACCCGCTCGGGCGTCTTCAACTCGGTGCACAGCTTCACCCAGTCTCCCATCGGGCCCGCCTTCCTCGCCTTCCTGTCGCTGACCCTCACCGGCAGCGTGCTGCTGCTGGCCGCCAGGATGGACAAGCTCGACGTGCGGGTGGGCCCCAGGCCGCGCAGCGCGGCCCCCGCCAGCCGCGAGACCGCGTTCCTGCTCATGGACCTGGTGCTGCTGGCCATCACCGCCACCGTGCTGCTGGGCACGCTGTACCCGCTGGTCAACCAGGCCCTCACCGGCGGCCAGGTGTCCGTGGGCGCCCCCTACTACGAGAAGATGAACGTGCCGCTGCTGCTGGTGCTGCTGCTGCTCATGGGCCTGGGTCCCGCCCTGCCCTGGGGCAAGCCCAACTCCCGCATGGCGCTCACGCGGCTGGTGCCGCCGGCCGTGCTGGCCCTGGCGGTCACCGTGGCCGCCAGCCTGGCCGGGCTGCGCAACGGCTCGGTGTCGGCGGCCGTGTTCTTGTGCACCTTCGCCGCCGTGGTCTCCCTCGCGGAGCTGGCGGCCCTGGTGCGGGCGCGGCTGCGCGCCGGGTCCGATCCGGCCCCCATCGCGGTCTTCACGGGGCTGGCGCGCTCCCCGCAGCGCACGGGCGCCCACCTGGCCCACCTGGGCGTAGCCATGCTGGCGGTGGCCGTGGCCTTCTCATCGGCCTACCGACAGGAGACCGAGATCACCATGAAGGTGGGCGAGACCGCCCAGTGGAACGGCTACAGCGTGGGCTTCGTGGGCTCAGAGCGGGTCCAGGAGTCCCACCGCCTGTCGTCACGGGCCAGCCTGGCGGTGTTCGAGGGCAGCGACGACCTGGGCGAGCTGGTGCCGGCGCTCAACTCCTATCCCCGCATGGCCCAGTCCATGGGCACCCCCGCTGTGCTCACGCGCCCCCTCGAGGACCTCTACATCTCCCTGGTGCGCGTAGGCCCCGGCCAGGTGTCCTTGCGAGTCTTCCTGCAGCCCGGCCTGCTCTGGATCTGGATCGGAGGCCTGCTGATGGTGCTGGGCAGCCTGGTGGCGGCCTTGCCGGCCATGCGTCGCAGGCGCAAGGGCCAGGAGGCGAGCTCATGAACTGGAAGGTCCTGGTGGCTGGCCTGTTGTTGGTCACGCCCCTGGTCTGGGTGCTGGCCACCGGCTTCGGTCGCGATCCGCGCGCCGTACCCACCACCACCATCGGCACCCCGGCCGCCGACTTCGATCTGGTGACCCTCGAAGGCGAGCGCGTGAGCCTGTCCGAGCTGCGCGGCCAGCCCGTGGTGCTCAACTTCTGGGCCACCTGGTGCCAGCCCTGTGTGCAGGAGCACGCCGGCCTGCAGGCCGCGGCACGGCGCCACCAGCCCAAGGACCCGGAGGGCAAGGGCGTGCACTTCTTCGGCGTGCTCTACGGCGACGAAGAAGAGGCCGAGCGCGCGCGCGCCTACCTGGCCCGCGCGGGCAGCGCCTACCCCACCCTGCTCGACACCTCCCAGCACATCGTGGTGGACTACGGCGTCGCCGGCGTCCCCGAGACCTTCTTCATCAGCTCCGAAGGCACCATCGTGTACAAGCACAGCGGCGCCATCGGCAGGAGCCAGCTGGAGAGCATCCTGGAGTCCCTGCGTTGATGCCTCTTTATCGCCTGTTTCTGATCGCAGTCCTGCTGCTCGTCGCCACCCCGGGGCTGGCGCAGCAGGCCACGGGCGCCGGCCAGCCTCTGGCCGAGGCACCCGCTGGTCCCCCCGTCACCGACCAGGCCGTGGTGGAGGCGCGCGGGCGCACCATCGCGGAGGGCCTGCGCTGCCCGGTCTGCCAGGGCCTGTCGGCCGCCGACTCCCAGGCCGAGTCGGCGGTGGCCATGTACACCCGCTCGCGCGAGCTGGTGGCCGCCGGCTACAGTGATGACCAGATCGCGGCCTACTTCGTGGAGCGCTACGGCGAGTGGGTCCTGCTGGAACCACCCGCACAGGGCCTCAACTGGCTGATCTGGATCGGACCCCTGGCCCTGCTGGGCATGGGCGCCCTGGTGGTGGCCTTTCGCATGACATCTGTGGCCAAGGCCCCCGCTGGCGGGAGCACCGGTCAGGCGCTCTCGCAGAAGGGTGCCGACGACTACGAGAGCCGCATCCTGGCCGAGCTCGAGAGGGATTGAACATGGACTGGAACGCCTGGGGCCCCCCGTTTCTGGCCACCGCGGTCGGCCTCGCCGCGGGGCTCGGCCTGGTCATGCGCGCCAGGCCCGACAGCGAGGCCACCGACTCCGAGGACGCCCACTCCCTGCACGCCCGCAAGCAGGCCCTCATGGAGCGCCTGCGCGAGCTCGAGGTGGAACGCCCCAAGCTCGACGAGCAGCTGTACCAGGCCGAGCGCAAGGCACTGGTGGCCGACGCCGCCCAGGCACTCAAAGGCCTCGAACAGCTCGGCGCTGCCGGTGCGCGCAAGCCCCACGGGCTGGGCCTTCCCGCGGCCATCGCCGGTGGCATCGCCCTGGCCTCCGTCGGCGTACTGGCCTGGCCCGACACGGCGGTGCCCGTCGATGCCGCCGGCTCCGCCGCCTCGCAGGGCACGGGAAGCAGCTCCGGTGGATCATCGGGCGGCATGCCACCAGCCATGATGGAAGCCATGGGCGGCATGGGCGGCATGGGCGGCATGGGTGGTTCGGGCGGTACGCCTCCGAGCGGCATGAGCAGCATGGGCGGCATGGGCGGCATGCCCTCGGGCAGCCCTACCAGCATGGCGGATGTCACCGCCGGGGCCGCTGAGCTGCCCGACGATCTCGACACCCTCAACGAGCTCACCTACAGCGCCATCCTCGCGGGCCAGCTGCCCACCGCCATGGGCGCGGTAGAGAAGGCCCGCCAGCTGGCCCCCGAAGACCCCCTGGTGCGCACCCACCTCAACATCCTGCGCATGCAGGTCGGCATGCTGGAGCGCGCCGCGGGCGACCTCAACGAGGTCCTCCAAGAGCACCCCGACCAGGTGCGCGCCATCTTGTGGCTGGGCTACGCCACGGGCCGCGGCGGCGACGACGCCGGCGGACGCGCGCTGATGGAGAAGGTCATCGAGCTGGCACCCGACAGCGATGAAGCCGCCACCGCCAAGGAGTGGCTGACGCAGCTGGACGGGCCTGGCGCACTGTAGGCTGCAGCTCGAGCCCTATTTCGACGACGCCCGGCCGCGAAGGCCGGGCGTTTCACTGTCCGGAGCAAGGGAGGGTCAGATCCCGGCGTACTCGATCTCGATGGTGTACTCGTGGTCTCCGATGCTTCCCGCGTAGGGCAGCACGAAGATGTACCAGGTGTGCGAGGAGTCGAGGGAGAACTCCCACGCAGCCGTGTCGATGAGCTCGGGGCAGTCGTACCAGGAGAGCGCGTAGAAGGTGCCCTCCTCGTCGTAGATGTGCAGGTCGAGATCGGTGGCGCAGTCATCCCATGCGAGGCTGATGGAGGCGTTGACGGGTTCGGTGATCTCGAACTGGAAGACATCCACATCTTCGGCCCAGGTCGGAGCCTCGGTCTCGAAGGGAGTGTTCCCGTAGATGATGTCCACGAAGCCCGGACCAGAGGAGGCGGGAAGCAGGTCGGCGCCTTCCAGCTCATCGACCGCGATCTCATTGGTGTTCACGTCCGTAGCCACGTTGTTGGGCTCCACCTCGGTGTGCTCCCAGCCCACCACGCGGGGCTGCAGGGCGTCGATGACCACCACGATGTCGCCGGTGGGCACGGGCACAGCGCCGGTGTCGTCCGTCGCCGCGGTGTCACCCCAGTCACCGATGGTGTCGTCACCGTCGCCGGTGGAGACCTCCACAGCGGTGGACGAGTACAGCGCACCCGAGGGGATGGAGGCATTGAGAGTAGGCAAGGTGCCGCCCATCAACCAGACCTTGGGCACGCCCTCGATGACCTCGTGGTCCTCGGTGGCCGCTGTGTCGCCTGGCAGCACCTCGGAGGTGCTGTTGACTTCCTTGAGGTAGAGGATCTCGAACCTGCCCACCCAGGCGCTCTGGGTGGCGTCCCACTGGATGTCGTAGACCGAGGCTCCACCCACCGGGTTGCCATGCGCCTGGGGGTCGTCGCTAAGGTAGGCACCCACGAGGAGTTCGTCATCTTCTGGGGTGAAGCTTTCAAACTGCATCGTGTAGGTCATGCCGTCGTCGTACTCGGTGGAGGACGCAGCATCGATGAGCAGACCGTAGTCACCGCCGCCCAACACGGACATGGTGACCTCGACATGACCCAGCAGACCATCGCTGCTGTAGGTGGCGGTGGGGATCTTTGTGCAGATCTCGGTGCACTCTTCGACCTTGGGATCGCAGTCCGGATCCTCGACACACTCTTCTTCAACCGTCGAGAAGTCATAGAAGTGCAGGTTGAGCACCGACAGGTCGCCCATCAGCCCGGAGTCGGTGGTGAAGTCCAGCACCAGGTTGAGATCGCCGTCGAACTTTGAGCTGAACAGGTAGTAGTCCTGGTCGCCCGCCACCTGTCCGGAGCCGAAGAACGCGGACGTGCCGCTGACGGTGGTCTCCCGGTAGGTGAGCATGGGCAGCTCGTCGGCGGTCTCCCAGCTGTCGTTGGTGTTGTCGCCGGCGTCGGCGGATTCATCCACGGCAGCAGGCGGGATCACCAGGTTGCCCTTGATGATGGTGCGATCGATGTCTTCCTCGACCTTGGGGCAGCCGGCCAGGAGGAACGCGAGAGAAAAGAGGGTAGTGCGCATCATCAGAACTCTCCCCTGAGGCCGAACTGGAAGTAGCGCGGGCTCTGATAGCTGGTGGCTGTGCCGTAGAACACGTCCCCGTTGGTGTCGGTGTAGATGCCGCCTTCGCCGTCGTCGTACTCGTAGTTCACGGAAGTGACTGCGCGGCTACCGAGGACGTTGAAGCACTCGGCGGTGACGTCCCAGGTGGTGCGACCCGCAGCGATGGTGATGCCAGCCTTGAGGTTGGTCTGCGAGACCGCGGGCAGCCGGTCGGGCAGATCGCCATCTTCGCCGTAGTTGACCCAGTCCGACCAGTAGTTGTTGTAGTAGATCTTGCGGTAGCGGTAGCCGGAGCGCATGAAGAAGTCCCAGCCTCCCAGCCAGCCCAGGGCAAGGTTGTCGCTGATCTGCACCGCCTGAGGGTCGCGGTAGGAGCCAGCCAGCTTGACGAAATGCGGGATGTCGTAGGGCAGAATGCCCTCTTCGTACTGCCTGTTCTCGGTGGTATCGAAGAGCATGGTGGCGCCGTGGTCGCCGGTCGTGCCGTAGGCGCGGCTCCAGGTATAGGATCCGATAAGTCCCCACTTCTCATCGAACTGCTTGGAGGCCTTGAACTCCAACGCGGTGTACTGGGTATAGGCTTCAGCCGGGGTGCGCTGGCGGAACAGATACTGGTTGGATCCGTTGCGGTAGCCGATGACATCGGTGCCGTCGTGGTCCCAGATGAGGTTGACCTCGTCGTCCTCCCAGAAGTAGTGGCCTTCTTCGTAGGTGAAGGTGACGTCGGCACCCCAACCACTGCCCAGGTCGCGGGAGATGCCCACGTCGATCTCGTCGGAGTAGGGATTCACGAGCGAGTCATGACTGAGGAATGCGTCAGCGGACTCCGAGGTGCCTTCTTCTGACCAGTCGTTGTTGTGCTCGTCCCAGGAGTAGGTCTCGGAGCCACCCACATTCTCGACGAGGATGCTGGCGAGGCTCAGGAAGCCGGAGTCGTAGAAGCGGCCGTAGTACGCGTGCAGGCTGGTCTTGCCATCGCCGGTGAGGTCGAAGGCCGCGCCGACACGCGGCGCCACTGTGACACTCTCGAAGATGGTCCTGCTCACATCATTCATGAGCCGAGAGGCATCGACGCGCACGCCCGGGCGCAGGGTCAGGCGCGGAATGGGCTGCCACACGTCCTGAAGGAAAGCGCTACCCATCAAACCCACCAAGGTGGCGGACTGGTCGGTCTCGTACAGGTACAGGACCGAACCGGTGTAGCTTTCCAGGTCGTTCGGGTCACCGGCGTGGGAGTACAGAGGAATTCCCGCTTCATCCAGGCCCGGGTACGCGTCCCACGCGCTCATATACTCGGCCTGAACACCGGCTTTGAGCTCGTGGCTGCCCAGGAAGTCCGCAAACCGGGTCACCTTGGAGTTGAGGGAAGCCCGCTGTCTTTTGGTCTCGTACCCGTAGGGAGCGATGCCCGCCGAGAAGCCGTCGGGATCGTACGCATACCATCCGGGTTCCGGGCAATACAGGGGATCATCAACAGAGTCAGCGTAGTCGTCGCAGTCCTCCCATACGGACCCATAGGTCAGAATCGTGTTCTGCATGTATGCCTGGGTCTCGACCAGGGTGTTGCGCCCCGGAATCCACATGTGCCCCAGCGACGCCAGCCAACCGCCCTGGTTCTGGTAGGCCTCTGCACTTTGGAGTGTGTACGCACTCTGCTCTACGTTGTCGATCTTGGTAGGATCGAGCTGGCCATGGAGCCAGAGCTGGTGGTTGGGATGGGGCTTCCAGGTGAGCTTGCCGAACAGGTAGGCGCTCTTCCAGGTGCGCGGCAGCATGGGCTCCGGCCGGTTCACGCTCTCCGGCACCGACAGCGTGCTGACCGCATAGTCGGCCTGCAAGCTGGCGAAGTACCACAGCTTGTCTCGCATTATGGGCCCACCCGCGTTCAGGGCCAGGCTCTGGTTGGCAGACTGGTAGTCGTCCGTGTCGATCCCCGGAATGGGCTTGTACAAGTGAGTGGCGGTGCTGCTGTAGAGCAGCTGGGCGTCACCCTCGAAGTCGTTGCCGCCCGAGCGGGTGACGATGTTCACCGCTCCGCCCAGGGCCCGGCCATACTCGGCGTCCATGCCGCCGGTGATGACCTGGATCTCCTTGATGGCGTCGAAGTTCATGTTCATGGAGAAGGTGTTGGTCATGGGATCGGTGGTGTTGACCCCATCGACGTAGTACTGGTTGGAGCTGTCGAAACCTCCGTGCATGTTGGGGTTGCCGCCGCCCACCACCCCGGGTGCGATCGACATGGCGCCCTGGTAGTCGCGCCCCGCGCTGGGGATGTCGCGCATCATGTCCTTGGTGAGCACCACGCCGGTCTTGGTGGCGGTGACGTCCACCACCGGAGCCTCGGCCTCGACGATGTACTCCTCGCCGGCGGTGACCACCTGCAGCTCGATCTCCAGGGTGATGGTGGCGCCCGCGGCCACGTGCACGCCGCTGGTGACCCAGCCGGCGAAGCCGGGCTTGCTGGCTTCGACCTTGTACTCACCGGGAGGGAGTCCCACCGCGCGGAAGCGACCGTCAGCGTCGGACTCGTCGCCGGTCTGGCCCTGCAGCACAGGGGATGTGACCACGACGGCCACCCCCGGCACGCCGAGACCCTGGTCATCCACGACCGTTCCCTTGATCTGGCCCTTGAGCTCGACAGCCAGCGCCGGTGACGCCAGCATGAGCCCCAACAGGACCCACAAGAAGCGCTTGAACATTCCACTCTCCATGGTTGGCGGGGGAGCCCCACGCGTAGGCGAAGCGCGCCCTTTCTAGGAGCGCTCGGGAAAGAGGCGGCAAGCCTGCCGCCGGTTCATGTCGTAGC
>CAZEJJ010000209.1:0-11464 GCA_964512185.1 uncultured Enterobacterales bacterium | reverse complement strand
GGGGCACGGGACCGACGCGCAGGTCGGTCGACCACCATTGTGACACCCCAGCCCGCGGCTGGTTCCGCCACGATGCGATTTTTTCGTCATGGTAGCCTGCCTGCCATGTCCCGCGCGCGCCGACCCCTGCTGGTCGCCCTGCTGCTGGGCGGGCTGGTGCTGCCCTTCCTGGGCAAGCCCGTGCACATCGACGACGCCAACTTCCTGATGCTGGCGCGCGGTGCCCGCCTCGACGCCTGGCGACCCCACGAGATCCCGGTCAACTGGCAGGGCAGCACGGAGCGGGCCTTCGAGGTGCTGTCCAACCCGCCGGGCATCGCCTGGTGGCTGGCCCCTGTGGCGGAGGCCCCGGAGCTCGCGCTGCATCTCTGGATGCTGCCCTGGCTCGTCCTGCTGGCCTGGGGCTGCTGGCGGCTCGGGCGGCGCTTCGGCGGCGGCGGGCTCGATGCCCTGCTGCTGCTGGCCAGCGCTCCCATGGTGGTGCTGGCGATGGGCGCCCTGACCCCCGACCTGCCCCTGTTGGCGCTCTGTGTCGCGGGACTTGGCGGGTTCATCATGGCGGTGGACCAGGAGCGGGCGGGAGCGGCGGCCCTGTGGGCCCTGGTCGCGGGTCTGGCCACCTGGTTCCGCTACAGCGGGGTGGCCCTGCTGCCTCTGCTGTTCCTCTACCCGTTGCTGCAGCGCCGCAGGCCCTGGCCGGCGCTGGCTGGCCTCGCGCCGCTGGCCGCTCTGCTGCTGCACGATCTGCACGCCTACGGCGAGCTGCACCTGCTGGCCATGACCGGCTTCCAGTCGGTCAGCGATGGTGGTCGCGACCTGTTCCGCAAGCTGGTGGCCGCCCTGGCGGTGCTGGGCGGCGCGGGCCTGCTGCCGGTGCTGGCGCTGCGTGGGGGGCGCGCTGCCCTGGGCGGTGCCGTCACAGGGGGACTGCTGGGGGGTGCGGCGGCGGGTCTGTCGGCCCTGCCCCCTTCGGCGGCGGTGGTCACCGTGATCTTCTGCGCGGCGGGGGGAGCCGTGCTGGCCGGGCCCCTGGTGGGGCTCGGCCTGGGCTCGTCCCAGCCCGCCGACGAGCGCGCCGACGCCCTGTTCCTGCTGGCCTGGGCCTGGGGAGGCCTGCTCTTCCTGCTCTGCCTGCGCTTCACCGCGGCCCGCTACTGGCTGCCCTTCTTGCCGGCGGTGGTGCTGGGCTGGACTCGATCAAGGCCGCCGCGTCCCTGGCTGCTGGCTGCGCTGGGCGTGCAGGTGCTGGTGGCCCTGGGCCTGGCGGTGGACGACTACGCAATGGCGGTCGCGGGACGACAGGCGGCGGCCGACGTGCACGCGGCGGCCGGGCCCGCGAGTGAGGAGCGGGTCTTCGCCGGCCACTGGGGCTGGCAGCACTACCTGGAGGCGGCGGGCTGGCGGCCGCTGGAGGACGAGGAGACCCTGGCACCCGGCGCCCTGCTGGCGGTGGCCCGACAGCCTTGGCCCCAGCAGCTCCACGGCTCGGTCTGCCTGGAGCAGGTCTGGGAGCGCGAGTATCCGGATCGCTGGCCCGGCCCCCGTGGCCACAGCGAGAGCGGGCGCGCCAACCTGCACGCCTTCGTCATCGCGGGCACGCCTCCCGTGGAGGTCTATTCGCCGTGGTCCTTTGCCAGCGACCCCCGTGAGCACGCGGTGCTGTACCGGGTGTGTGGGGACTGAACGGGCCCGGTCCCGCCGCCGCCAGCGCCGCGAACCGCGCATTCGCCGGCACCCTGGCCCTCAGGGTCGGCTCCAATGCGCGCCCCAGCGCCCAGAACCGCGCATTCGCCGGCACCCTGGCCGTCAGGGTCGGCTCCAATGCGCGCCCCAGCGCCCAGAACCGCGCATTCGCCGGCACCCTGGCCGTCAGGGTCGGCTCCAATGCGCGCCCGAACGCCGAGCCGCGAGACCGCACGCCGAGAAATGGCGAAACCCGAGGCCAGCGCAGCCGCCCGCACCTCTGCCTCAGCTTCGTGAGCCTGGGGGCGATTCTTGTGGAGGCGAGAGCGTCTGCGAGGGCGCGCCCCAGCGCCGAGAACCGCGCATCGGTGGGCATCCTGACTGATCGAAGGATGCGGTGGTTGGAGTCGTCGAGGTGCTCGAGTCGGTGGTGGTGCTACTCACGACGCGCCCGGCGCGCTGGTGGTTGCCGTGTGCCGTTGGTGGGCTCTTGCCTTGTGGCGCCTCCATCCCCGTCGCAGCTCGTGGGTGACGCCCGCCAGGCAGAGCAGGTGGTGGGCCAGCAGCCAGCACCAGCCTCGCAGGCCCAGGCGCGGGCCGAAGACCAGGCTCAAGCCCGCAGCCGCGAACAGCCAGGCGAAGGCGATCACCACGCCCAGGTCCAGGGAGAGCCGGCCCAGCCTGAGCTGGGGATCATCCACGAAGCGCAGCGGGTTCACTGGGCTGTGCCCCGGTGGACGAAGAGGTCGTTGCCCTGGTCCTCGGTCCAGTCGGTGACCAGCAGATCCGGGGCGGTGGAGACCCTGCAGGTGACGGAGAGCTCGCCGTCGGTGTCGGCGCTGTACCAGCCGTCGCCGGCAGCGCCGGGCGGCGAGGCCGCCAGCACCTGGCAGGGCCGTGGCAGGGCCAGCAGGGGTCCCTCGCCCGTCACCTCGATCTGTTGGGCCTCCGCCCCATCGAGATCGTGGAAGAGGAAGGCTTCGGCCACCGTGTCGCCGGTCTCGGAGGTCCAGCCCGGCGTGTTCTGCAGGCCGCCGCGGTTGCGGTACAGGCGCACCGCGCCCCACCAGGCGCCGGCGGCCAGGTCGAGGTCGCCATCGGCGTCCAGGTCCACCAGGGCCACCGCCGACTGCATGTCGGGCTCGTCGGCGCTCTCCCACATCCGCTCGAAGTCGGGGCCCGCGTAGAGGCTCACCGTGCCGGGGCCCCCGAGCTGGTTGTTGTCGGAGACCACCAGGTCGAGCCAGCCGTCGCCGTCCACGTCACCGAAGTCCAGCGTGTTGCCCTCAAACGTGGAGCCCTCCGCTTCCCAGCTGGGGCTGGCCTCGGGTAGCGAGCCGTCCTGGTCGGCGCCCTCGTTCAGGTAGACGGCGTGTGGGTCGTCTTCACGGGCGAAGGCCAGGTCGAGGGCGCCGTCACCGTTGGCATCGAGGAAGGCCACGTCCATGGACCAGGAGGCGTCGAGGCTGGCCCAGATGGCGGGCTCGTCGAAGGCGCCCCCGTCGTTGAGGAACAGCAGGTCCGGCGCGGGCTCGTGGTAGTAGGGCTCGCCTGTAGCCACCGCCAGGTCGAGGTCGCCGTCGTTGTCGATGTCACCCAGGGCTGGCGAGAAGCTGTAGAAGCGCTGCACGCTCTCCCAGGACGGCGTGTCGGGCAGGAAGCCGCCCCCATTGAGGTACAGGGCCACCCCGCCCGGTTCGTCGAAGCCGGCCGCGCCGATGAAGTGGGACACCACCACGTCGGTCCAGCCGTCTGCGTTCACGTCTCCCACCGCCAGGTGACCGTGGTGGGCGTCTTCTGCCGACTCCCAGTCGGCGGTCGGAGAGAGCACCCCGCTCTGGTCCAGGTGCACCGCCAGGGGGCCGGGCTCCATGTCGTTGCCGTAGGCCACCACCAGGTCGAGGCGGCCGTCGCCGTCGACGTCGGCCCATCCCGCCCCCGTGGCGTAGCCGCGGTCGTTGCTGCTCCAGGCGGGCAGCGGTTCGTAGGGCTGCCAGCTCTCCGTGTCGGTGTCGCCTGTGTGGCCCGCGTCGCTGTCGGGTCGCCGCTCGCTGTCGAAGGGCCCGCTGTCGGTGCTGTCGCCGCTGGGCGGGCAGGCGGTCAGCAGCAGGGCGAGGGGCAGGAAGCGCATGGGGGCAATGTACCTTCTGCTCGCGGCCGAGGATAGCCTGAGGCCCATGGGTCAGGAGCGCTCAGAGCTGGATCTGCCCACCCCTCCGGAGGGGTGGCGCTGGGAGGACCTGGAGGTGGGCGCCCCCGGCGCTGGGCGTCGCGCCGACGTCTGGCTGGCCCAGCTCTTTCCGCACTTCTCCCGCAGCGCGGTGGCGCGGCGCTTCAAGCATGGTCGCATCCGGGGCCGTGATCGGCCGGTCAAGGCGGGCACGGTGCTGTGCCTCGGCGAGCGGCTGTGCTTCTGCCGCCCTGAGCTGGCTCCCGACCACCCGCCGCCCCCCCTGCCCACCATCGTGCACGAAGACGATCGACTGATCGCCTTCGACAAGCCCGCAGGCCTGCTGGTGCATCCCTCCGGCGGCCGGTTCGTGTGGTCCCTGGTGGCGCTGGCACGGATCGCTCGACCGGGCCTGCAGCTGCACCTCGTGCATCGCCTGGATCGATTCACCTCGGGTGTGGTGGTCATGGCCAAAGACCGCCAGGCCAACCACTTCCTGAAGGCTGCGTTCCAGGCCCAGATCCCCGAGAAGTCCTACTGGGCTGTCTGCCGCGGCTCGCCGGCCTGGGACACCCTGCTCGTGGACGCGGCCATCGGCGATGACCAGGGCAGCCGCGTGCGGCTGCGCATGGGCGTCCGCCCCGACGGACAGTGGGCCCGCACCCGCCTGTTCGTGCTGGCGCGTTGGGGGGATCGTTGCCTGGTGGCCGCCCGCCCCCGCACTGGCCGCACCCACCAGATCCGGCTGCACCTGGAGCACGCCGGCCACCCCATCCTGGGCGACCGGCTCTACGGGCAGCCCGACGAGGTCTTCATCCACATCCACGAGCAGGGCTTCGATGACTGGGCCCTGCGCCGGGTGGGCCTGCCCCGCCACGCCCTGCACGCCAGGGTCCTCCGGCTACCCCACCCCGACGGCGGCGCCGTGGAGCTGCGCGCTCCCCTGCCCGCGGATCTCGCTGCGCTGCTCCAGGAGCCTGTAGGGCGTACCGAATCTACTGCGGCCCACGATCCACACCTCTTGACGCGCCCTTCGCGGCGCCGCTGACATCAACATGTTGAAAACATGCCTTCTCCCAGCAGCACCACGCAGGGCGCCCCCTGAGGCGCGCCTCGCGGCCCTCGCTATGATTCGGCACCGGCGGCACGGATCCCTGCGTTCGCAAGGCCCGTGCCACCTACGCCCTACAGGCTCCTAGCCCCTCCGCCGACCCAGCAGCAGGCCCGGGATCAGCGCCAGCATCGCCGGCCACCAGGGGCGTGCAGGGCCTCCGCTGTTGCAGCCGTTGTCCGCCCGCTCCAGGGTGCCGGTGTGGGTGTCCCCGCCGGTGACCGGTTCGGGATCGTTGGCCGGGATCTCTCCCACCGGCTGGTCGTCGGGCTCATCCCAGCCCGTGTCCTCGGGCGGATCGTCGCTGCCCGGATCCGTCTCGGGCTCGTCCTGGGGCTCGTCCTGGGGCTCGTCCTCGGGATCCTCTTCCGGCGGCTCGATCTCCACCTCGATGATGTCGGCGTTCTGCTTGATCCACTGGAGCTGCGTGTCCACCCGCGCCGAGCCGCTGCTCCCCCCCACGCAGGGCGTGTCGTCGTCGTCGTCCACCCAGGACTGCGTACCCACCAGCACCCAGCCGCCGTTGTCCAGGGGCATCAGCGCCGCCCCGCCCGAGTCACCCCAGCAGAGGTTGCGCTCGCCGTCTGGGTCCTCGGCGAAGAGCCAGTGCTCATCGTAGTCCGTCAGCGGCAGGTCCACCTCTCGACGCTCCCCGGCGTCGTCGTTGTCCTCGCCGGTGACGCCGAAGCCCACCCAGGTCAGCTCTTCATCCAGCCAGCTGCTGCGGGGTGTGCTGGCCGAGATGGGCACGACGTCCACGGAGTCCACGGACGCGGACAGCTCCACCAGGCCCACGTCGTTCTCCAGGTCCCGCTCGTTGAAGTGCGGGCTGGACAGGGCTCGCTGCACGGGTACCAGGTGGGTGCGTCCGCTGGGCCGGGCGATGTCCCCGCCCAGCGCGAAGGCCACCTCCGCCACGCCGTGCTCCCTGTAGAGGGCCTGGACGCAGTGAGCCGCGGTCAGCACCCAGCGCTCGGAAACGAGCGTTCCACTGCAGAAACTCTCGCAAGAGCTGTCTTGGCAGACCACCAGCGCGCCCACCGCTTCGTGCTCGGTGGAGGTCTGTCCGCCCACCACAGGGGGTGGCGGCAGGGCCAGGGCCGAGGCCAGCAGCGTCAGGGTCGGGATGCCGAACGAGGTCAATGCACCATCTCCTGTTGATCTGATCGGTCTTTCTGGTCTCAGCGTTGAGGACGGATCCGGGGCGTGTATCGGCGCTCACCTCCTGCAGTGCGAGCAGCGCCCCCCGCCGATTCGACGCCTTGCACTTGTGGGTGGCGGCGGGATCGTGGCAGGATCGCGAATCGACTGGATCCACCCTTCTCGAGGAAGAGCTCGATGCTTCCCGCTGCGCTCGCGCTTCTCGCCCCTGCCGTCCTCGCCCAGGCCGAGCCTCCAACAATCGACGTCCCTCCCCTGCCGGTCGCCGAAGAGCAGCCGGTCGAGGTGGTGGCGCCACCGGTGGACAAGGCCATCGAGACCGGCGCCAAGGCCAAGCGGGACTCGGCGCTGATCATCGGCAACGAGACCTACGACAACCTGCCCGACGCCCCCTTCGCCCGGCACGACGCCTCGGCGGTCTACGAGCACCTGCGCTACACGCGGGGGCTGTCCAGCTACCGGCTGCGCACCCTCAACGACGTCAACGCCAGGGACATCAAGAGGGGCCTGCGCCGCGCGCGGGGTCGCGTGTGGCGCAACGGCACGCTCTGGATCTACTTCTCAGGCCACTGCGCCACCACGCCCGATGGGCGACGCGTGCTGCTGGGCGCCGATCAGAGCGCCGACGAAGATCAGCTGGCCGAGACCGGCTACCCCCTCGACGAGCTGGTGGCCTACGCCACCAAGACCAAGGCCCGCCAGGTCATCGTGGTGCTGGATGCGTCCTTTGGCCTGCAGGGCCGCGATGGCAGCTACCCCATCGTGGGGCGCGACGCTTTGTCGCCGGCGCCCTTCGCGGGGGTCGACAACACCAACCTCACCGTGTGGGTGGCCACCACGGGCAACGAGATCGCGGGCAGCTACGAGCCCGTCCGCCACGGTCTGTTCACCTGGTCCATGCTGGGCGCGCTGCGCGGCTGGGCCGACGGCGCCGAAGGCGACATGCCCGACGGCATGGTCACCCTGTCCGAAGCCCAGACCTATGTCTCCGACATCACGCGCCACCTGGGCCGCATCCAGGTGCCCTACCGGGAGCAGCGCGAAGAGGTGGCCGGCTGGGTGCTGGCCGAATTCGACGGCATGGAGACCGGGCTCTCCCCCGACGCACTGGACACCCTGGCCGATCGCGAGCGCTCCACCTTGATGGCCAACATCATGGCCGAGGCCCACGAGCGCTCCGAGGTGGACTGGAAGCGCGTGCAGGCCATCGCGCGCACGGGCAGCCCCGAAGGCGAGCAGGCTCTGAGGGACTACGTGCGCGACTGGGAATTCCCCATCCTCTCCATCGAGTGGGTGCAGTACGTGCCCTGGGTGCGCGAGGCCCAGCGCATGGCGGACCACTACGACGAGATCAAGGCCCAGGTGGCCGAGCCCCCCCCCGAGGAGCCCGCCATCATCGACGCCACCCCGGGCGACGGGCAGGCTTCCGCCGACACGGGAGACACCGCTGAGCCCGATCCCCCCGGCCCCCAGCAGGTGCAGGCCGAGATCAAGCTGGACGACTCCTGCGACGACCTGCTCAAGCTGCAGGACCAGGCGCTGGCGGGAATCCTGCGCGAAGGCCAGCTGGCCTGCCTGGAAGATCGTATCGTCACCGACAAGCTCATGACCGACAAGGACAAGGTCTCGCGGGTGCTGCTGGTGGACGCCGAGGTCAAGAAGGACCTGGTGCGCTGGGAGGCGCTGATGGAGCGCCACCTCACCCAGATCGATCAGTCCGATCCGGACCTCTGCTTCAAGTACACCATCTACATCTCCAAGAAAGGCGGCGACAACGCCGCCGAGGTAATCGATTGGTCCACCCGGGCGCTCGAGCGCAAGGATCGCTGGTCAGGCCGGCTGTACGAGAAGAAGGTCTTCGCCCTGCACCGCCTGCGGGCCGAGGCCGCCATGACCCTCTGGCAGCAGGCCGAGCAGAAGTACCTCCAGGAGCGCACCCTGCAGGCCGAAGACGCCTCCAACCAGGTGCGAGGTCAGGCCAAGGAGTTCTCGCGCGCGTGGCTCGACTACGCCAGGGCCAGCGACCAGGAGACCGACACCGCCCTGCGCATGTGCCTGTCCGCCGCCGGCGCCATGGACTTCTGCGAGGCGCAATAATCCGGGAGGCTCAGTCCTCGGCCACCCTCATCTCGTCCAGCGCCAGGATCTGGAGGGTCATGGGGCTGCCCTCGCTGTTGGCCAGCAGCTGGCCGGTGGCCGTGAAGGTGATGCCCTCGCCCTGCTCGTCGTCGCCCAGGCCCATGATCAAGGGCCGGGTGGTCCAGTGGATCTCCGGCTCGTCGGGGATCGTCTCCCACAGCCAGGCGTGGTCGTAGGTGCGGATGGCCAGGCGGGTGCCAGCGGCGTTCCAGTCCCCGCCGGTGGCCTTGCGCCAGCCCTTCCGCTCGCCGCTGAAATGGATGTCGGCCACATGCTCCAGCACCCCGATCTCGTCGCCAGGCTGCGCCGGGAAGCGGTAGACCGCCGAGGCTCCATCGCTGTCCTTGGTCACCAGGTAGACGCGACCCGTGAGGGGTTGCACCAGCAGGGCCTCGGCGTTGCGCGCGCCCTGGGGGTAGGTGGCGCGCCAGGTGGCGCTGACCGCTGCGGGCTGGCCTGGGTCGGGCTCGGGCACCGCCAGCACGGCCACCCAGGGGAACACATGCTCGTTGTCACCGATCTCCCCGATGAACAGGCAGGGGTCCGTGCTGCCGGGGCAGGGGCCGGCGGCCAGGTCCTCCCAGTCGCGCACTTCGGCCCCGGCCACTGGATGCTGCTCGATGAGGCCCTGCTCCAGGTCGAAGACCGTGAGCACCGGCGGGTTGTCCGAGTCCTCCATGGTGAAGTAGGCTCCCGGGCGTTTGCGTGAGGGAGCGAGCCCCGAGGCCTCGTCCAGCCCCGGCGCCTCCACCGAGCGCTGCCACTGGATGGGGGCCCAGGCGCGCAGGGGGCCACGGGTCGCCACAAGCTCGGCCGCTGTGGACACGCTCTCGACGGTGGGTGCGGGTTCGGGCACCGCCGCGGTGCAGCCCAGCAGGAGTGTGAGCAGCATCAATCCTCGACGAGACGTGGGGCTCCCCCCGCGGTGCGGTGCAGGTAGCCGCCCATGCCCGCGGAGCCCTTCCACTCGCCCTGGTCCCAGAGCAGGCGTCCGCGGGAGAAGACCACGTCGAAGCCGCCCACTCCCGGCATGCCCTCGTAGGCGTTGAAGTCGCAGCGGTGCCGGCTGTTGGCCACGCCCATGGTGTAGCGCTTGTGGGGGTCGAAGATCACCAGGTCAGCGTCGGAGCCCACCGCGATGGTGCCTTTGCGGGGGAACATGTCGAAGAACCGCGCCGGGAAGGTGCAGCAGGTGTCGATCCACTTGTGCACGTCGATGCGCCCGGGCACGACGCCGAAGCTGTACATCACGCCCATGCGATCGCCGATGCCCGGAGCGCCGTTGGGGATCTTGGTGAAGTCGTCCTTGCCCATGGGCTTCTGGGTCTCGAAGTTGAAGGGGCAGTGATCGGTGGCCACCACCTGCAGCGAGCCGTCTGCCAGGCCGCTCCACAGGTAGTCCTGGTGGCCTTCGGGGCGGATGGGTGGTGACATGACCCACTTGGAACCTTCGAAGTCCGGGCGGCGATAGACCTCGTCGCTGAACATCAGGTACTGGGGGCAGGTCTCGGCGTAGACCTGCTGGCCCCTGGCCCGGGCCTCGCGTACAGCGTCGAGCGCCTCTGTGCAGGTCAGGTGCACGATGTACAGCTTGCAGCCGGCGTAGCGCGCCAGGGCGATGGCTGAGGCGGTGGCTTCGCCTTCGACACCCGAGGGGCGCGACAGACCGTGGTACTCGGGGCTGAGCTTGCCCTGGGCCACGAAGGCCTTCTGCATCGACTCCACGATGGAGCCGTTCTCGGCGTGCATGCTCACGGGGATGCCCAGCTCGCCCGCGTCGCGCATGAAGTCGAACAGCTCAGGATCCTCGACCCCCAGCACACCCTTGTAGGCCATGAAGGTCTTGAAGGAGCTGACCCCGCGCTCCACGCAGGCGCGCACGCCGGCCCTGGCTTCCTCGGTGTCGTACCAGGTCATGGCCATGTGCAGGCCGTAGTCGAACACCGCCTGGCCGCGCGCCTTGGCCATCCAGGTGTCCAGCACCTGCTCGTAGGAGGCGCCGCGGGTGGAGATGGCGAAGTCCACGATGCTGGTGGTGCCGCCAAAGGCCGCAGCCCGCGTGCCCGTGTAGAAGTCGTCGCTGGACATGGTGCCCATGAAGGGCATGTCGAGATGTGTGTGCACATCGACCCCACCGGGGATCACCCAGCGGCCGGTGGCGTCGCGGACCTCATCGCTGGGGCTGACGGGCAGGTCGCGTCCGATATGTACGACTACGCCGTCTTCGATGCGCAGGTCGGCGTGGTAGCGGTCGGCGGCGGTGATGATCTCACCGTTCTTGATGATCAAGGCCATGGGGTTCTCCTTCTGCGGGAAAGGCGGGCCGCTGTTTCAGCAGATCGCTACGGAAGCAGGCGCACCATGTCGCCGTAGGTCTCCGGGCGGCGGTCGCGGTAGAACTGCCACACGCGACGCACCTCGGTGATCTGGTCCAGGTTGCAGTCGGCGTGGATCAGCGCGTCTTCGGTGCGGCCGGCCTCGGCCAGGAACTTGCCGCGTGGATCGCAGATGTAGCTGGAGCCGTAGAAGTGGCCGATATTCCAGGGAGCCTCGGTGCCCACGCGGTTGGAGGCGGCCATGAAGTAGGTGTTGGCGACCGCATGGGCCGGCTGCTCCAGCTTCCACAGGTACTCGGAGAGGCCCGCCACCGTGGCGGAGGGGTTGAAGACCACCTCGGCGCCGTTCAGACCCAGCAAGCGCGCGCCCTCGGGGAAGTGGCGGTCGTAGCAGATGTAGACACCCACCTTGCAGTAGCGGGTCTGGAAGACCGGGTAGCCCAGGTTGCCAGGCTTGAAGAAGTACTTCTCCCAGAAGCCGCTGGTCTGCGGGATGTGGTTCTTGCGGTAGATGCCCAGGGTGGAGCCGTCGGCGTCGATGACCACCGCGGTGTTGTAGTACACGCCGCGCATGGCCTCTTCGAAGATGGGGATGACCATGGCCATGGCGTACTTGCGCGCGTAGGGGCGCAGGCGCTCCACCGTGGGACCGTCTGCGGGCTCGGCGGCGTCGTACCAGCGGGGATCCTGGCTGGGGCAGTAGTAGGGGGTGTTGAAGATCTCCTGCAGGCCCAGGACCTGCACGCCGGCTTCGCCCGCCTGCTCGATGAGCGGCAGGTGGTGCTGCAGGCCGGCCTCCTGCACCTCGGCGATGGGGGTGGTGTTGTCGTTGATGGGGTTGGCGGTCTGGATCAGGCCGATGCG
>CAZEJJ010000208.1:0-11588 GCA_964512185.1 uncultured Enterobacterales bacterium | reverse complement strand
TGGACGGGAGACATCTACCTGGTGCACGGCCCTGTCACTGGTGATGTTGATCTCGAGCTGTCTGCCGCTGTCCTGGTAGGTGAGGAGCCGGGCGATGATGCTGGGCTTGCACTTGCACACGCGGGAGACCTGGATGGGGATGGGTGTGCCGATCTTGTCATCGGGGCACGCGACGATGCCACCGGAGGCTACCGTGCTGGTGCCGTGTACGTAGCACACGGCACGATCTCGGGAACAGTCAACCTGGGAGACAGCCACGCGAAGTTCTACGGGGAGCTCGTCGAGCAGAACGCGGGCTCTGACGTCGACGGTGCGGGTGACGTCAACGCAGATGGCTACGACGATCTTCTGGTCGGAGCTCGATACGATTCTGAGGCAGGAGAGGATGCGGGCGCGGCCTACCTGGTTCTCGGTCCAATCTCCGGTGGTGAAAAGGGTTTGGAGTCCGCGGAGGCCAAGCTGGTTGGTGAGGCTGCGGACAGCTGGGCAGGATCAGTCGCTGGCGTGGGTGACATCGATGGCGATGGGCGAGCTGACGTTCTCGTTGGTGCTCACCGGGACGACACGGGAGGCACCGATGCAGGAGCGGCCTATCTGCTCCTGGGTTCATTCTCCGGAACGCGCTGCCTTTCAACCGCTGATGCCAAATACGTGGGGGAGGAACAGGGCGACTGGGCTGGTGCGCGGGTGGCGAGTGCTGGTGATGTGGATGGGGATGGCTCGTTGGATCTCCTGATCGGTGCTTACGAGGAGAGTACGGGAGGCGAAGGCGCCGGTGCCGTCTACCTGGTGTCGGGGCAGCACTGGGACAGCCGGGACCTTTCGTCTGCGGCTGGGAAGCTGCTTGGCGAAGCCGTGCATGACACGGCTGGCATCGGGATGTCTCCCGCTGGGGATGTCGATGGCGACGGACTCGACGATCTCCTGGTGGGCTCCCACTCCAACGATGAGAACGCGGAGGAGGCAGGGGCCGCGTACCTCATCTACGGCCGGTAGGTTCAGGCGATCCCCCTCCCCATCACCTCCCGCACCCCCACCGCCGCCTCCGGCCCCAGCTCCGCGACCCAGTTCGTCAGTCGTCGCGCGAGGCTCGCTCTCTTCCTGTCCCATCCCCGGCGCGGGCGCGCCTTCCCGTAGCGCGCGTGGGTGGCCCGCTGCGCTGTCGCCGCCTGCGCGGGGCTGCGTTAGAAGCGGGGTGTCCGGCAGCGGGTCCGCTCCGGTCCTTCCGAGCGTCTCACGTCGCCACCTGCGGAGCCGCCATGCCGCTGCACTTCGTCTCCCTGCTGGACAAGAGCACCGAGGAGCTCCGAGCCCTGCTGGAGCTGGCCCGGCAGCTCAAGCTGCATCCCCGCAGCTTCTCCCGCTCCTGCCGCGGGTCCAGCCTGGCCATGATCTTCCAGAAGCCCTCGCTGCGCACACGGGTCAGCTTCGAGGTGGGCATGACCCAGCTGGGAGGCCACGCGCTCTACCTGGGCCCCAAGGACATCCAGCTTCATCGCGGCGAGTCCATCTCGGACACAGCTCGGGTGCTGTCGCGCTTCTGCGACGGGGTCATGGCCAGGGTCTTCGCCCACGCTGACATCCAGGCGCTGGCCGATCACGCCTCCATCCCGGTCATCAACGGGCTGTCGGATCTGCTGCACCCCTGCCAGGTGCTGGCCGACCTGCAGACCATCCATGAAAAGAAGGGCCGCCTCGAGGGCCTCAAGCTGGCCTATGTGGGCGACGGCAACAACATGGCCCACTCGCTGCTGTACGGCGGGGCGCGCTTCGGCATGACCGTCAGCATCAGCCATCCCCGGGGCTACGCCCCCGACGCCGCGGTGGTCACCAACGCCCGTGACGTGGCGGCCGCGACCGGGGGCGCGATCCAGATCACCGAAGACCCCCGCGACGGCGTGGCCGACGCCGACGTGGTCTACACCGACGTGTGGTCCAGCATGGGCCAGGAGGAGCAGCAGCAGGAGCGTCTCGCGCGCTTCCAGGGCTTCCAGGTCGACTCCGAGCTCATGGCCCTGGCCCGTCCCCGCGCCAGCTTCATGCACTGCCTGCCGGCCCACCGGGGCGAAGAGGTCTCGGCTGAGGTCATCGATGGACCGCGCTCGGTGGTCTTCGACCAGGCGGAGAACCGCCTGCACGCTCAGAAGGCCATCATGTTGCGCAGCATGGGCGACGCTCGACCGCGCGGAGTGGCGTGGTAGGCTTCCCTCCGAGCTCCAGCCGCCTGCCCCAGCACAACCGGAGAGTCACGTGGCGCGCGCCTTCCTGCAGATAGTGGCCGGGCACCGCGCGGGCACGCAGATCCCCCTGCCCGAGACCGTGCCCCTGGTCATCGGGCGCAAGAAGGGCGACGTGATCCTCGACGATCCACTGGTCAGTGGTGTGCACGCGCGCATCATCTTCCGCGACGGCGCCTGGGTGGTGCAGGATCTGAGCAGCACCAACGGCACCATGGTGGACGGCAGGCTGGTGCGTGAGGCGGCGCTGCGACCGGGTAACGAGCTCGCGATCGGATCCTGCCGCATGATCCTCTTCCTGGGCGGCGATGAAGAGTCCGTGGCGCCCGGCCAGCCCAGCGCGGCCCAGCAGCAGCTGGAGATCGCCTGGCTGCTGGACGAAGAGCTGGTGGACGTCAAGGCTGGCCCGGATCGCACCCGCAGTCACGGCGACGTGATCGGGCAGGACCTGCGCCTGCCACCGGGCATGAACGCGGTGCTCGAGGTGGTGGCGGGTCAGGACGCCGGCAAGGTCTTCCGCTTCACGCGGGGCACGGTCACCATCGGCCGCCGAGCTGGCGAGATCCCCCTGACCGATCCCGAGGTGTCGCGGCGCCACACGGTCATCGAGGTCTTCGGCCGCGGCATGATCTACCTGCGCGACCTGGGCAGCACCAACGGCTCCTTCCACAACGGCCGCCGCGTGGCCTTGGGCCGCCTGCGCTCCGGCGACACCCTGGGCGTGGGCCGCTCGGTGCTCAAGCTGCACGTCAAATCGTAGGGGATGGGGTCTGTCCCCTCCCGAACCCTCGCCCCGCGTGACCCTGGGGCGCACAGCGGTTCTCTCTACTGGTTCGCGTACCAGCGCGTCCAGGCGGCCACCTGCTCCGAGTGGCTGCGCCCGTCGGCCCAGGAGCGGCCGGTGACGGCCTCCAGCGCCGCCAGGGTGGCGTCCACCACGTCGGAGTCGGCGTCGTGGAGGCAGCGGATCAGGGAGGGCAGGGAGGCCTTGTCGCCGATGGAGCCCAGGGCCACCACGTAGTGACGCCGCACCCACAGGCTCTCGCCGCGGTAGAAGTTGGAGGGATCGTCCAGCGCGCGCTCCAGGTAGGGCACGGTGCGCGGCTCCTGCAGCTGCGCCAGGGCGTCGGCGGCCGCGCCGCGCACGATGACCGCCGGGTCCTCCAGCAGACCGGCGACCTTCTCGGCGTGTTCTTTCTGGCGGGCGTCCGCCAGGGCCGCGGCCGCGGCGGCGCGCATGCCCGAGACCTCGTCGCCCAGCAGGCGCACCAGGGCCTCCACAGCCGGGGGGGAGTTGATGCGCCCGAGGGCCCGGATGGCCACCCAGCGCTGGCGGGCGTCGAGATCCTGGTCGTCGGCCATGGCGATGAGGGTGTCGCCGTAGCCCTGCTCCACCAGCTCTTCGAAGGCCTGCATGCGGTCGGCCTGGGCCAGCTCAGCGTCGGAGGCCTTCTGCAGCAGCTCCGGCAGGTCGGCCTGGGCGGTGGCGCTGGCCACCAGGAGGACAAAGAGGCTGTTCATGGGGGCTCCCTGGGGGCGCCAGTGTAACGTCTAGGAGCGCTCGGGAAAGAGGCGGCAAGCCTGCCGCCGGTTCATGTCGTAGCGAGAGCCTCCAGGGCCGTAGCGAGACGGGTTCTGCGCAGTAGCGACCGGCGGAGGCGTGTTTTCAACACGCTGACAGTCGGGCGCTGCAAGCAGGACGCGTCGCAGTAGGCACTGGCGGGTCGCAGTAGACATGAGCTTTCCCGAGGGCTCCTAGAGCTGCAGATCGGCGCGCACGTCGGCTCCGTGGAAGGCGTCGAGCTGGCTGGCCAGCTCCAGGGCCTGGGGATCGTCGGTGATGGGCACCACCGGACGCAGCACCACGTACAGGTGCCCGCGCTCGCCATTGCTCCTGGGCAGCCCGCGGCCCTTGAGCCGCAGCCGCTGGCCGTTGCGGGCCCCGGGTGGAACGCGCAGCTTCACCTCTCCATCGGGAGTGGGCACCGTGACGCGGGCGCCCTCGAGGGCCTCGCGGATGGTGATGGGCACCTCGATCTCCAGGTCGTGGCCCTTGCGCTGCAGCACGGGGTGGGGGCGCACCTGCACCGACACCAGCAGGTTGCCCGCCGGGCCGCCCCTGCGGCCCTCGCCCCCCAGGCCGCGCAGGCGCAGCACCTGGCCGTCGCCAACGCCCGGGGGCACGCGCAGCTTGAGGCGCCGCTGGATCATGGTGCGCCCGCTGCCGGCGCAGACGGGGCATTCCTGGGCGAAGCTGCTGCCGCTGCCCGCGCACTCCTCGCACAGCACCATGGCCTGCATGCCGAAGCGGCTCTGGCGGGCCCGGCCGGTGCCGTGGCAACGCAGGCACTCGCGGGGCTCTGTGCCGCCCTGGCCCTGACAGCTGGCGCAGGACTCGGGGCGCCGCAGGCCCACCAGCACCTCGCCGCCGTGCACCGCGGTGAGCAGGTCGATCTCCACCTGGGTCTCCATGTCGGGACCCCGACGGCGCGCCGTGACCGGTCCGTCCCAGCCGGAGCGGAAGCCGGGGCCACCGCCGCCACCGCCGCCACCGCCGAACATGCTGCCGAACAGCTCGTCGAGGCTCACCCCGTCGCCGGCGCTCCCAGCGAAGGGGTTGAAGCCTCCGGCGCGGCCCGCCTGGCGGTACATGCGGGCCCGGTCCGCGTCGAAGCCGGGGCGCAGCGAGTCTTCGCCGAACTCGTCGTACCAGGTGCGCTTCTGCTCGTCCGAGAGCACCTGGTAGGCGGCGTTGACCTCCTTGAAGGTCCGCTCGGCGTCCGCCTCCTGGCTCACGTCGGGGTGGTAGCGGCGCGCCAGCTTCTTGAAAGCCGTGCGGATGGAGGCCTGGTCGGCGTCCTTGGCCACGCCCAGTACTTCGTAGAGATCGCGCATCGTGATGATTCCCCTTGGCAGGCTCTAAGATATCCTCGCGCTGCGGTGTGTGAAGGCCCTGGCGCGGACGGGGCGCTACGCGAGGCGCCGCGGTCGTTGACGGGGCAGAAATACCCATGGTATTCGGTGTAGCAGGCATGGCGAGCCGCGCGGCGCGCATGCCAGGGTATGTCAGGAGACGTCGGAGGTAGCATGCGCCTGCTCGGTTTGGCCTCAATTTCACTGCTGTTGTGGATCGCGGGGTGCACCTGCGTCGACCCCGGCACCAGGTTCCGAGGCGGCAACGACGCCGACACCGACGTCGACTCCGACACCGACACCGATGACACGCAGCCCATAGAGACCGGTCATTCCGGAGAGCCTCCGGACGTGTGGACCCCCTTCGACGACCCCGGCGACACCAACCAGGGTGTGGACGAAGACGGCGTGCTCACGGCCCAGCTGGCTGACGCCAGCGGAGACTCCAACCAGGACCAGGAGTTCTTCGCGGTGCTGGTGAACACCGCCGAGGGCTCCACCGGCTTCAAGGTCTGGTATAGCCAGGGTGAAGAGGCGGAGGTCACCGACACCGCCGACGGCTCCGAGGCGCGCGTGGCCCCCGACGCCGAACCTGCCCCGGGTCCCAGCCCCTTCCGGCAGCGCCTGCGGGAGTGGAGAGCCGAGCAGGCCTCCCGCGCCTCCAGCCAGCCCGAGCCGGCGTCTCCGCCTCCGCCCATGCCCGAGGACGACCTCGAGGTGGGCGTGACCCTGCGCGAGTTCCACGTGCGCGGCGCCATCGACGACGACTCCAGCTACCAGCTGGCCACCGGCACCCTGTGGGCGCTGGGCGACACCGTCTCCATCTGGGTGGACGACTCCGTGGGCATCGACTGGGACTACGAGTGCGACGGGGTGATCGACGAAGAGGACACCGTCAACGACTCCTATGGCTTCAACAACTGCGATCTGCAGACCATCGCCGGCATCGTCGACGCCAACATCATGGTCAACCTCGAAGACATGCTGGGCGAGTTCAGCGATATCAACAGCGACGAGCGGGTCACCGTGCTGGTCACCAACGTGCTCAACTGGCTGCCCTCCCAGGCCGAGGATCCCGACGAACAGGGCGCGGTGCTGGAGTCCTACGCCGATCCCGAGGTGGATCTCACCGACTACGATCTCACCGAGAATCCCGGCTCCGACGAGCAGGAGATCATCTACGTCTTCGCGCCGGATCCCTACGGCTTCTACAACCCCGACAAGCCCACCTCGGTGGACGAGTACACCAGCATGTCCCTGGCGGCCCAGGTGGCCCAGGAGGTGGTGCACCTCATCATCTACAACCAGAAGGTGCTGGAGCAGGGCCAGGAGGACGAAGAGGAGTGGCTGCGCCACGGCATCGGAGCGGTGGCCGCCGACCTGGTGGGCTTCGGGGCCATCTTCTACGACGACGCCTGGGACTACATGGACGCCCCCCACCTGGCCTCGCTCACGGCGGAGAAAGGCGAGAGCAGCCTGTCGCTGGAGGGCCGCGGCGCCCAGTACCTGTTCCTGCGCTACCTGGTAGATGTCTACGGCACCGAGATCCTCGGCGAGCTGGTGCAGTCCACCGAGGTGGGCACCAGCAACGTGGAGGCCGCGGTGGCCGAGCTGGGCGGGCCCGAGGACTTCGACGAGATCGTGCTGCAGTGGCAGGTGGCCCTGGCGGTCACGGGCCAGCAGAACATCGAAGGCGAGGACCTGGTGGACGAGAGCGACTGGCCCCAGTACGCCGAGGCCGAGACCATCTCGGCCCCCACCGAGCCTCCGGAATCGGCCGAGGTGGGCGTGTACTACGGCGCCAACGGCTACCAGACCGGGCTCAACCTCAACGGCCTCAACCGCTACATGGAGGACGGCACCACCGACTCGCCCGCGGAGCTCGAGGACAAGCGCGTATTGCTGGGCAACACCGACTTCAGCACCTACGTGCCCGGCATCGACTTCTTCGGCAGCGTCATCGACGGCTTCGGGGCCCAGGTGGTGCGCTTGAGCAACCTCACCTACGACGAGACGGCGCTCAACATCCAGGTGTCCAACGCCGGCCTGCTGGCGGCCATCATCCGCTGGAACGATCCCCTGTTCGACGACATCGCTGTCGAGGAGATCTACTCCTCCGTCGACGCCAACTACATCTCGCTGCCCAGCCTGCCCGAGGACGGCACGCCCATCTACGGCATCGGCGAGATCGGCGAGGAGTGGCAGGTGGACGTGTACTCCGCCGACGGCGGCGCGGGTGACGGGGCGGTGTACGATACGGACCGCTGGCTGCTTGACTTCTCGGACCGCCCCTTGGGTGAGGAGATCGAGCTGCAGATCTGGCTGGATCGGCGCTACGAGAACCTGACCGGCAGCATCGCGCCCTTCGACCCCTGGCTGGCCCTGGCGCCCTTCGACTGGGTGCCCACCCCGACGGTGGACGACACCAACCGCGACGCCTGCCCCGACCTGGAGGGCACCGATTTCGAGTTCCCCGTCTCCCTGCTGGAGTTCATCTTCAACCAGCAGGTGTTGTCCTGGGTGGCCTTCTCCGAGGTGCAGGAGGAGGAAGAAGAAGAGGGCGAGGGCGGCGAAGAGGAAGGGGACACGGAGCGCTTCGATCCCTGCGGCATCACGTCAGGAGAGCCCACCACCTGCGCCGACGACTGGGACGGCGACTCGGTGCCCGACGCCGACGAGCCCGCCCCCGACAGCTTCCAGTACCAGGTGCTGGTGCAGCTCTGCAGCATCGACCCCGACCTGCTCACCGACGAAGTGTACGGGCTGGAGAATTTCGACGTGGACTCGGTGGACGAAGACGAACTGCCCACCATCGACTACCTGAGCAACGCCGGCGGTCGCTCCGACGACAGCGGTGAGGACGCCTACCTGGAGATCACCGCCACCGGCGGTGAGGCCTACCTGCTGGTGGTGGGAGCCGGTGCCGACACCGGCCCCTACGAGTTCAGCGTGCGCCAGGTGGTCGACTAGCAGCCATCAACTTGGAGACCCCGCGCGAGCGCCTGCGCAGCGTCGGCCTGTTCGTCGCCACGCTGCTGTGCATGTTCTTCGCCTACGGCGGGATGGATGCGCTGGCGGACATGGACCAGGCCCTGGGGGCCGCGGCCTACACCGGCGGGCTCATGTCCATCCTGCTGACCCACGAGCTGGGGCACTATTTCGCAGCCCGCCGGCACGGCTTTCGTGTCTCGCTGCCGCACTTCATCCCGCTGCCGGTGGGCTTCGGCACCCTGGGGGCCATCATCTTCCTGCGCAGCCGGCCGCCCAACCGCACGGCGCTGCTGGAGATGGGGGCCGCCGGCCCGCTGGCCGGGGCGGTGGTGTCTTTCGTGATGCTGGCCATCGGGCTGCGCTACACGGGGCCCGACATCGCGCTGGAGCCCGGTGGGATGTACCTGATCTTCAACGATCCAGTCGCGGTCAAGCTGCTGGGCAGCCTGGTGCTCGGGGGGGCTCCGGGCCGCTACGCCGAGCTGCACCCGCTGGCCCTGGCGGGCTGGGTGGGCTGCCTGCTCACCGCCATCAACCTGGTGCCCGTGGGCCAGGCCGACGGTGGCCACGTGGTGGGTGCCCTGCTCCCACGGCAGGCCCGCAGGCTGTCGAGGCTGGTGCTGGTGGCCCTGCTGCTGGGCGGCCTGTACTGGCCGGGCTGGGCGGTGTGGGGTGGGCTGGCGTTGATCACAGGCGCGTGGCGAAACCTGGAGGTGCCGCAGCGGCCGGCGCTCAGCGCCCGGGCGCGCTGGATCGCCGCCGCGGTGGCGCTGGTGCTGGCGCTCACCTTCATGCCACGGCCCATCGAGGTGGAGGAGGGGCCGCCACTTCCCGCCGGGCCTGAGGGGGATCCGCAGCCTCCGGAGTGATACCGACCTTCTGCGGATCCCTGGAGGAAGCATGGCCCGTGGCCTGAACTGGTTGCCCCTGGTGTTGGCAGGGGTGCTGCTGGCGGGCTTGCTGGGGCTGGCCTTCTACGCCCGCGAGCGGGTGGGCAGCCTGCTGATAGGTGTGGCGGAGCAGGTGCCGCCCCCGCCCGACCTGCCCTCCTCGTCCACCCTGGCCGACGAGCTGGCCAGCCTGCCCGCGGGGGAGCCCGCAGCCGCGGCTGGAGATCCCGACGAACCCCGCCTGGATCTGGACTACCCCACCGACCGGGACTGGGTGTTCCTCGAAGGCGTCATGGCCGAGGGTGATCCCCAGGCACGCCGCTCCGCCGCCAAGGCCCTGGTGGTGATGGGGCGCATGCGCGGGGTGCAGCCTCTGCTGAGCGTGGCCTCCGAGGGCGGGCCCGACGCCGATCTGTACTGCCTCGCCGCGCTGGACATCCTGCGCCTGCAGCGCTCCGAGGACGCCCTGCCCGCGCTGTTGCTGGTCATGCTCGAGGAGGAGCGTCCCCCCAGCCAGGCCTGCCGATCCGAGGTGGCCGACCGCTTCGCGGTGGCTGGCGGACGCGACGTAGAGAAGGTGGCGGCCATGGCTGGCGACGCCGATCCGCGCGTGCGGGCATTCGTGGCTGGTTTCCTCAGCGACGTGGACCCCCAGGGCCACCAGGAAACGCTGCTGGGACTGGCCGAGGATCCCGTCGCCGCGGTACGGGAGCGGGCCCAGCCCTCCGCCGCGGCGCGGCCCTGAGGAAGACAGCATCCATGAGTGCACGCCCTCTCGCCACCTCCCTCGTCTCGGCGCTGCTGCTGTGCTGGGCCCTGTCCCCGGCCCGCTCGCTGGCCGAGGAGCTGTTCGTGGAGACGGCCGCCTACACGAAGCGTACCGATGCCGAGGCCGCCAGGGCAGCGGTGCTTGTGGAGGGCCTCGAGACCGAGCTGGTGCGGCGTTTCCGTCGCGGCTACGGCTGGGAGTACCTGCTGCGCGCGGGCGGCTTCGAGCTGCGCGACGCGGCCCACGAGGCGGCGCAGCGGCTGGCTGGCGCGAGCGGGCAGGCGGTGCAGGTCTACCTGCTGGCGGGCCGCGATCGGCTTCCTGTGGACGAGCTGGCCGTGCCAGGCCGCGATCCCACCCGCGTCCGGGAGCCCGGCGACATCTCAGGCAGCGAAGATCCGGACGCCGCCGAGCAGCCCGGCGCCGGCAAGGAGCACCTGGCCGCGCTGCTGCGGGCCCACGGCGGCGGCTCGAGCACCGCCGAGGTGGGGCAGGGGAGCGATCCATCCTGGGACAGGGTGCACTTTCGCTTCGAGCGCAGCCTCCCGCTGGAAGATGGCATGCTGCGCGCCTGGCACGACTACTGGCGCCAGGGCGAGCTGCTGCGGCTCGAGGTGCGCATCCTCGAGGGCGAGGGGCGCGACAGCGTCACCGTGCTGGGAGCTGACGAGCAGGCCTGGCTGGCGGTGGACGGACAGGTGCACGCCGTCTCCTTCGGGCCCACCCGTGAGGCCCTGCAGAGCTTCGCGCCCGAGCAGGTGCTCGACCAGGCCCTGGCCTTCCGCGGCTGGCCGCTGGAGCTGCAGGCCAGCCTCACGAGCTCCCACGAGGCGGGCCTGAGCTGGCTGGCCCTGTCCGAAGACCCCATCAACGACGCCAGCCTGGTGGGCTTCGACGAGGGTGACCACCGCATCCGTGAGCTGAGGTTTGCTGGCACGGAGGGCCGCCACGTCTGCCGCTTCGGCGACTACCAGGAGCCTTCCCTGGGCCTGGTGATCCCCGGAAGGCTCGAGACCTGGTACGGGGAGGCGCTGCGCGAGCGCGTGGCCGTGCGGGCCCTGGAGTTTCCCGAGACCATGGACGCGGCTCTGTTCGACGGCGAGGCGTTGAAGGCCGCGATCGAGGCGCCCTGAGAGGCCTGTTGGAAAAAGCCCGTGGCGCTTGTTGACACCACCTGGAGGGATCACTATATTCGGCCGCCGTGCGCGTCACTCCGGGCTCCTGCCCGGCTTGCTGGCGTAGCTCAATTGGCAGAGCAGCGGTTTTGTAAACCGCAGGTTGCGGGTTCGAGTCCCACCGCCAGCTCCAGCGTATCCAGGCTCTCTGACAGCACAGAAAACAGGGCCCTGAGGGGTCGCGAGGTCCAACGGGGGATTGCCCGAGTGGCCAAAGGGAGCGGGCTGTAAACCCGCCGGCGTACGCCTACGGTGGTTCAAATCCACCATCCCCCACCCTCGCCTCACCTCTCTGGAGCCGGAGCGGTCGCTGCTCCGAGGTCTCCAAGCGGGAATAGCTCAGTTGGTAGAGCATCAGCCTTCCAAGCTGAGGGTCGCGGGTTCGAACCCCGTTTCCCGCTCCCTGGCCCCTACCCTTCGGCCCATGTAGCTCAGCGGTAGAGCACCTCCTTGGTAAGGAGGAGGTCCCCGGTTCAAGTCCGGGCATGGGCTCCATCTACCAGGCCCCTGTGGCCTGGAAACAACAGCCTGCCCCCCAGCATCGCCCGCGAGGTATTCCATGGCCAAGCAGAAGTTCGAGCGTACGAAGCCGCACGTGAACATCGGGACCATC